>DATCFM010000056.1:0-57369 GCA_036509515.1 Acidobacteriaceae bacterium
AACGCGGCAGGTTCCATGCCAAGCAGCGCGGCGACCGGCATGCCGTGAACATTGCCGGAAGGTGATGTCTCGGGCGTATTGATGTCAGAGTGAGCATCGATCCAAATGAGGCCCACCGCTTGGTTCAGAGCGCGGAAGTGATGAGCAACACCGGCGACCGTTCCTGCGGCGATAGAGTGATCTCCGCCCAACACAATCGGGATCGCCTTGCGTGCCAGCGCCTGCTGGACAGCATCGGCCGTATGCTCAGCGCACTCCGCGATCTCCTTGAGGAAGCGAGCGCGATCGTTTCCCCGGTGCGTCGTCTCCGCCACCGTGACCGGCACGTTGCCGCGGTCGATGACGGTGTAGCCCAGTGCTTCCAGTTTCGATTCGAGGCCCGCAGCCCGCAGTGCTGACGGGCCCATATCGACGCCGCGACGTTGCTGCCCCAGATCGAGCGGCACGCCAATGATCTCGATCACGTTCCTGGAGCCTTGCAGTTCATTCATACTTCCATCCTCTTGAGTCTTACGAAAACCGTTGCAACGATCTACCGCTCAGGTCGCCATCATCATGGCACGAACACAGGCAACTGCCTCATCCAGCTCTTTCAACGGCACACATTCGCGATCGCTATGGGCCATCTGCATGTCTCCCGGACCAAAAACAATCACCTCTTCCGCGATCGTGGCAAACAGGCTGGCCTCAGACCCAAAGGGGATAGACGTTGCCGCTCTGCCGGTTGACGTCTCCATGCTCCGGACGAGCGGCGCCGTCGCAGCGGTCTCGAAGCCCCCTTGCTGTCGTAGAAGGTTGATCTGATATCGGAAGTCGGGGTCGCCCTTTCGCAGCTCCTCCGCAATCTCTGTGACCGCTGCAGGCACAGTATCCAAAGGCTGGCCGGGATTCGGCCGCCACTCAAGCTGAAAGCCGCATTGCCCGGGAATAATGTTCTTTGCGCTTCCACCCTGGATCGTCCCTACATTCAGAGTGGTAAAGCCCGGAGCGAAGAGAACGTGTTTCTCCTCGGCAAGCTCAGCCGCGAAGGCTTCGATCGCGGTAATAAAGCGAGCAGCGCCATAGATCGCGGATTTCCCTTTTTGTGGATAGGCGCTATGTGCCTCTTGGCCAAAGACGGTGATTTCGGCAAGGCAATACCCCTTCCCTGTCCGCGCCGGATGCAATGAGGTCGGTTCGCCAATCACAACTTTCCTTGGCTTGATCGACTCCGCCGCCATCAGGCGCGAAGCTCCTACACATCCGATCTCTTCGTCCGCTGTGAGCACCAGACGCAATCCCATGAGAAGTCTCGACGGTTCACTTGCACCGATGGCTGTCAGGAGGCAGGCAAAAAATCCCTTCACGTCGCACGCGCCACATCCATAGAGCAGCCCATCGGCAACGAATGGGTCCAGGGCCTCGGTCCAGTCCGCAGCATACGGCACGGTATCGGTATGGCATACAAAAACCAGCTCAGCGGGCCCGTCAATAGTCTGGTCCGGTGGCGCGGCGATCAAATTGATCTTTTCAGTGCCCGCCGCATCCCTGTAGATCATCTCTCTTGTCTGCCACTTTGCCTCGCACAAGAGTTTGCGAGCATACTCGATCACCGGTCGATTCGAAACCGAAGAGACCGAAGGAATACGAATGAGATTCGAGAGGTGCTCCACGACTGTCTTCATCGGTACGATCCCATGGCCTTGGCATCCGTCCACACCTTGCGGTGAAGGTCCTGGTAGCGGGAGATGATCTCCTCCTGAAGCTCGTGCCTCTGCTCACGCACGATCCATCTGCCGTTCACGACAACGTCTCGGATGGCCGAGCGGCTGAGCGAAAATACCAGTAAGGGCAGCAGATCTTCGGCTGAGTTTCCGGCGATCGACGGGTCTTCGAGGTCAACTGTGAAGAAGTCGGCAAACGAGCCCGGCGCAAGATCGCCTGCCGGAACGGCAAGAGCTCGGGCGCCATGCAGGCTCGCGCAATCGAAGAGGCGCGCTGCGAGAGTCTGCCCCTTGATTTGATCCAGAATCGCACGCTGTTCGTATTGCAGACGTAGGTGATACTCAAGCTGGCGAGCATCCTCGAGCGGGTCAATCTGTGCCTGACTGTCCGATCCCAGCGCTATGCAGACACCTTCATTCATTGCGCGATCTGCCGCGAGCACGCCATCGCCGAGGTTTCGTTCCGTCGTTGGACAAGAACAGAGAGTGGTGCCTGACTCGGACAGCATCTTTGTCTCCTCTGCAGAGATATGGATGGCATGCACCGCAGTAAAGTTCGGACCCAGCAACTGCTCCTTATTTAGAAGCGCCACCGGCGTCATTCCATACTCTCGTGAGCACGCCACGTTCTCGGCAATCTGTTCCGCTACATGCATGTGAAGAGGCAGCTGCCTATGCCGTGCAAACGCAGCGATTTCCTTAAGCTCGTCGAGAGGCGCCGCGCGAAGGCTATGCGGCGCAACTCCCAGGCGCACGCCGGCCGAGTCTGCCGGATACGCCTTCACCAGCGCCTCCATATTTTCGAGGAAGGCGCGCGGCGATTCGAAGAAACGTGTCTGCCCCGGATCGCGCGGCAGCTCATATCCCGATCGAAAGTATGCGCTGCGCAACAGCACGATCCGTATACCCACGGACTGGGCCGCCGCAATCACCTGCTTGCCGAGCAGGTTTGGATCTTCGTAAGGACTTCCGTCCGGCGCGGTATGCAGATAATGAAACTCGCCGACGGTTGTCGTTCCCGCGAGCGCCATCTCCAGGAACGCCATGCGAGCGACATCGTAAACATCTTGAGGATCAAGCTGTGCGGCAGAGTGGTACATCGTTCCGCGCCATGACCAGAAATCGTTGCCGCTGACAACTCTCGATTCCGCCTTGCCACGAATGAGCCGCTGGAAAGAGTGAGAATGAGCGTTCACGAAACCCGGAAGAAGCGCCTTTCCGGGCAAACGAACAATCTCATCGCAAGGAGTCTCTATATTCGCAGGCGCCTGCAAGACCCTGCCATCACCGTCAACCAGGACTCCGGCGTTCGGAGTAAACCCGCCATCGTGATAAAGAAGCTCCGGAAGATAAAGTGTGTTCATCCGATAACCCTCTCTCCACGAATCCACACCTGCCGAACAGGATTGGCTCCGAGCGTGTAGATAAGATCCCGCCAATCGCTGCCATCGAGCACAATAAAATCTGCGCGCGCGCCCGCTTCTATGCGTCCGCAATCGTTCAGGCCGAGTGCGCAGGCAGCATTCACCGTGCCGGCGACAAGAGCCTCCGCCGCCGTCAGTCCATTGAGCCGGACCGCCAGCGCCAGCGCCAACGCGGAAGAGAACAAGGGGCTCGATCCCGGATTGAGATCCGTTCCCACGGCGACAGCCGCTCCGGCATCGACAAGCGCGCGGCCCGGCGCCTCTGGTATTCCCAGATGCAGAGAGACCCCAGGCAGAATCGTTGCGAACGTGCGGCTTCCGGCAATCGTCGCCATCTGTTCCGGCTTCAAAGCTTCCAGATGATCGACGCTCAGCGCGCCCATCCGAACGCCCAGCTCCATTCCGCCCACCGAATGAAACTGCTCGCTATGCACTTTGATCGCGAGACCGTGTTCCTGAGCACATCGAAAGAAAATCTCCGCCTCCTCCACATGCCATGCCTCTCTCTCGACGAAGACGTCCACCGCCGCAGCCAATCTGTGCCGCGCCACCTCTGGAATCAACTCGCCACATATCTGCGCCAGGTAGCTGGCACGGTCCCTCGCGTCGGGGGGCGGTATATGAATTAACAGCGTAGGAACGACACGCGCCTTCGTGCATGCCGCCACCGACTGGATCGCCTCCAGCATCGCAATCTCTGCAGCAGGCGTGAATCCGTAGCCTGACTTAACCTCAATCGTCGTCGCGCCCGAACGCAGCAGCGCTTCGATGCGCGGCACGGTAAGCGCGACCAGCTCCTCGCGCGAAGCCCCTGCGGTTGCGCGGATCGTGCTCCGCATGCCGCCGCCCGCAGCGAGGGTGCTCTCATAGCTTGCGCCAGACGTCCGTGCCTCAAAGTCCGCCAGCCTGTCTCCGGCCCACACCGCATGCGTATGAGGATCGATCAGTCCCGGAACAACCGCACGATGGCCCACGTCCACCGTTGCGACGGCCTCCCCCGTCCATTCTGAGTGAGCTCCCGCCCAGACGATGTTGCCCTCCGCGCAGGCAATCGCAGCACCCTCCACGATCTTCAGCTCCCGCATGGCGCGGCCATGTTTTGCCGCCGCACCTTCGGCGGTCACCAGCTGCGAGATTCCCGTGACCAGCAAATCTGCATTCATGCGAGGCTCGGCATATCCAAACCGCGTTTCTTCGCGGTAGTTTTGGCCAATTCATAGCCGGCATCCGCGTGCCGAACCACACCCAGCGCAGGATCGTTGGTGAGGCACAGGCGCAGACGTTCCTCCGCCTCGTCGCTGCCGTCGGCAACGGCGACCAGGCCGGCATGCTGACTGTATCCCATGCCTACGCCGCCGCCGTGATGAAAGCTCATCCAGGCTGCTCCGCTGGCGATACCCGTGGCAAAGTTCAGCAGCGCCCAGTCGGAGACCGCATCCGAGCCATCCAGCATGCCTTCGGTCTCACGGAAGGGACTGGCCACCGAGCCGGCATCGAGATGATCTCTCCCAATCACAATCGGAGCGCTGAGCCGGCCATCGCGCACCATCTGGTTGAACAGCAGCCCTGCACGATCGCGCTCACGATATCCCAACCAGCAGATCCGCGCTGGAAGCCCCTGAAACGCAACCTGGCTGGAAGCAAAGTTGAGCCACTCCTGCAGTCGCTTGTCTTCCGGGAAGAGTTCCAGCAGAGCTTTATCCGTCTTCGCAATGTCTTCCGGATCGCCCGACAAGGCGACCCAGCGAAACGGCCCACGTCCCTCGCAGAAGGAATCGCGAATGAAAGCAGGCACGAACCCAGGGTAGGAATAGGCGTCGCTGACGCCCGCGAGCTTCGCCTGTGTGCGCAGGTTGTTTCCGTAATCGAAAGCCACCGCGCCTCGCCGCTGCATCTCCAGAATCGCCTGAACATGCACCGCGATCGAAGCGCGCACGCGTGCAAGGTACTCATCAGGATCTTTTGAACGCAAGGTATTCAAGTCTTCATCCGGGCGAGCCGCGGGCAGATAGCCCCACAGTGGATCGTGGGCGCTGGTCTGGTCCGTGATCAGATCGGGAATGAATCCTCTCTTGACCATCTCGGGCACCAGCTCCGCGGCGTTGCCTCTCAGCCCTATCGACACGGCCTGCCGCGCATCCTTCGCCTGTTGCGCCAGCAAAATCGCCTCTTCAAGAGAGCCCGTAGCTCGATCCAGGTAGCGGGTTTCAAGTCTCCTCTGAATACGCGCTGGATCCACTTCGATACAAACGCTCACGCCACCCGCCAGCTTGATTGCGAGCGGCTGCGCGCCGCCCATACCGCCTAAACCGGCGGTCACGGTTATCGTGCCCGCAAGCGAATCATTAAAGTAGCGTTTGGCTGCTCCCCGGAACGTCTCATACGTTCCCTGCAAAATGCCCTGTGTGCCGATATAGATCCACGAGCCGGCAGTCATCTGGCCATACATCATCAGGCCTGCGGCATCCAGCCTGTCGAACTCCTCCCAAGTCGCCCAGCGCGGCACAAGATTGGAGTTTGCGATCAGCACGCGCGGCGCCAGCCGATGCGTCTCCACCACCGCAACAGCTTTGCCCGATTGCACCAGCAGCGTCTGGTTGTTCTCCAGCCTCTCCAGCGTTTGGACGATCTTGTGATAGCACTCCCAGTTACGCGCTGCCTTACCGCGCCCCCCGTACACAATCAGCTCCTCGGGCTTTTCCGCCACCTCGGGGTCGAGATTGTTCATCAGCATGCGTTTCGCTGCTTCCTGGATCCACCCGCGCGCTGTCTTCGTGTTCCCGCGCGGTGCACGAATCGGAGTGTACGGTTCGCTCACTGCAGCGCCTCCACCGGACGAAGATCACTCAACACAGTACATCCTGGCCCTGCAAGAAAGCTCGCCGCCTCTTCCATCAACGTCGACAGCACGCAATCGTTCCGCCACGCCGGAACACATTTGCGGAAACGTCGCTTTACCTCTTCCAGCGCGGGTGTCGTCGTGTCTTCGCGCAGATCCAGCGCTCGCGTCGCGGCCAGCAGCTCAATGGCGATCACCATGCGCGCGAGCGGGACAGCCTGCGCCAGTTTGAGCGCCGAGGTCATCCCCATGCTGACGAAGTCCTCCTGGTTGCCGCTGGTCGGAATCGATCCCGTCGATGCGGGAGCGGCCAGCACGCGCAACTCCGCCACCAGCGCAGCCGCCGTAACCTGGGCCATCATCAACCCCGACTCAATCCCCGGCTCCGACGCGAGAAAGGCCGGCAGTCCTTCATTCAGACTTGGATTGAGCAGCCGCTCTATCCGTCTCTCCGAGATCCCCGCCAGCTGGCACAATGCAATCGCCAGATAGTCGAGCGCCAGCGCAAGCGGCGCACCGTGAAAGTTCCCGCCGGAGATGATCGCGCCCTCCGCATCTTCCGCATCCTCAAAGACCAGCGGATTATCGGTCGCACTGTTCAATTCGATCTCAAACACTCGCCGCGTCTCCGCCAGCGTATCCCACACCGCCCCATGCACCTGTGGAATACAACGCAGACAGTACGCATCCTGAATCCGGCTTTCCGTGCCCTGAGTCCTGGGAATAGGGCTGCCCTCCAGCAAACTCCAAAGCTGACTCGCGGCTAGTATCTGGCCTCGATGAGGCCGCGCAGCGTGCAGACGCGGATCGAACGCGACCGGTGTTCCCCGCAACGCCTCGATCGTCAACGCCGCCGTAGTCTGCGCAGAATCGAACAAGCGCTCAAGGGCATCCAGTTGCAGGCACCCTATCGAAAGCATCGCCTGCGTGCCGTTCAACAGCGAGATGCCCTCCTTGCCCAGCAGCTTCAGCGGTTTCAGGTCTGCTCTTTCCAGGCACGCGCCGCCGGACAGAATCTCGCCTTGGTATTCGGCGCGTCCTTCGCCCATCAGCACCAGGGCCATGTGAGCCAGAGGCGCAAGATCACCGCTCGCGCCCACGCTGCCACGCGATGGAATGACAGGCGTGATCCCACGATTCAGCAGGTCGCAGAGCCGCTCAGCGATCACCGGGCGTATGCCGGAAAGTCCCTTCGCCAGAACGTTTGCGCGGATCAGCATCATGCCCCGAACCACCGCCGCAGGCAGCGGTTCGCCCACCCCACAGCAGTGAGAACGCACCAGGTTCACCTGCATCTGTTCAATCTCCGACTCCTCGAGCCGGATATTGGCCAGCAGACCTACACCTGTATTGAGCGCATACACAGGCGTCGATCCGCCCAGCGCCTCCTCGACCCTCTTGCGCGAAGTGTCCATGCGCTCCACGGCTGCGTCTGAAAGCTGCACTGGCTCAGCGAGATTCGCGACCGCCACCACCTGCTCCACCGTCAACCGCGAGCCGTCGAGAAGAATCATCCCCCCATACTAGTAAGCCAAAGCCATCACGAGAACGGTGTTTCCATGGTTCAAAGCACTTTTTGCAAGCAAATCATCACAACAATCTGATATCTTCCACGTAATTCACTGAGATACGGCCAACTTGCCGTTGATACCATCGTTCAGCAGACAAGCTCGAGGTTTTGGAATGCCCTCAGTCAAAGCGCCTTTCGCCGATGCAGTTGATTCGATCGACAAGAAAATCCTCCAGGCGCTCGCAGCCGACGCCCGCATTCCCTTCGCCGAGTTAGGCCGCCGCGTCGGTCTCTCTCCCTCCGCGGCGACAGAACGCGTCCGCCAACTGGAGAGTCTTGGATTCATTAAGGGCTACCGCGCGGACATCAATCTCGAAGCCCTCGGATTTTCCTTCACGGCTTTCATCCGTTTGACCTGCGATGGAAACCACTACCGGCCCTTCCTCAAATTCCTGACCACCCTCGATGCCGTGCAGGAATGCCATCACCTCACCGGCTCCGACGCCTTCCTGCTCAGGATCGTGCTTCCTTCGGTCGCTCAACTCGAAGACCTCATCGAGAGATTGCTCCCCTACGGGGCCCCCACCACGAGCGTGGTCCTCTCGACGCCACTCAAAAGGAATCAGACCTTGCGTCTGCTAAATAGCCTCTGAACCAAACGATCCTCACGGCGCCTGGCCACCGCTCAAAGATCACCGATCGCGCAGCGCGCGCTCCAAATCAACCTTCATCTTGGCGACGGTACGTTGAAGTTCTTTCAATTGTTTCTTGAGCGCTGGGCAAGCGGAAGACTTCGCCAGGCCCGGTAGATTGCTCTCTGCCGTAAGCAGCAAGCAGACAGCGCTCGCCTGGAGCAGATGAACTCCTGCAATCGCGTCGCTGAGGATCACATCGTGAATCAGCGCCAATCCGCGTAGCGCTAGAGAGACGATACCGCGTATCGTAACGGCGGCGGCTAGAGGAGCGGAGGTAGCGCCTGCCAGCGCCTCTTCAACAGCTTGCTCTCGTATCTTCGCTTCGGCAGCGCTGCCTCGCGGCAGCCGCACAGCCCGAATGTAGGCGTTGAATAAAGCCGAATCCCCATCCGCGCTCCCCTCTAAAATCGCGCTCTCTCGGCTAAGCTCCGCGAGCATAGCTTCGAGCTGATGGGACCTGTCACCGTCGCCGCGCTCCTTCTTAAGAGAAACGGCCACCGCTTTCCTGAGAAGAGCAATCCCCATACAAGCCGTCATCATGGCCACCGACCCACCGCCCGGCGTCGGCTCGGTCGAGGAGATCCTTCCCAGCAGCTCCCCGGCTTGCTGCTCCCAAAGAGAAGATTGCACCGGGATCGCTTTGTGGCTCGTTCCCATAGAGAAGCGGTTCCTCAGAGTATCCAACAGAGACCGCTGCTCTTCGCGGATATATTGTCCCGCTTCCTCGATAGGAAACCAGCGGCCACGATCCACTTCAGGAATTTCAAGACGTCGCCCGGAACGCGGCGGCCATTCGATCTGACAGGTATTGCTCTTCAATTTAGCCGGATCGCAATCGCCTTCAAAGGCCCACGCTGTTACCAGCTTTCCGCTCTTTTGTTTGACCGTTCCCAGCTCGACGAACTCACCCCCAGCCTGAAAGCCAGTCTCCTCTTCAAACTCCCGCCGTGCTGCGACGAGCGGACTCTCCTCCCGCTCATATTCACCCTTCGGAATCGTCCACGCACCTTTATCCTTCTTGGCCCAGATCGGTCCTCCCGGATGAACCAGAAAGACCTCCAGCTCTCCCGCCACTCGGCGATACATCAACAGACCTGCGCTTCGCTTGGGCATAGGCAACTAAGTCTTCGCGTGCTCCTCAATCCTCTTCAACCACGGCCTCCGTGCCCGATAATGCGCACGATCCGCTCATCCGGTTCGCTCCATGCCTTCGCTCCGTTCTGCTCCAGCTTGCCGGCAGCATCCGTCCAGTGCAGATGCGTGATCTGGCTCTTCCCGCTCTCGTAGGCGTAAGTCTGGCCGTCGTCGTTATACAGCGTAAAGTCGCCATCCGCGCCTGGGTACACTCGCACTTCAGCGATCGCCTGCTTCTCGTCCGTGCTCAGGATAGGCGCGCCCAGCGGAAGAATCGAACCCGCCCGCACAAAGATCGGCAATGTGTCGATCGGCGCCGATACCATGATTCGTTGGCCGCCGCGCACCCGTTCGTTCGTCCAGAAGTTATACCAGTCCGTCCCGGCCGGCAGATAGACCTCGCGGCTTGTGCGCCCCTGCTCGGTAACAGGAGCAATCAACAGCGCCGGTCCAAACATGAACTCGTCCCCGATGTTCGCCACCTTCGGATCGTTGCCGAAGTCCATGAACAAGCCGCGCATAAACGGCGCTCCCGTCTCATGCGAAAAGTAACCCAGCGAATAGATGTACGGCATCAACTGATAGCGAAGGCGCAGATACTTTTCAAGGATCGGCTCTGCCTGCTTGCCGTAGGACCACACCTCGTTGAAGTTGCGGCTGCCATGCGCGCGCATGTTCGGTTGAAACGTCGCATACTCGAACCAGCGAACGTACAACTCCGGATAGTCATCGTAATGCCCCACGTTCGCGCGCGCATCGCTCGGATCGATCAGCGGCGGTCGCGTAGGCTTGTGCCAATACGGCAGATACTGCCATCCCCCGATGTCCGTGCTCCAGTACGGCATTCCTGACGCCACGAAATCCAGGCCCGTAGGCACCTGCCTGCGCAGCGTGTCCCACGTGGGATAAATATCCGAAGACCAGAAGATCGCGCCATTATGCTGTGCGCCCAGATAGGCATCGCGCGAGAGAATCAGCGCGCGCCGGTCCGGCAAGTCGCTGCGAAAGCCGTCATACAGCGCCTTGGTATGGAAGTACGGGTAGACGTTGAAGAACTCCGTCCCCGGCCCAATGTGCAGATAGCTTCCATTCGGCGGCAGATCGGGCTCAGTCTCGTCGGCCCAGAAGCTGTCGAAGCCTTTGCTCACAAAGTTTTCGCGAATAGTCTTCCAATACCACTTCGCCGCGGCCGGATTCGTCGTGTCAATGTCCGAGCCCGCGCGGTCATACGGCAAGCCGTTCGTCGGCGTCCCGTCCGCCAGGTGTTCGAACCATCCATTCTTCTCGAGCGTGCTGTAATAGCGGTCCTGAGGAACGAAGCGCGGCCACACGCTGATCATCGAATGAAAGCCCATGCGATGCAGCTCATCATTCATCGCCTTCGGATCCGGCCAGTAGCGCGGATCCATATCCATCTGGCCCATCTTCGTAAAATAGAACCAATCCACCACCATCACATCGGCCGGCAGATGACGCTCGCGGTAGCCGCGCGCCACGTCCAGCAACTCCTTCTGCGAGCTATATCGCTGCTTGCACTGGATATAGCCATAGGCCGCCTTCGGCAGCATCGGAACGCTGCCCGTCAACAGCCTGTATCCCTCGTAGAGCTGGTCGTAGCTATCGCCCACAATGACAAAAAACGAGACGCGCTGCCCCACCTGCGACGTCCATCGCGTCTGCTCGTTGAAAGCGAAATCGACCCGTGTCTTCGATGGATTATCCCAGAGCAACGCATAGCCCTTGTTCGTAACCACAAACGGAACACACACACTTGGTCCCGCAGCAGCCGTATAGTCATGCGCACATTCCAACGACCGTCCGCGCAGGTCAAGCACTCCCTGCTGGTTCTGCCCTAAGCCGTAGTAGTGCTCATCGTCCGGCGCAGCAAAGGTTGCGCCAACCTCGTAAAACGGGTCATCGCCGCTTCGCCGATCCTTCAGCACATCGGCATTCCCATCTTTATAGTTGGGCACAGCCATCTCCCAGCTCTGCATGCGCAACACCGGCCTGCCATCCGCGCGTTCAATGCTGATACCCACGTCCGGCGTCGAGCCAACGAAGTACTTGGCGATATCCGTAGCCGTTCCAGCCGTCTTGCCTGTATAAGGCTGTGCAACCCGCACCACCATCTGCTTCGAACGGTAAAGATCGCCATCGTTCGATGTTGTATGCGTCCAGCCCGCGGCGTCTGCGTTCGCCGATATACCGACGCCCGGTCCCTGCAACGCAAATTGGCTGTCGAGACTGAGCGTGACTCTGACGATGCCTGGCGCATAGCCCTCGAGCACAACCGTCGCGTTGCCCCGCTGCAGCACCGTGCGTTGCGCCGCTGCGTTCACTGTGCAGCCCAGCACGCAGCCCAGCAGAAGCGCCGCCGACGTTCGCATTGTGCCCGCCACGTACTCAGTTCTCCACATGCCGAGCCCCCACCTTCTCTTGATCTGGATCGATTGCCAGCGTTTGCTTCAATCGAATATCGTCCGACGAAGCCCCTGCACGAATCTCAACATGATCGCGCTCCACGACGAACCGCTGCGCGGCCTCATCCCAGTAGGCTAACCGGGAAAGCGGAACATCGAAGGCGACCTCCCGATTCTTGCCGGCCGCCACAGGCACACGCCGAAACGCCACCAACTCTTCAAGCGGCCGCGACACCTTTGAGTCCTTATGCGCCGCATAGATCTGCACCACCTCATCGCCATCGCGTTCTCCGGTGTTGGCAACGCTTAGCTCGACATGCAAATCGCCTCCGTTCTGCGCGACGTGCATCCGGCTGTACGCGAACGTCGTAAAGCTCAAGCCATATCCAAACGCATAGAGAGGCTTCACGGTGGAATAGAGATAGGTGCGCCCATGGCGAAGATCGTAGTCCATCATCGGAGGCAGTTGATCGAGCGACTCAGGCCACGTCTGCGTCAGTCTTCCCGCCGGATTGAAGTCGCCGAACAATACATCGGCCAGCGCTGTGCCCTGCTCCTCGCTGTTGTGCGTCATCTCCACAATCGCCGGAGCATGCTCCTCCGTCCACACGGTAGTGTAAGGAAAGCTGGTTTGCAGAACCACAATCGTGTGCGGATTGGCCGCGAGCACGTCCTTCACCAGCGCCTCATCTTCCAGCGACAGGCTCTTGCGATCGATCGCCTCCTTGCCTTCGCTGGGCGACGCGCACACATCCCATCCCGCATCGCAGGTAGGATGATTGCCGACGATGACAACCGCAACCTGTGACTTCGCAGCCAACTGCGCGGCAGCCGCGCGATCCTTGCCATCGTTGAACGTCATCGCAGCCGCTGGCACGCGTCGGCGAATCCCCGCAACCGGTGTTACTGCAAACGGCGGCGTTCCACTGTACCAGTCCAGCGCCACCATATCCGCCCACGGTCCGATGACCGCAATCGACCGCATTCTGGCTGCATCCAGGGGTAATGTCTTGCGCTCGTTCTTGAGCAACACAATCGACTCGTCCGTCACCTGTCGCGCCAGCTTCCGCGCCGCGGCTTGGTCCCATGGATCGCCCGCTGCCTGGTCCTTCTCTCCAATGTGCGAATAAGGCGAGTCTTCCGCCGGATCGAGCAGGCCCAGCCGCAGCATCACGCGATACACGCCGCGCAGGTTGCGATCGAGATCCGCCTCCGTAATCAGTTTGCGCGCCAGCGCATCGCGCACGGGCTGTTCATAGTTGTCGAGAAACTGATTGATCCCCGCATGGATGGCCGCCGCCGCCGCCGTCGCAAGATCCGGAAACGCATGGTGGCGCGTCACCAGGTTCGTCAGCGCGCCAGCATCCGTACAGAAAATTCCATTGAAGCCCCAGTCCTTCATCACCACGTTTCGCAGCACCGGATTGACGGCCATCGGCACGCCATTCCACGCGTTGTAAGCCGTCATCATGGCATTTGCGTGCCCATCCTCGATCGCCATGCGAAACGGCACGGCATAGTACTCATGAAAGAGCCGCTCATCGAAGTTCGACGACGATCCGCCCCGCCCATCCTCATTGCTGTTAGCCAGAAAGTGCTTCAGCAGCGACGCCGTCATCCACACATGCGGATCGTTTCCCTGCAATCCGCGCGTGAACGCCGTCGCCAGCGTGCCGACCAGCACGGGATCCTCACCGTAGCTCTCCTCGCTTCGCCCCCAGCGAGGATCGCGGCTGAGATCGGCATTTGGCGCACGAACCACCAGACCGCCGCGATGATATTTCCCATACGCGAACCGTGTCTCGTACGCCTCCTGCGCCGCGGCTCTTTCAATCAGCGCCGGATCCCAGGTCTGCCCCAGGCCGCGCGCCTGCGGAAACTGCGTCGTCGGAATGACCGCCAGGTTATGCCCCTCCCAATGCCCCGGCCCCCCCAGCGCAAGCCCATGCAGGCCTTCCACGTGATTCGTCCCGGCAATGCCCAGCCGCGGCATGGACGGATCCGTACTCAGCGCATGAATCTTTTCATCCAGCGTCATATGCCCCAGCAGATCGGTAATGCGCTGCTCTGCATCTGCACGAGGGTTTGCATACAACGCCAAGACCTTCGCGGCCGAAACCGTCGCAGAGGATTGCCGATCGCCTGTCTGTGCATGCGCCGCGCCCAGACAGCCCACCGCGAGCCCCATCAACAGTAAAATCGCGCGCAAACCGCCCCGTTGAGATGCGTTCTGCATCCCGGAGCCCGTGAACGGCATAGACACAACCTCTCCGATACCATCGACTCCGCTCACAAGCTTCGCACCTGACAACTGGGGATGATGAGAGCGTACACCGATGGCACGTTCTACACCGGCTTCGCCGCTGCATTTTTTTGCTGGTTGCGCTTCCGCCACCAAAAAACGCCGCGATAATGTGCAGGCTAATCCGCGCTGCTTCCTCTGAGAAATCAAAGAAGGATCACGCCGGTCCGATAAGAAAACATACGCATGGCGGACACAGCGGCCGCCATGCGCCTGAAGCTAGAAGTTGTACTTCGCCATAAGTTCAATCACGCGCCGGCCCGTCTCATAAGGAGCCGAACCAAACCCCAGCGCAGCGGCATTCGCCCCTGAGCCCTGGTTGAAGTTCGAGCCGTTTGGATTCGTCAGGTTGAGCGTGTACTGGTTGGGAAAATCTCCGGTAAACGTCGTAAGCGCATGGTTGATAAAGTTGAAGGCCGAGATGCGGAACTGAACGTTCTGCTCGCCTCTGAACTTGAAGCTCTTTTGCGCGCTCAGATCGGTATCGAAGAACGCCGGCCCTCTAAGATCGGGAAGCCGGTAGGGTCCGTTTTGCAGCAGGTCCGGAGTGCCAAAGCAGTTCCCATTGATGAACTGACCTTTCCCCGACCCGGAGTGCGGGTCGCAAACCACCGTAGGTTGCAAACTCACATCCGGCGTGCCCAGAAAAACGGTGTTGCTGATGGTGATGTAGTTGGGGTTCGTTGCGCCGCCGGCAAGCTTCTGTGGGCCGATGCTCCCGTTCACCGCGAACCCCGGATTGCTCGTCGTGACGACAACGTTGGGGCCGGACTGATAGTTGGTAATGCCCGATATCTCCCATCCATTGGCGAATGCGCCAGCGAACCGGTTGTGCGCCGGCGAGCCCACCTCGTACGTATAAGAGGCATTCAGGATATTTCTGCGGTCGAAGTTCTCCGGACCATAGTTGTCCCATATGTTGAACGGGTTCGCGGGCTCACCATTGTTGTAGCCTCCCCGGATCCCGAGCGCCTTGGCGAAGGTGTAGTTCACATTGAACATCACGCGCCCCGTCTGGCGAACGATCCCCAGCTGAAGCCCGTTGTAATTCGCAAACAGGTTGTGTTTCGGCACGTTGATCGTTCCGTACTGCACGTTTGCCGTATTCAACGGACGGTACTGATTCACCTGCTGCGTACCCGCGTCGGCCACGACCGAAGCAGCGCCGCCCGCAGTCGGTGTGTTGATTCCTGTCGGCGTCAGCACCTGCCCTGTGAAGGGGTTCGGCTTATACAGGCCGCCGATCGGGATTGCGTTGACATTGTCGAGAGCAACCGTCTGATTGCTGCCATTATCAAAAATGAACCGGCTGTTGTTGCCAACATAGCCGATGAGAAGGTTCATACGCCACGGAAACTGCTGGTTGAGCGTCAGGCTGTAAGTGTCGGTCAGCGGCTCCTGGTTGTCGCCCGGCGTCAGCGCGTACATCGAGCCCGGAGCGCCGTAATTGTTGGGCGAAGCCAGGTTAATCCCGCTCGGATACGTCGCCGTATTCAGTTGTTTCGTGGAGCCCGGACTGAGGTTCAGTTTGGAGATCGCGGCCAGCGAAGAATCTCCATAACTCACGCTGTTGACGCTTTGCGTGAAGTTGGCGGCATTCGTGACATCGTTCCAGGCGTCATGCATCCGGTACTCGCCCCAGCCGCCGCGCAGCACCGTCGATCCGTCGCCGCGAATGTCCCAGGCGAAGCCGGCGCGAGGCTCGACGTAAATTGGCTTCGAGTTGACGCCCGAGACCGGAATACTGGAATCGATGGCATGCCACACAAAGCCAGGATAGGGTGAGTTCGAAGCGCCGCTCGAAATCAGCGAAGGCTCGAACACCGCCAACCCGTGCCCATACGCGTCATTCCACTCGCCCAGGTGCTCAAGACGCACACCATAGTTCACCGTCACCTTGCGAGTCGCCTTCCACGAGTCGTTGCCGAAGAAGTCGTTGTTCCAGAAGTAGAGATTCGTCTGCGGCAGAATGTTCTGCTGGGTATAGCCGCCGACAAAACCTTCATAGTTGTTCGCAACCCAATTGCCGGACATGTACTGCTTGCTGCCATCCACGTCCGTGATCGTTCCGCCAGCCCCGGGAAAGTAGTACTGATTGAGGGAACCGTTCGTGGTGATGAAGGGCACGCGCTGGTTGTTGGTAATCCGTTCGATGTACGCACCGGCGCTGATCGTGTGCGTCCGCCAGACTTTGCTGATCGTGTCTCCGCCTTCCGGATCGAACTTGTGCGAGAAGATCGGTCCGAGCGAATAGTCGGGCGTAAGTTCGCGCGGCAGGCCGCTCTGGTCGTAGTAGTTGCCCAGCATCGGCAACGGATGCCGCCCGTTAGCGTACGCGCCCTGATACGGATACTGCGTCAGAATGCTCGGGTTGGGGCTTTCGAAGGCTTGATCCAGATAGGAGAGTCCGCCAAAAAGCTGGTTGGTGAGGCTCGAAGTGAGCACCGTCGTCAGGTTCGCCGCCGCGCTCTGCGAGTTGATCGCGCTGAGGCCGCCGCCCGGCGTATTCAGCTCGCCTGGGTTGTAGTAGATCGTTGCAGGCACACCCGAGCCGCCGCGCTCTACCGTGTAGCGCCCGAACAGATGGTTCCTCTGCGAGATCGCCAGGTCCACGCGCCCCAGCACCTGGTACATGTCGTTGTTGATGAAGTCCTGCGACTGCCAGTTATAAGGGTTGGCAAGCGTTGGCACCTGGTTGGGCAGAGGATATGTATTGAAAATGGCCTTGAATCCCGGGTCCTGAAGAGAGCTCGGCATCATCCCCGGTACCGCCAGCGGTGTTCCATCCTTGGCAATCGTCGGAACCGTATTGATGTTGTTGTAAGCTCCGTTCGCATAGAGCTCCGGCCCGAGATAGTTCTGTAACTCGGCGGCGGTGAAATTTCCATTGCGCATGTTCGCGGTGGGGACAAGCGCATGCACCAGCGCGCCGGCCGCTCCTCCATAGGCATAGATATTCCGCTGCGCATAATCTTCTGCGCCTGCAAAGAAGGTCAGCGCACGGCTGTGATTGAAGTTCGTGCCGGGAATGAGGATCGGTCCGCCGATGGCCGCGCCCGGATAGATCTCCCGGTCCGGAGCTTTCGGCGAGTTGGTGGCCTTGGCCAGCGCATCCGTCGAGTCGAGCTGGCTCGTGCGCGCATAGGTGTAAAGTTCGCCGTGAAACTGGTTTCCTCCGGCCTTCGTAACCGCGCTTACGACCACAGGACCGTTCGCAATATCCGCTCCAAAGTTAGAGACCTGGACCTTGACCTCCGCCACCTGGTCGTAGTTCACGTTCTGGATCGCCGCGCCGTAGTTGCCCGGATCGGTAATGTCCGCTCCGTCCAGCTTCAGGCTGATGCCGCTGATCGGATTTCCATTGGCCGCAAAGTTGCCCAGCGCCCCGTTGACATTCACCTGCGAAGGATCGAAGGCTGCGTTCGTCACCCCCTGGTTCGCGATCGCAAACCCTGGCAGCGTCTTGAACAACTCCGTAACGTCGCGGCCCTCCACCGAAAGATGTTTGATCTGCTCCGCCGTAATCAGATCGCTGCGTTCGCCCGTATCCAGAGGAATATCCGTCTGCGCCTCGACCGTGACCGTAGTCGACTCGCCTCCTGGCTTCAAAGCCAGTTGAGACAGATTTCGGCTGTCGCCTGGATCCAGGTGGATGCCGGACTCACTGAGCTGGTTGAATCCCGTAGCGCTGACGGTGATCGCGTAGTCCCCCGACGAGACTCCCGAAAAGCTGAAAAAGCCAGCACTGTTCGACTTGATCGTTCGAGTGTCGCCGCTGCTGCTAGTGTTGCGCAGCACGACCGACGCATTGGGGATGATGGCTCCGGTCGGATCGGTAACCGTCCCCGACAGCGACGCCGTGATCACCTGCGCGCAGGCCCGCCCCGCAAACACACCCATACCCGCCGGCAGCAGCAGGCAGGCTGAAAGAACAGTCGTTCCGAAGAGTCGCTTCTTTGAATGCCGCTTCTCTCGCATCAGGTTCGTCTTGGTCTCCATAATTTGCTCCTACCCTTCTTTTTTTCCCGGAGGCTGCCGGGCGTGCCAAAATCATTCAGCGAGCGGCATTCATACGGCTGTCTCGCCTTCGGGTGGCATCGTTTTGGAATTTCTAATGCCCGAACTACAAAACATGAAGGAAGCCACGTTGCGCTAGGCTGCTTACTGTTCCGTACCGAACTAACTCCTTTCAAATCTGCTGTTTGACACGCAACCCATAAGGAGGTAACATACCTGTTTACGGGCATGTCCCCATTATGGAAACGCTGATCCCGCATCCTCGTGCGTCCAGCCAGCCCAACATTCCAGACAAGAGGGAGAGCCATCTACCCGACCCAGCCTCGATCCAGCAGGTCCTTGATGACGTCCTCGCCAGTCCCCCGTTTTGCCACACCCAGCAGTGCCAGAATCTGCTCCGTTATATCGTCAAGCACTCCCTCGCCCAGGAAGAGGCCCTTCTGCGCGAGCGCGTCATCGGCGCCGAGGTCTTCGGCCGGCGTCCCGACTACGACCCCGGCGACGACCCCGTAGTCCGCATCCGCGCCGCCGAGGTCCGCAAGCGGCTCGCGCAGTTCTACCAGTCGGCAGCCCACTCACCTCACCCGGCCGACGTCTTCATCGACATCCCGTCCGGCTCCTACCGCGCCTCCTTCCGCTGGCAGGAAAGTGCCCGGCCTTCGCCGGAACCACCGCCTCCGGCCGCCATTCAGACATCATCCGAGATCGTCGCGCCGCCCTACTCCATCGTTCCGGCCGGCGAGGCACTCCCCTCATTCGCCTCTACTCAGCGTCACCAGGCCGTTCCCCTGTGGAGGTCTGCCTCCGCCTGGCAGTTGTGGCTCGCCATTATCATCCTGTTGGTGGCCGGCGTCTCTCTCTTCTTCGCGCTCTCCGGCTCACTTCAGCAGCGCACCTATCACGAGTTCTGGAAGCCCTGGACCGGCAGCTCCAAGCCGGTCATCATCGCGGTCGGAAGCAACGCCGTCTATCGGCTCTCCGACCGCTTTACGGATGACTACGCCCGCGAGCACAACCTTCAGGCCCAGGGCATGGAGTTCTTCGTCCCCTTCAGCCCCGACGCAACCATCAAAGGCAGCGACCTCGAGCCCGCCCCCAACAGCTTCGTCGCTTTGGGCGACGTCGCCGCCGTATCGACAGTGGCCGCCGCACTCACCCAGCAGCAGCAGACGTTTCAGGAGCGCTTTCCCAACGACATCTCCTTCGCCGAGCTGCGCGACGATCCCACCGTTCTGGTCGGCGGCTTCAACAACCCCATGACGCTCGAGCTCACAAAGTTCCTTCCGCTCGTCCTCCGCACCCGCACCGAAATCGATGACACCCGCACCGGCCGGCGCTGGCTGCTGCACGCCTCCACCGACTCCCACAACACCGAAGACTATGCCATCATCACCCGCCTTGTTCAGCGCAACGGCGACGCCCCCATCCTCAGCGTCGCCGGCCTCGGTCAGTACGGTACCATCGCCTCTTCCAACTTCATCTGCAATTCATCCTCGATCAGTCAGCTCGCCCGCCAGCTCCCGAAGAACTGGGCCATCAAGAATCTCCAGGTGCTCCTGCACGTGCGCGTCGTGGACTTCAAAGCCGTCTCCTCCGACGTAGTCGCCGTCCAGACCTGGTAATCCAGCCGCTTCCATCACAGTCTATAAACTCGCTTCGCATTCTCCCCCAGAATCCTCGCGCTATCATCCGCACTCACTCCGCGCAGCCATTCGCGAAGCGTCCTCCACCACCGCTCGTATCCGCCCGCCAATAAACACACCGGCCAATCCGACCCCGCCATCAACCGCTCCGCGCCAAACGCCTCCAGCGCCGTATCCATATAAGGGCGCAGCGAATCCGGTGTCCACGCTCCCCAATCCGCCTCGGTAACAAGCCCCGACAGCTTGCAAGAAACATTCCCACACTCTGCCAGCCGCAGCAGATGCTCTCGCCATGGCTGCACAATGCCCTCGCGAATCCGAGGCTTCGCTATGTGATCGAGAACGAACACCTGCTTCGGGTGGCGTCTCACAAATTCGATCGCACGCGACAGATGCCGTTCGTGAATCAGAAGCTCATAGACCAGCCCGGTCTCCTCGAGCAACGCCACGCCCGCATTGAAATCCTCGCGCAGCATAAAATCATCGTCCGGCTCATCCTGAATTACATGCCGCACGCCCTTCAGCAGGGAGCAATCTCGAAACTCCCGCACAATCGACGCCAGACCCGCGCTCCTAAGCGGAAGCCAGCCCACCACTCCTCGAATCGATTCGTGCTGTGCCGCAACCTCAAGCAGCCATCGTGTCTCTTCCAGGCTCTGCCGCGCCTGCACCGCGATCGCCCCGTTCACACGCGCCGCACACATCTCCTTCTCCAGATCCGCAGCCAGAAAGTCGCGCCGAAGCACGCCCATCTCTTCCGTAATCCATCCATACTCCTCCGGCGAATACCGCCAAAGGTGATGGTGCGCGTCGATAACCTCTGCCATAGATCTCGTCCCGTCCATCATTGTCGACCCGCCCAACGGCAACTCGTCTCAGATATTCCCGGGCGCAGTCTCAACCGCGTGCTGGCTGACGTCCTTCCATATCCTCGTCCCGACAAACCCATAAATAGCGACGACAACATAGCCCAACGCCGGCAGCACATACCCGAAGGCCACGCTTCCCGATGCGCGCGCGATCCACCCCAGCAGCGGCGGAAACACCGCGCCGCCCAGCGCCGCCATCACCAGAAAGCTGCTGCCGATCTTCGTATCCTCGCCCAGCCCTTTCACTCCCAGCGCAAAGATCGTCGGAAACATGATCGACATGAAGAAGCTTGTCAGCAGGATCGCGCTCGCTCCCACAAATCCCGGATGACTTACTCCAACAACCAGCAGCAGGCAGTTCACCACCGCATAAACCGCAACCATGATCGACGGCCTGATAAATCGCATCAGCGGTGTCGACACAAAACGCCCCAGCATCAGCGCCACCAGGTTTCCCGTAAGAAAGTACCCGGCGTTCTTATCGCCGATGGAAGTATAGGTGCGCAGATAAGGGATCAGCATGCTCCACGTGCTCACCTGCGCGCCCACATAAAAAAACTGCGCAATCACCGCGAACACCAGATTCGGCTTCCGCAGCACCCTTCCATAAGCGCCGCGCTGTACCGTGGGCTGCGCAGTCGATTCCATGTCCTCGACCGCTCCCCCCGAATCCAGATTCTTCGGAAAGCGTATGCGTGAGATCAGCAGCGCCAGCAGCAGCACAGCAACTCCGAGCCCCACATACGTCGGCACCACGCGAAGAATCTCCGTATGCAGATAGCCCGTGTAGGTTCCCTGCGCCTTCATCGCCGCAACCTGCGCCGAAGTCTTATCGACACCGGAAAAGATGAACCACGTGCCCACCAGCACGCCCGCAATCGTCCCCGGAGGATTGAACGCCTGCGCGAAGTTCAGCCGTTGCTCCGAGGTCTCCGGCGCTCCAAACTGCGCCGCCAGAGGATTGGCCGCGGTCTCCAGGATCGAAGACCCGCTGCCCACAATAAACAGCGCAATCAGAAAAGGCGTGTACTGGCCGATGATGGCAGCCGGCCAAAACAGCAGCGTTCCGACGCCGAACGTGACCAGCCCCACCACCAGTCCGGTCTTATAACCGAAGCGCCGCATCATCAGCGCCGCCGGCGTCGCCATAATGCCGTACGCCAGAAACACGGCCGTCTGCACCAGCTGCGCCTTCACCAGCCCCAGCTCGAACGACTTCCTGAACTGCTGCACCAGAATGTCAGTGAGGTTGTTCGACATCCCCCACGCAAAAAAGATCAGCGACGTAAGCAGGAAGGCAAACACATAACCCTCCGGCAGCACTGGCACCTTGCTCTTCTTCTGGCCCGACTGCTTCGGAGCCCCGGTCGTATCAAGCTGCATCGTTCCCTCGTAGCCGGTCCGCGCTAGTTCAAACTCAACCATAACCCTGGTCAAGGGCGAGTTCGCAGTTTTGTCAATGTATACAATTTTGAATTTGTCGCGATATGATTCGACGATTCCACTTGAGGAGATCCCGTTGTGAGCGAAGCAGCCCCCGGTTTCAAAGACAACTCCCGCCGCCGTTTTCTGAAGGGTCTTACAGCAACGCCGGTGGCAGCTCTCGCCGCTGGAGATTCGCTTCTCGCTCAGGTGGCCAAAACGGCCGAAGGCGCCGCCGCACCCGTACCGCAGCAGCAGAGACCTTCGGCCTTCCCTCCTCCGGGCAAGAAGTTTGTCGCGATTCAGATCGGCGCGCGGTCGTTCGTCGACGAAGGTGTCGACGCCTGTCTCGACACCTTGCGCGAGAAGGGCGGCGTGAACGTCGTCATGGCGACCGTCTTCACCTACGGCTCCGGCCTTGCGGGCAGACAGGTGCATGGCGAGCCGCTTCCCGATCATGGCGTTCAGGAGTACGACAGGGTCCACGGCGGAAGCTATACCAAAGTTCATCCCGAGTTCTACGACGAATCTCCGGTCAAAGACATCCGTGCGCCGGAGTTGGGGGAGTTCGACATTCTCGCCGACGTCATTCCGAAGGCGAAGTCCAAAGGGATGCAAACATATGCGCTCTTTGAAGAGGCCTACAATCCGCGCCTGATGCCCAACTTCGAAAAGGTTTGCGAGGTCGACGTCTACGGCAGGCTGGGCCGCGATACCTGTTTCAACAACCCGCATGCACGCGCCTTCCTTGCCTCGATGGTGTCGGACTGGGTCATCAGCAATGAGATCGACGGCCTCATGTGGGAGTCGGAACGTCAAGGCCCCCTGAACAGCACCCTCGGAGCGCACTTCGGCTCCATCGGAAGCCGCCGTTCCATCTGCTGCTTCTGCGACTTCTGCATCGCCAAAGCAAAAGACGTCGGCATTGACGGCCAGCGCGCGCGCGCGGGATACATCGCCCTCGATCATTGGGTAACCCGCACGCTCAGCAACCCTCGCAGCGCGGACGGCGCCTTCATCAGCCTGTGGCGGCTCTTCGTCGAGTACCCCGAGATCCTCGCCTGGGAGCGCTTCTGGTACACCAGCCAGGAGCAGATGTACGGCCTCATCTACGGCACCGCCAAGGCGATCAAACCTCGCCTGCAGGTTGGCTGGCACATCATGCACCTGGTTACGATGAGTCCCTTCTATGCGGCCGACACCAACTACGCGAGACTGGTTCACGTCTCCGATTTTCTTAAGCCATGCCCTTACAACAACTGTGCCGGTCCTCGCCTTGCGCGCTACATTCGCAACGTTCAGTCCACCATCTTCCGCGACATGACGCCGGAGCAGGTGCTCAACATGCACTACGAGTTCTTCGGCCTCCAGAACGAGCCCACGCTCGACCAGCTGCCGACCTCCGGCCTCTCCGGAGCCTCTGTGGGTGTGGAGACGAAGCGCGCTCTCGCCGACGTCGACGGCGCCATCCCGATCTATCCGGGCATCGACATCGACATTCCCACCGGTCTCCACGAGAAGCGAACGCAGCCTTCCGATGTAAAGGCCGCGACTCTCGCCGCCTTTCAGGCCGGAGCGCCCGGCGTGGTTCTCTCCCGCAAGTACGCTGAAATGAAGCTGACCAATCTTGCCGGCGCCGCGGACGCCTTAAAGCAGCTCGGCTTCTATTGATGAATCAATGAAGAATTGTCCGGATGGAGGGGCAGCAAACCAGGGTCGACCTTGGCCCAAGCTGGCCATGAGTTCGCCATCTACGTCTATGCATTTTTTCGCGCAGCTTCAATCTTCGGCCGCTCCGGAATCGCCGCCTCCAGCTCCTGCATTCGACTCCACAGTCGCCGCTGCACGTCCGCATACTTCGGATCGCCATAAAGATTCTGCGTCTCCTCGGGATCCTTGCTCAGGTCGTACATCTCGAACGCCTGCGGCTCCAGAACATAGTGAATGAGCTTGTACCGTTCGGTGCGAATGCCGCGATGCGGGGGTACGGCCTCAGGATTCGGCCACTCGTAATAGTGGTAGTACCACTCTTTGCGGAAGTCGGCATCGGCCGTCTGCGCCAGCGGGAGAACGCTCTTCCCCTGCATGTGCGCCGGTGCACGCACGCCGGCCAGGTCAAGAAACGTCGGCGCAAAATCCGTGTCGAGAATCATCTCATCCCGCACCGTTCCCGCCGGAATGCGCCTCGGATAGCGAATCATCAACGGGATCCGAATCGACGGCTCGTGCATCAGCCGCTTGTCGAACAGCCTCCACTCGCCCAGAAAATATCCATGGTCCGACGACTGAACGATCGCCGTCTCGTCGAGAAGGTGATTCGCCTCCAGGTAGTGAAAAACCTTGCCAATGTTATCGTCCACAGCTGTCAGGCCCGCATAGTAGTTCTTCGCAATGCCTTCAAGAGATCCGCACGCCTCATGTTTCGGCGTCGTCCCAATCTTGTTCTGAGCGGCAATAAATCCCGCCGGCTTTCCCGGCCATCCCTTCAAATCGTCGTCGAAGGTCGCAGGCTTCGGAATCACCGCTCCGCGAAACAGATCGAAGTGCCGTCGCGGGCGAAAGAAAGGCTCGTGCGGAGCCACAAACCACACCAGCAGGCAGAACGGCTTGTCGCTCTTCCTCGACTCCAGCCACGCGACCGCGCGGTCCGTCGCCAGATCATCGGGATAGCCTTTGTACTGCCGCTGCTCCCCCACCTCGCCGTCGCGTCCTTCCTTGAAGAACGGCCTCACATAATTATTGCTGGCGTCGTTGTGCCCAAAGTAGTAGTCCCAGTGCCGCTCTTCAAATCCGTTATGCGCATGCACCTTGCCCACAATGGCGATCTCATACCCCGCCTCGCGCAGCAGATCGGTAAACAGCGGAATGTCCGCCGGCAGCGGAACACTCATGTTCTCGTTTGAAAGCGCGCCGGTCGAGCGTGAATACATTCCCGTCATCTCCGTCGCGCGTGCCGGCGCACACAGCGCATTCGTGCAGAACGCATTGCGAAACCGCATGCCCTCTCGCCCAATGCGGTCATGGTTCGGCGTCTTCACAATGGGATTGCCCGCGATCGAAAGCGCGTCCGCGCGCTGTCCCTCTCCAAGAAAGAAGACCATGTTCGGTCGCTTCGCCGGCGTCGCCGCTTCTGCCCTCTGTCCGCTCGCCTGCGAAGCCAGCAGCGTTCCCGCCACAGCCAGCGTGCCCTGCAGAAACTCGCGCCGCGTCGCCCTGTTCGGCAGCTCTGCTGCACTTCCCGCTGGGCCACCCGCCCGCGCCTCGAACCCTGACTCATCCGCCATCTCAACTCTCCTTTGCCGGCTTGAACTGCTTCGTTCCATCGTAGCCTTTACGGTTCTTCCCTACTTCTGAGCGCACCCCCACAGGACCAAACAACCGAATCGCCGCTCCAAAAATTTGTGATCCTGACCCCAACCGCAGCTGACGGGGGGAGAATCTGCCTTCTTTTAGTTGTCATCCTGAGCGCACCGGGGTCCCCGGCGAGCGCTTTTGCTCGCGGGGGTGGAAGCGAAGGATCTGCTTTGCTCTTGTCTTTGCCGTTCCGAGGCGCGAACGCGCCTCTGCCTCGCATAAGGGCACGGCTGGTAGCCCTCGGATCTCCGTGCCATAAAAGCCCAACGGAAAGGGTCTGGTAGCCGTGGGCTTAGCCTACGGTCTCCCCTGGGGTACGTTTGGAAATCTCCCAAATCTTGTCAAGCCCTCAAACCATCTAAATCAAACAAAACAAAGAGAAAAATCGCTGCACATTAATTCCACTCAACTCTCTATAATGGATATAGAGATCAAAACCCACAACAAATCTGGGTGCCCCCTTGAATCCGGGTGGCCCGTTCATGACGACGTCTCATCGTCGGCATGAGCGGGGTTCAAGGAATGCCGAAATCTGGACAGAACTAGCCGCAACCCACTCATTCCAAAGATTTTCCACACAAAATCTCTGGAATCAATATTTTGCAGCGAGAAATCGCCGCAAACCTCACATTCTAAAGACTCGGCTTCCGGAGAGGGAAGGGGGACCCCCTCGCCAGCTGACCTCAGCGCAGAACCGTTAGCCGGAAGCTAGTGCGCCGCGAACGCAGCCACATTGACATGCTTCACGAACCGCGCATCCAGCACCTGGCCTCCTGCGGGCAGCGAAGCCTCCTGCGCTCGCAGCGCTTCAATCCGCGCAGGAAGCGGCGGATGCGTGCTTCCCCACAGGCTCAACTGCCGCTGACTCTCCGGAGTCTTGGGTGCATTCTGCAGAAACGTAAGAAACATCCGCAGCCCATCCGCTTTATACCCCGCTGCCTGCGCTAACGTCACGCCAATGCGGTCCGCGTCCGTCTCCTTATCGCGGCTGTACTGCTGGGTCAGCGACCCCTGCGCCACATTGCCCGCAATCTGCTCCAGTTGCGTCGAGGTAAATCGCGCCGTCTGCTGGCGCAAAAAAGTCATGGAACTCTTCGAACGGATCTCCTTCTCCAGATGCCGCTCGTCAACATGCGCAATCTCATGCGCCAGCGTGCCCGCCAGCTCCGCCTCGGAGTGCATGTTCGCCAGCGCCCCGCGCGTAATAAAAACGTAGCCTCCAGGCACTGAAAGCGCCGTAATGATCTCCGTATTCAGGATGCCGAACCGGTAAACAACCGGTCGTTGCGTATGTTGCGCGACCGTGTCCCCCACCAGGTTCACATACCGCACCATCTCCGGATTTTCATACAGCCCGAAGATGTTGACGATCGTCGCCGCCGACGCCTCGCCAACCTGCTGCTCCTGCTCCGGGCTCCACGGCGTATAGATGTCCTTGGCTTCCCTGGCTAACTTCGCCTTTTCCTCGGCCTGAGCTGCCTTCTCCTTCGCCTTCTGAATCAGGCTTCCGAACTGCGCGCTGCAGGGCAGCGCCATACCCGCCGTCAGAGTCGCCGCGCAGAAAACCACAAGCGCCCATCGCATTCCTCTCTCCGCTCGCATCGTCTATTTCTCCTGGCCCGGTTTCACAACCGGCGAGCTGGAAGTCAGCCCGCCCTCGCGTTGAAACTCCGCAAGCTCCGCCGCGCTGGGCCGGTAACTCGCCATCGCCTGCACCTTCTTCTGGCTGTCCGGGCCGGGCGAAGCATTCAAGAGCGCCTGCTGCACCTGGCCGTTCGGGTCCACTCCGTTGAATCCCAGCGCCGTGCTGTCCGTGCTCTGCGTCGATTTCTTGATGCTCAACGATCCGCCGAACAGAGGCGCGGGCTTCTTGGCCGGTTTCGCTCCGCACCCATTATTGGCTCCGTTTGCCTTGTTCGAGGAGCTTCCATTCGCTCCCTGTTTCGTCTGGCCCGTCTTGCACGGCTGCGATCCCGGCTGCGACCCCTGCTGCGGACTCTGCAGCTCGAGCACATTGCCCCCGCTCGCCGGCACACTCCACCACAACACCGCCACGAGCATCCACGCTACCCACCCGCCTCGATTGGACACTCGGCCCGACCTCATATCAGGAACTCCTTCTCTACATAGCCTCTCTGGTTATTACGCGTCCAGAGCATTCCAGGATTGCAACTCATGCACTGTCGTCTCTACGGTCTTGCCCTTTACCTTGTATCCGCCCAGCGCGCGCGTTGTTGCCTGTCCGGCAATTCGCTCCCGCGTACACTCGCTGACAATAATGGAAGTCTTGAACTCCTTATTCAAGCCTTCCAGCCGCGACGCAAGATTAACCGCGTCGCCGATAACTGTAAACTCAATTTTCTTCCCCCGCCCGATATTTCCGAAGATCACCGGCCCCGTATTCAACCCCACGCCGATCGCAATCGTCTCGCGGCCTTGCTTGGTCCACTCCGTGTTGAGCTCCTCCACCCGGGCCAGCATCTCCAGCGCCGCCTGCGCAGCCTCCGCCGCATGGTTCACCTCCGGCGTAAACGCCCCCCAGTAAGCCAGAATGCCATCGCCGATAAACTTATCGACGATCCCGTTATGGCGAAAGATAATCTCCGTCATCGCCGAAAAATAGTCGTCCAGCAGCGCAATCAGCTTCAGCGGCTCTGATCTCTCGGTCATCGTCGTAAAGTTCCGCACATCCGAGACCAGGATCGTCAGCTCCCGCTTGTCGCCATTCAGGCTCAGGCTGCCGATGTTCGACATCACATACTCCACCAGTTGTGGCGACATATACCGGTTCAGCATGCCGCGCGTCTGTCGCAGCTGCCGCCCCGTCGTGATATAGCGCGCCGCCGTCGAGGCTCCGAAGGACAACACCAGCGCCAGGCACGGCGTCACGATCGGCAACGCAAAGTACGCCTTGTCATAGACCCAGAAGGCCACCCCGACGTACGCCGCCATCACCGCAATCAGCAGCAAAGTAGCCCCCGCCAGATTGCGCAACCGGAACAGCATCACGCCGCCCGCGATTGCCATCGACACAACCAGCAGCGTCAGCATCCATTCCGGCGCCTCGCGAATCGCCACCCCATTCAGCAGGTTGTCGACGGCCGTCGCATGCGCGATAAACCCGGGCGCCGCCGTCGCAAACGGCGTCGGATGTGCGTCATAGCTCGCCGTTGCGCTCGCCCCGATCAGCACGATCTTGCCGCGAAAATAGTCGGGTGGAAACTTCTGGACCCCGGCGGGACACTGATCCGGATAGATCGAACAGATCACCTGCCACAGGGGCAGCCTCGGATACACCGTAGATCCGCCGTGCCAATCCAGTAACATCCGTCCCTGCGCATCGACCGGAACAGACCGGCCCCCCACCTCGACAAAATGTCCACCCAGCAGCCCCCGCCTATCCTGCCACGACATCGTCTTCTTCTCTGCCAGCTCGACCGTGCGCAGATCGAGCGAATCGTAAGTCTTCCCTGCATAACGAAACTGCACACCCACGCGGCGAATCACTCCATCCGGATCGGGCAGCGCATTCAATGCCCCCAACCCCGCTGCCGCGTTAGCTAACACTGGCTCAGGAAGATTCGGGAAGAACTGCGCCGCATCCACCACCGAGCCAAACTGGCCCTGCCCCGCCTGATGCTCTTGCAACGCACTCAGCTTCTCCGCCTCATCGTTGCCAGACTCCTCCATGTGCGTCGGAACAAACGTGAACCCGAGCACCGTGTTCCCATTCTGCTTCAACACATCCGCGAAGTCCGAATCCACCGCATCGCTCTCCGCTCCACTGAAGATCGCATCGATCGCGACCGCTTTCGGCTGTCCCTGCGTGACATACCGCACCACCTCCGTCCACACACGCCGCGTCCACGGCCAGCGGCCGAGCTTGTCCTGCAGCGTCTCGAGGCTCGCATTGTCCGCATCGATAATCACGATGCGCGGATCCGCCTGCGCCGGCGACGCCGCGAACTGCGCCTGCGTATCCAGCATGCCGCTCTCCAGCCACCGACCTCCGCGGCTGTGCGCCAGCAGCAGCATACCGACGGCCGACAACGCCACTGCTACGCAAACGCCCACCGCGAACTCACGCTGCGCCTTGCGGTCCACAGTCATCCGTCGCCTCCAAATGACCTCTCTAAACCTTCCAGCTCTGTCTCGTATTTCGTTGCAAGCATGCTAACTCACTCGCAAAAAGTAACGTCACTTTAGTTCGGTCGGCGCCCACAAACGCCGCAGCAGAGCTTGCCAAACGATCCGTCCGCAGGGCTATAATCAGCGCCAGAGAGGGGTTTCGCTTATGTCGACACCTGACCTTTCGGTAATGTTTCTCCGCAACAGCGGGAGCAACCCAGGAACCCACAACTTGGTGCGTGTGCGCCGGTGCGTTCTCCCCAGCAGCATCCGTCCCAACCTCTTTTCCGGCGACTAACGCTCCCTTCGCGCCTCAGCTCCTCGTTCTCAGCAAGCAGCGGCCCGTGACTTACGGAGCCTTCCTGCTGCACGCCGCGATAACGGGGGCAACAGCCACGTACGCCAATTCGAGAAAAGAGGCTCCCATGACTGCACTACTGCAGGAGATCGCGCGCACCGCGACTCCCGAAACCTATGCCCGCTTCGGTCCGAAAATCGTCACCGCCCTGCCCGGCCCACGCGCGCAGAAGGTCGTCGCCAACGACGAGAGCCTGATGTCGCCCAGCTACACGCGCAGCTATCCGCTCGTCGTCAAACGCGGTTATGGCTGCCGCATCGAGGATGTTGATGGCAACGAGTTCCTCGACTTTACCGCCGGCATCGCCGTCAACTCCACCGGCCACTCCCACCCCGAAGTCGTCAAAGCCATCCAGGAGCAGGCCGCGCAGTTCATCCACATGTCCGGCACAGACTTCTACTACGACCTGATGCCGCAGCTCGCCGATCGTCTCTCCGCCGTCGCGCCCATGCCCGGGCCACACCGTTTCTACTACGGAAACTCCGGCGCCGAGGCCATCGAGTGCGCCATAAAACTGGTGCGTTATCACACCGGCCGCCAGAACATCGTCAGCTTCTTCGGCAGCTTCCACGGCCGCACCATGGGCGCGCTCTCGCTCACCGCGTCCAAGACTCAGCAGAAGCGCCGCTTCGCCCCCTTCGTCCCCGGCGTCACGCACATCCGCTACCCCAATCCCTACCGCGACTGCGACAACACTCCAGAGGCGCAAGAGGAACTCGGCCTCTCCTGCGCGCGCTTCCTCGAAGAGAAGGTCTTCAAGACGATGCTGCCTCCTGAAGAGGTGGCCGCCATCTTCGTCGAACCCATCCAGGGCGAAGGCGGCTACATCGTTCCGCCCAACTCCTTCCTCGAAGAGATTCGCCGCATCTGCGATCGCCACGGCATCCTCATGGTCGCCGACGAGATCCAGTCCGGCGCCGGCCGCACTGGCAAATGGTGGGCCATCCAGCACACCGGGGTGCAGCCCGACATCGTTTGCATCGCCAAAGGCATCGCCTCGGGAATGCCCATCGGCATCTGCATGACCAAGGCGGAGATCATGAACTGGGTTCCCGGCTCGCACGGCAGCACCTTCAGCGGAAATCCGCTCTGCCTCGCCGCCGCGCTCGCCACCATGAACATCATCGAGCGCGAAGTCATGGCCAACGCCGCAACCGTCGGCGCGGCCGCGCTCACGCGTCTCCGCACATGGGTTGGCAAGCATCACATCGTCGGCGACGTCCGCGGTCGCGGCCTTATGATCGGCGTCGAAATCGTAGAAGACCAGCAATCCCGCAAACCCGCGGGCGCACTCCGCGAGCGCATCGTCGATCTGGCATTTGAGCGCGGCCTGCTTCTACTCGGTTGCGGTGAAAACACCGTCCGTCTCAGCCCTCCGTTAATCGTCACGCAGCAGGAGACCGACATCGCACTCGACATCCTCGAAGAGTGCATCGCACTCGCGACCCGCTAATCACGAAGGGCTCTAACGAACTTCAATGAAGGAGAAATGAGATGCCAGCCACACAAGGCGCACTACAGAAAACGCTCGAACAGGTCATCGGCGCAGCCCGCGCAGACCGTCTATTTCAAATACTCAACGTTCCACAGGGCCTCATGGAAGAGACCGGCGACGCCCTCTCCCGTGCCGGCGTCGCGCAGGCGCTGAACATGATGCTCTTCGAAGACCTGCTCACCCGCGTCCCCGACGCCAAAGCGTACGCGGAAGACTGTCTTCGCGACCATCGCAAGATCATGCACGACCACGGCGCCGTCCGGACCGTCGCGCTCAGCGGCATGGGGGAGTTACCCGCTGGCGAAGAAGCGATCACGCGCATCCTCCGCCCGCTTGGCTACGCGCTCAACGGCACCTATCCGCTCGAGCGTCTCAAGATGACCGGCCGCTCCCACGCACAGGCGGAATACCCCGAAGAGCTCGCACAATTTTTCATTAGCGAGTTGCACCCCGAAAAATTCTCCGAAGAGTTCCAAGTCACCGTCGCGCGCGTAACCTCAAGCTCCCGCGATCCACTTACTCCCGAAGCCAAGTCCTTGCTCTTCGAACTGGAACAGAGACGCTCCCTGCCCATCGAAAAGGCAGTCAAGCTTCTACCCGTCCTCGTGAAAGTTTTCAGCCGCCAGCATGACGAGGAAACTCTCGCCGACTACGAAACCCTGCTGCGCGAATCGGCCGAGATGGCCTGGATCTCCACAGAAGGCAACGCCTTCAACCACGCCACGGACCGCGTCCCTGATGTCGATCAACTCGCCGCGGATCAAAAAGGGCTCGGCCGTCCCATGAAAGCCACAGTTGAGACCTCGCAATCGCGCCGCGTCCGCCAGACTGCTTTCCTCGCGGCTCGTGTCGAGCGCCGCTTCCGCGACAACAATGGCAAACTGGTAGAGCGTGAAGTGCCCGGATCGTTCTATGAGTTCATCACGCGCCTTCCGCTTCCGGCTGAAGAAGGAAAGACCGGTCTCGACCTCAGCTTCGACAGCTCCAATGCGCAGGGCATCTTCAAAATGACGGCCAACGCCCAGAAATAGCTGCCAATGTCAGATTCCAAATTCGATGAAATGATGGGAGCGGACATCGACACAATGCCCGCCTCGCCGTTCGTTCTTCTCCCCAGCTCCCACGCCCGCTCACGCGATACCTTCGCCCGCGCAGCGGACCTCGAAGCGCAGCTCCGCGCAAAAGTCCGCGGTGAAGTTCGCTTCGACGCAGCCTCCCGCGCCGCCTACTCAACCGACGCCTCGAACTATCGCAAGATTCCCATCGGCCTCGTCCTCCCTCGGGACGAAGCCGACGTCATCGCCACGGTTGAAATCTGCCGCGCCTTCGATGCGCCCATCCTCTCCCGCGGTGGCGGCACCAGCCTCGCTGGCCAGTGCTGCAACATCGCGATCATTCTCGATTTCTCCAAATACATGAACCACATCTCCGAGGTCGACCCGGTCGCCCAGACCGTCTACGTCCAGCCCGGAGCCATTCTCGATCGCGTCCGCGAGGCCGCCGAGAAATTTGGCCTCACCTTCGCGCCCGACCCCGCCACCCACAGCCGCTGCACACTCGGCGGCATGATCGGCAACAACTCCTGCGGCGTCCACGCGCTCATGGGCGGCAAGACCGTCGATAACATCGTCTCGCTCGACATTCTCCTCTACGACGGCACGCGCATGCGCGTCGGCGCCACCACCGAATCCGAGCTTGAAACGCACATCGCCGCAGGTGGCCGTACCGGTGAGATCTACGCCGGCCTCAAGCAGCTCCGCGACTCCTACGCCAATCTCGTCCGCGCCCAGTTTCCTCGCATCCCGCGCCGCGTCTCCGGCTTCAACCTCGACGAGCTGCTTCCCGAAAACAACTTCAACGTTGCCCGCGCTCTCGTCGGCAGTGAAGGCGCCTGCGCCATCATTCTCGGAGCCACGCTGCGCCTCATGAAGAGTCCACCGTGCCGCACGCTCGTCGGCGTCGGCTTTGAAGACATCTTCATCGCAGCCGACTCTGTCCCCCAGCTCCTCACCCACAAACCCATTGGCCTCGAGGGCATGGACGGATACCTGCTCGACGCCCTCCGCAAAAAGCACAAGCTCGAAGAAGATCTCGATCTCCTTCCTGAAGGTCGCGGCTTCCTCCTTATCGAGTTCGGCGCGGACACTCAGGCCGAAGCCGACCAGCAGGCGCACGCCTTCGCCGGCGCCCTGAAAGATATCCCGGCCAAAACCACCTGTCGCATCTACAACGCCGGCGAGGCGCATCGCGTCTGGCTTATTCGCGAGTCCGGTCTCGGCGCCACCGCCGTCGTCCCCGGCCAGCCCATGCGTTGGGAGGGCTGGGAAGACGCCGCCGTCGATCCCTCACAAGAAGGCTCCTATCTTCGTGGCATCGACGCTCTCATGCGCGAGTTCAACTACACCAGCCCCATGTACGGTCACTTCGGCCAGGGCTGCGTTCACATGCGCTTCAACTTCGACTTCGAAACCGAAGCCGGAATCCTCGCCTTCCGCCGATTTATCGACCGCGCCGCCGACCTCGTCGTCGCCCACGGCGGCTCGCTCTCCGGTGAACACGGCGACGGCCAGGCCCGCGCGGCCCTCCTGTACAAGATGTACGGGCCCGAACTCATGCAGGCCTTCCGCCAGTTCAAACAGCTCTGGGACCCGGCCAATCGCCTCAACCCCAGCAACCTCGTCGATCCTCACCAGCCTCATGAAGATCTCCGCCTCGGTGCCGACTACAAGCCGTGGCAACCCAAAACCCACTTCGCCTTCGCGGAAAATCAGGGCTCCTTCGCCGCCGAGACTCTTCGCTGCGTCGGCGTCGGAGCCTGCCGCAAACACGATGCCGGAGCCATGTGCCCCAGTTTCATGGCCACCGGCGAAGAGCTTTACTCCACTCGCGGCCGCGCTCACCTGCTGTGGGAGCTAATGCAGGGCGAGGTCCTCCCCGACAAGTGGAAGAATGAGCAGGTCAGAGAATCGCTCGACCTCTGCCTCTCCTGCAAGGCCTGTAAGAGCGAGTGCCCCACCAGCGTCGACATGGCCACCTACAAGTCGGAGTTCCTCGCGCATCATTACGAAGGCGAACTCCGCCCGCTCTTCCACTATGCCTTCGGCAGAATTGACGTCGCGGCACGTCTGGCCTCTGTCGCGCCCGGCCTCGTCAACGCCATCAATAACGCACCCGGCATCCGCAGTCTCGTCAAATCCGCTCTGCACATCCATCCCGACCGCAGTTTTCCTCGCTTCGCCAAACCTTTCGTCCCCGATCGCCGCCTCGCCAAGGATCCTCGCCGCCGCCAGGATCGACGCCAAGGTCGACACTCCATGCCAACAGGTGAAACTCCCGAAGTCTTCCTCTGGGCCGACACCTTTAATAACTACTTCCACCCCGCAACCATGCGTGCAGCCCACGCCGTGCTCACCACCGCGGGTTTCCGCGTCTCGCTGCCCACGCAACATCTCTGCTGCGGCCGTCCTCTCTACGACTTCGGTATGCTCGACACCGCAAAGAAATACTTGCTGCGCACACTCGATGCGCTCGCGCCGCAATTGGCTGCCGGTACACCCGTCGTCGTACTCGAGCCAAGCTGCGCCACCGTCTTTCGCGACGAGCTGACCAATCTCCTGCCCAACGATCCACGCGCCGCGAAGCTTCGCGATCAAACCCTTCTTCTCAGCGAATTTCTGGTCCGCCACGCCCCTCACTATCAAGCGCCGCAAATCGCGCAGAAGATCATCGTGCACGGCCACTGCCACCAACGTGCCACCATGGGCATGAACGACGAGATGACCCTCCTGCGCTCCACCGGCGCCGAGGTCCAGCTGCTCGACTCCGGCTGCTGCGGCATGGCTGGCCCCTTCGGCTTCGAGCGCGATAAGTTTGACATCTCACAAAAGCTCGGCGAGCGTGTTCTGCTGCCCGCAGTTCGACGCGAAGAAGACCATGCCCTCATCGTCAGCGACGGCTTCAGCTGCTGTGAGCAGATCACGCAGAACACAGCCGCACGGCCTCTACATCTGGCTGAAGTCCTCGCACGCGGCAACAGCCCCGCCGGAAAGAAGAGCAAAGCATGACAACCACCATCACCTCACTTGAACACGAAGTTCACGACCTTCTCTCCCAACTCGGCGTCCCGGCCTCCGCATACACCCACGGCGAGCTGCCCGTGCAAACGCCCATCACGGGTCAGGTAATCGCGCACGTCGCCAAAACATCGCCATCCGCAGCCGATCAAAAGCTCGCCGACGCACAGAAAGCCTTCCAGGCCTGGCGCAGCGTACCCGCTCCCCGCCGCGGCGAGCTCGTCCGCCTGCTCGGCGAAGAGCTGCGCACCCACATCTCTTCCCTCGGCCTCCTCGTCACCATCGAGACCGGAAAAATCCTCTCCGAAGGCCACGGCGAGGTGCAGGAGATGATCGACATCTGCACCTTCGCCGCCGGCCTCTCACGCCAGCTCGCCGGCCTCACCATCGCCTCCGAGCGCCCCAACCATCGCATGATGGAGACCTGGCATCCGCTCGGCGTCGTCGGCGTCATCTCCGCCTTCAACTTCCCCGTAGCCGTCTGGGCCTGGAACGCCGCGCTCGCTCTTGTCTGCGGAAACACCGTCGTCTGGAAGCCCTCCGAGAAGACTCCGCTCACCGCTCTCGCAACCCAGGCCCTCTTTGAAAGAGCAGCAGCCAAATTCAACGCCACAGCAGGCCCGGGCATCGCGCCCAGCGGCCTCTCATCACTCCTCATCGGCGACGCTCAACTCGGCCAACTGCTGGTCGACTCCCCACTCGTTCCGCTCGTCTCAGCCACCGGTTCCACCGCCATGGGTCGCGCCGTTGCTCCCCGCCTCGCTCAACGCTTCGCCCGGGCCATCCTCGAGCTCGGTGGCAACAACGCGGCCATCGTAGGCCCTACCGCCGACCTCGACCTCACCCTCCGCGCAATCGCCTTCGCCGCCATGGGAACTGCCGGCCAGCGCTGCACTACCCTGCGCCGCCTTATCGTGCACGAGAGCGTCTACGACAAATTCATCGCGCAGCTAAAAAAGGTGTATCTGTCCGTCTCCGTCGGCGACCCACGTGATGCCAACACGCTTGTCGGCCCTCTGATCGACGCGCGTTCCTTCGATGCCATGCAGCATGCTCTCGAAGAAGCCCGCCGCGCGGGCGCAACCATCACCGGCGGGGAACGCATCACCCATGACGGCGTCTCCAACGAAGCCTCCTATGTGCGCCCCGCCCTCGTCGAAATCCCGCATCAGACCGACATCGTCAAGCGCGAAACCTTCGCTCCCATCCTCTACGTACTCAAATATCGCGACCTCGACGAAGCCATCCAACTGCACAACGCCGTCCCCCAGGGCCTATCCTCCTCCATCTTCACGCTCAACGTTCGCGAGGCCGAACGCTTCCTCTCCGCCACTGGATCGGACTGCGGCATCGTCAACGTCAATATCGGAACCTCCGGCGCCGAGATCGGGGGCGCCTTCGGTGGCGAAAAGGAAACCGGCGGAGGCCGCGAATCAGGCTCCGATGCCTGGAAGCAGTACATGCGTCGCGCCACCACTACCATCAACTATGGAACCGACCTTCCCCTTGCCCAGGGAGTAACTTTCGATCTCTCGTAGCGTACGGCGACGGTGTATTTTTTCGAAATGTCCTAGATTGCGGTATCATCTACCGCAATCTAGGACATTCCGTATTTTTATGGCCTTTTTGTGGTTTTCGATCTCGCAAGATTCGCATCTTATAGTTCCGAAACCATAAGATGGAATGCATATGAAGGTACAGCTCCGGTTTTCTGCCCTCGCCGTCATCTTCGTATGCGTTTTCTTTCGAAGCACCACCGCCTTTTCCCAGATCACACCCCAGCCGACACAACAGCCGACACAACAGACCACTCCCGAGTCCGCGCCGCAGACAACGACCATCACCCTCGATGACGCCATCCGGCGAGCCGAGGCCAATGAGCCCGCCTTCGCCGCCGCCGCCGCCGAAAGCCGCGCCCTCCGCCTCGAACAAACCGACGCCCGCACAGCGCTTCTGCCCACCCTCACCTATCACAACCAGGTCATCTACACCGAGCCCAACGGCCAGACGGACCGCATCGGCGAGACCGCCACCGCACCCGGCTTTGTGTTCATCGCGAACAACGCTGTGCGCGAATACGCCAGCCAGGGCATCATGAATGAAACCCTCGGCCTCAGCCAGTTCGCCGCCATTCGCGTAGCCGAGGCCAACTCCGCCCGCGCCGCCGCCGAGTTGGAGGTCGCCCGCCGCGGCCTCATCTCCACCGTCGTGAACCTCTACTATTCGCTCGGCTCCCAAAACGAAAAATTGATAGTCGCCCAACGCGCACTCGCAGAGGCCAACCGCTTCGTGCAGGTAACCCAGCAGCGCGAGAACGCAGGCGAAGCCGCTCACGCCGACGTCGTCAAGGCCCAACTTCAGCAGCAGCAGCGCCAGCGCGAACTCGCAGACACGCAGCTCGCGGCCGATAAAGCGCGCATCGAATTCGGCGTCCTGCTCTTCCCTGACCCCTCCACAACATTCCAACTGGCTCCGAACTCCCTTCCGCCTCCGCTGCCTGAGCGCAGCAGCGTGGAGGCCGCCGCCAAACAAAATAATCCTGAGCTGAAAAGCGCGCTCGCTTCGCTCCAGCTGAACCAGGCACAGACATATGCCTCGCGCGCCGCTCTGCTCCCCGAGCTAAACTTGAACGCCGCCTACGGTATCGACGCTCCGCAGTTCGCGACCAACGGCCCCAACGGCGCAAAGAATCTGGGCTACTCTGGAAGCGCGCAACTCGACATCCCCGTCTGGAACTGGCTCACCACTGAACGGAAGATTAAAGAGAGCCGCCTTCGCACCGACGCCGCCAAAGTCGCCCTAACCGCCGCGCAACGCCGCCTCGTCGCCAACCTCTCCGAGTTCTACGCCGAGGCCGCCACCGCGCAACAGGAGCTCGCCTCACTGGACGCCAGTGTGCTCACCGCGCGTGAAAGTCTTCGCCTCACCAACCTTCGTTACACCGCCGGCGAGAGCAGCGTGCTCGATGTCGTCGACGCCCAGAACGCTCTCATCTCCGCCGAAAACGCGCAAGCGGACGGCATCGTTCGTTACCAGCTCGCCTTGGCGCAACTTCAAACTCTTACAGGGAGACTCTGACGCATGCTCGCCTCCTGCACCAGATCTTCACGCATCCACGCGGCAATAACCTTCGTCGCGCTCGCCATCCTCGCAATCTCCGGTTGCAAGAAGCCTGAAGAGACCGCCCCAGAGAGCGCCGTCGCCGTCCAGGCGCAGCATCCAACCGTCGGCCCCATCTCCGAACAGATCGCCGCCGACGCAATTCTCGCGCCGCTCGCGCAGGCCGCCATCGCCCCGCGCATCAACTCCCCCGTCCGTGCAGAGTACGTACAGCGCGGCGCTCACGTCCATCGCGGACAGCTTCTCGTGACGCTCGAAAACCGCGACCTTCAAGGCAACGCCCTCGACAGCAAAGGCGGCCTGACGCAGGCGCAGGCCGCCTACGCGGCCGCCACGCGCGCCACGATTCCCGAAGACGTGCAGAAAGCACAGCTCGATGTAGACCAGGCAAAAGCCAACCTTGACGTAGCGCAGAGAACTGCGGATGAGCGAAAGAAGCTGCTGCAGCAAGGCGCCATCGCCGCCCGCGACACCCAGACCTCCATCGCCGCCGCCGTGCAGGCGCAGGCCACCTACGACGAAGCCGTCAAGCACCTCGCCTCCGTCCGAAACACCACGCAAAGCACCAGCACCCAATCCGCAGAGGGTCAGCTAACCTCTGCCAAGGGGCGCTACATCAATGCCGAGGCACAGGTCAGCTACTCAAACCTTGTCAGCCCGATCGATGGTGTCGTCACCGACCGTCCTCTCTTCCCCGGCGAAACCGCCCAGGCCGGCACACCCGTCGTCACCGTCATGGACACCTCCTCGCTGCTCGCCAAGCTGCACATCGCACAAGCCTCCGCACAGAAGCTCCAACTCGGCGCGCCGGCCGAGGTACACATACCCGGCCTCGATGCTCCCGTAAACGCGACAGTCTCTCTGATCAGCCCGGCGCTCGATCCCGGTTCGACAACCGTCGAAGTCTGGCTCAAGCTGCCCAACCGCGACGGCCGATTCAAGGTCGGCACACCGGTGCATGCCATCATGCGTGGAACGGTCGTCCCCAACGCACTGCAAGTTCCATCCTCGGCCCTGCTCCCCTCTCAAGAAGGAGGTGGCACCTTCGTGATGATCGCCGGCGCGGACGGCGCCGCGCATAAACGTCCCGTGACGGTCGGCATCCGCACGCCGGACCAGGTGCAGATCACCAACGGCCTGACTACAGCCGACAATGTCATCACCGAAGGCTCCTACGGCCTCGATGAAGGCACGAAGATCACGCTCGATCAAGGCGCTAACGCCGACGCAGGCAGCGAGGGCAAAGACTGATGCCTGTCGACCCCACTCCTCCCGCCGAGTCACCCTTCTGGCTCTCGCGCTCCGTCCGCACCATCTTCTTCTTCGCGCTGGCTCTCACCATCGCCGGCGTCTACGCCTTCTTTCACGTCCCCATCGCCGTCTTTCCTGAAACCAACTTCCCTCGCATCGTCATCGGCGTTGACAACGGCGTCATGCCCATCGAGCAGATGCAGGTCACCATCACCAAACCCATTGAGGACGCGGTCAACAGCGTTCCCGGCCTCACCACCGTGCGGTCCACCACCAGCCGCGGCTCCGCCGAAGTCAGTCTCTTCTTCGACTGGTCGGTCGACATGTTCCGCACCCTCGAGCTCGTCGACTCCGCTCTCAGCAAGGCGCAGCAGTCACTTCCCTCCACCGCCAAAATCACGACCACCCGCCTCACCTTCGCCTCCTTTCCGATCCTCGGCTACAGCCTCACCGCGGACAACATGTCGCAGACGCAGCTCTGGGAACTCGCCACCTACACGCTTAAACCTCCGCTCAATCGCGTCACCGGTGTTGCGACCGTCGTCGTGCAGGGCGGCCAGGTGCCGGAGTTTCACGTCGTTCCCAACATGGCCAAGATGCAGGCCGCCGGCGTCACGATCCTCGATCTGACCAACGCAATCGAAAACTCGAACATCATCGACTCGCCTGGCCTCTATCAGCAGGACCATCAGCTTGTCCTCGCGCTCGTAGGCTCGCAGGCGCATGACATTGAAGGCTTGAAGCAGCTCGCCATCAAAGAGACCGCCAGCGGCGCTCCCGTTCGCGTCGGCGATCTCGCCGACGTAATCCCTGCGACGATGCCGGTCTACACCAAGGTCACTGCGAACCTCAAGCCCGCCGTCCTTCTCAACATCACCCGCCAGCCCAGCAGCAACACCGTCGCTGTCGCCGATGGCGTAGCCTCCGAGATCGCGCAGCTCCGCACCAAGCTTCCCAAAGGGGTGCAGCTTCGGCCCTACTACGATCAATCGCAGATCGTCCGCGAAAGCATCAGCAGCGTGCGCGACGCCATCGTCATCGGCCTCGTGCTCGCCTGCATCATTCTCTTTCTCTTCCTGCGCGACTGGCGCTCCTCGCTCATCGCCGGCCTCGTCATCCCCGTCACCGTCGCCGTCACGGTCCTCTTCTTGTGGATCCTCGGCGAGAGCTTCAATCTGATGACCCTCGGCGGCCTCGCCGCTGCCATCGGCCTGGTCATCGACGACGCCATCGTCGTCGTCGAAAACATCGTCCTCCATCGCGACGCCGGCGAAACGCGCATCGACGCCGTCCGCAAAGGGCTCAGTGAAATCGCTCGCCCACTGGTCGGCTCAACCATCACCCCCGTAGTTGTCTTCCTTCCTCTAATCGCGGTCACGGGAGTCACCGGCAGCTTCTTCCGCGCACTCGCCATCACCATGGCCGCTGCACTACTCACGTCTCTGTTGCTCGCGCTCACGTGGACTCCGGGCCTCGCGATGGTCCTGCTCAAGCCCCGCGCAAACGCAGAAGAACACCTCGCAACAACCGGGCCGGTACGCCCTGAAACCGGCCGCATCCTGGGCCGAGTCATGGCGTGGCACCGCTCCGGTCTGAGCTGGTCGCTGCGACGTCCCCTCTGGCTCGGCATAGCCTGTCTTCTTCTCGTGGCCGGCACTTACTTCGGCTACAAATCCCTCGGCTCCGATCTGCTCCCCGAGATGGACGAAGGCGGCTTCATCCTCGACTACGTGATGCCCGCCGGCAGCTCCCTCGTCTCCACCGACCGCGTGCTCGCCCACGTCGAGCAGATCCTGCGCAACACGCCCGAGGTCGAGAGCACCAGCCGCCGTACAGGCTTGCAGATGGGCTTCGCCGCCGTAACCGAAGCCAACACCGGCGACATCACCGTCAAGCTCAAGAACAAACGCAGTCGCGGCATCGATGAGGTCATGGCCGACGTCCGCGCGCAGATCAAGAAGACCGAGCCCGAGCTCGACGTCGAATTCACGCAGGTCCTGCAGGACAACATTGGCGACCTCTCCAACGCGCCCGAGCCCATTCAGATCAAGCTCTTCACCGAAGATGAGAAACTCCTCACCACTCTAGGCCCGCGCGTCGGGGATGAAATAAGCAAGATCAACGGCGTCGTCGACGTCGAGAACGGAATCGACAACACCATCAGCGGCCCCGCCACCAACTTTGCAGTCGATCCCGCGCTCGCCGCGCGCCTCGGCTTCACGCCCACCGAAGTCGCCGAGGACGCAACCTCCATCCTCGACGGTGTAACCGTCAACGATCCGCTCATCGCCAAAGGCCGTCCCTACACCATCCGCGTCCGGCTTGGCGATGAAACCCGCCAGTCGCTCGATACCATCCGCGACACAGTCTTCAACTCCAACTCCGGCCACACCGCCTCGCTCGGCTCCATGGCCACCATCACCGCGCTTCCTCCGCAGCTCGAGATCCTTCGCGAAAACCTGCAACGCCTCGTAGTCGTAACCGCGCGCCTCGAGGGCACAGACCTCGGCACGGCCGTGCGCAAGGTGCAGCAGCGCGTCGCCGCTATGCACCTGCCCGCCAGCGTGCGCGTCGAATACGGCGGCACCTTCCAGGAACAACAAAAGTCCTTCGCCGATCTGCTCAAAGTATTACTGTTGGCCCTCGTCCTGGTCTTCGGCGTCCTGCTCGCAGAGTTCCGCAACCTCGCCGCGCCGTTCTCCATTCTCATCTCGTCCGTCCTCTCCATCGGCGGCGTCGTCCTCGCGTTGCTCCTTACCTCCACCACCTTCAACGTGGCCTCCTTCATGGGCCTCATCATGGTCATAGGCATCGTCGCGAAAAACGGCATCCTTCTCCTCGACGCCGATGAGCGCTTCCGCCTCGAAGGCGCCAACGCTCACGACGCCATGATGATGGCCGCACAACGCCGCCTGCGCCCCATCCTCATGACCGCGCTCGCCGCCGTCTGCGGCATGCTGCCCCTCGCGCTCGCCATCGGCGCCGGCTCGCAGATGCTGCAGCCGCTCGCCATCGCCATCATCGGCGGTCTCGCCATCTCCATGCTCCTGAGCCTCATCGTCACCCCAGTCGCCTACTACCTGCTCACTCGCCATTCCGCTCCCACCACCACCGCCATTTAGCGCCATTTGCATACTGCTATAACACTGTTATCTCGACCGGAGCGTGACAGCTTCACCGTCCCGCGGAGTGGAGAGACCTGCAGTTTGTCTGAATTCGTTCTACAGCTTCAGGTGATCCGCTCTAGCATCTCCGTGCAAGAGGAGATGCACGCCACGAAGCATCATCGCCTTCAAATCGTGAACGTGCCACCAGCCTGCCTGCGCTCGTCGCCTATAATGGCGGAGCCAAAATAATTGCTTCACCTCCACATCTCAGCAGGAGTCTGCTCCGCATGATTCGTCTCTGCGCCCCCGCTGTCGCCGCCGGTCTCGGGCTCGTCTTCGCCGCCACAGCTCTTTCGCCGCTACTCCCAGCCCAGCAGCCCGACGCCCAGACCTCTGCTCCCAACAACCTGCCCTATATGAACCCGGTCCTCCCCGTTTCTCAGCGTGTCAACGACCTCATCGGCCGCATGACCCTCGAAGAAAAAGTTCAGCAGATGCGCGACCACGCCCCCGCGATCCCTCGCCTCGGCGTTCCCAAGTACGACTGGTGGAACGAAGGCCTGCACGGCGTCGCCTTCGCCGGCACCGCCACCAACTTCCCGCAGGTCATCGGCATGGCCGCCACCTGGGACGCTCCGCTCGTCCATCGCATGGGCGAAACGATTTCCACCGAAGCCCGCGCCAAGTACAACCAGGCCATGCGCGACAACGATCACGAGATGTTCTTTGGCCTCACCTTCTGGGCGCCCAACATCAACATCTTCCGCGATCCGCGCTGGGGCCGCGGCCAGGAGACCTACGGCGAAGACCCCTTCCTCACCGGCCGCATGGCCGTCGCCTTCGTCACCGGCATGCAGGGCACCGACCCCAACTACTTCCGCGTCGTCTCCACGCCCAAGCATTATGACGTACACAGCGGCCCCGAGCCGCTCCGTCACAAGTTCAACGTAGACGTCTCTCCGCACGATCTCGAAGACACTTATGATGCCGCCTTCCGCGCAGCCATCACCGAAGCCCACGCGCAGTCCGTCATGTGCGCCTACAACGCCATCGATGGCGTCCCCGCCTGCGCCAACACCATGCTCTTGCGCGATCACCTGCGCAACGACTGGCACTTCGACGGCTACGTCGTCTCGGATTGCGCCGCCGCGGCAGACATCAACACCGGCCACCACTACGCTCCTGACATGGCCCACGCCGCCGCCGACGCCGTAAAAGCCGGCACCGATCTCGAGTGCGGCTTCGCTGAAGGCCAGGCCTTCCCCGCACTCGTCCAGGCCGTGCATGAACACCTCCTTACCGAAGCCGATCTCGACAACGCACTCCGCCGCCTCTTCCGCGCACGCTTCAAGCTGGGTATGTTCGATCCGCCCGCGAGCTTCGCCTATGGCCGCATCCCCTTCAGCGTCGTCAACTCACCCCAACATCGCCAGCTTTCCTTGCAGGCTGCGTGCGAATCGATGGTGCTCCTCAAAAACGAAACCCACACGCTTCCTCTCAACCCCCACATCCGACGCATCGCTGTCGTAGGCCCCACAGCCGAGCTCATCCAATCCCTGCAAGGCAACTACAACGGCCCACCACCCTCGCCCGTCTATCCGCTCAACGGAATCGAAAAGCGCTTCAGCTCAGCGCACGTCTCCTACGCCCAGGGCTCAACCCTTGTCGACGGCTTCGCAGTCCCCATCGAGCACACCGCGCTACATCCCGTCAGTGGCTCAGGCAACGGTCTCAGCGGCGAGTACTTCTCCTCACCCGACCTCACCGGCAAGCCCATCTTCACCCGCACCGACCGCAACATCAACTTCAATTGGGATAAGGTCATCGGCGTCGCCCCAGGTCTCCCGCGCAACAACTGGTCCGTCCGCTGGAGCGGGACCTTCACTCCGCCCGCGCCCGGCGTCTACAAGCTCGGCGTCCGTATCAACACCTGCTACGCCTGCGAGAACAACGAAACCTTCCGTCTCTATCTCGACGGCAAGCTGATCCTGCAGAACTCCGGCAAGACCGCCGAGCGCGGCGCCGCCTTCCTTTCGCCGGTCACCTTCGATAACACCAAAGCTCACGCCATCAAGCTCGAATACCTCCACGGCACCGGCAGCGCCGGCATCGATCTCACCTGGGACGCCCCCGCATCCGCCCTACTCGACCAGGCCGTCGCGGCCGCAAAAAACTCCGATATCGTCATCGCCTGCGTCGGCCTCTCACCGTCACTCGAAGGCGAGGAGATGCCCGTCAAGCTCGACGGCTTCGACGGAGGTGACCGCACCTCCATCGATCTACCCGCCGCGCAGCAGGCCCTCCTCAAAGCCCTCGCCGCCACGGGCAAGCCGCTCATCGTCGTGCTGCAAAACGGCAGCGCGCTCGCAGTCAACTGGGCGCAGCGGCACGCCAACGCCATCCTCGAAGCCTGGTATCCCGGCGAAGAGGGCGGCACCGCCATCGCCGAAACCCTCGCCGGCGACAACAACCCCGCCGGCCGTCTCCCACTCACCTTCTATAGCTCGCTCTCGCAGCTCCCGCCCTTCACCGACTACTCCATGAAGGGCCGCACCTACCGCTACTTCACTGGCCAGCCGCTCTACACCTTCGGCTACGGCCTCAGCTACACCACGTTCGCCTACAGCAACCTCAAGCTGCCCTCAACAGTAAAAGCAGGCGAGCCCGTAACCATCGAAGCCGAAGTCAAGAACACCGGTCGCGTCGCTGGCGATGAGGTCGCCGAGCTATACCTCTCACAGCCGCACGCCTTCGAAACCCCAATCCGCAAGCTAGCCGCCTTCAAACGCGTGCACCTCGCCCCCGGCAAAACGACGCATATCAGCCTCACCATCACGCCGCGTGCGCTCGGCCAGGTTGACGCGCAAGGCAATCGCATCATCCGTCCCGGCGACTACACCCTCTCGCTCGGCAGCACCCAACCCGGGGCCTCCGCTTCAACCCAAACCGGTCACTTCACCATCACCGGCCAGCAGCAGCTCCCGAAGTAAGCGCCCGTCACTTCTTCTGGTGATTCTCTAAAGCCATTCGGTGAACAGATTGTCATCCTGAGCGCAGCGAAAGATCTGCTTTCTTGTCGTTCTGCACAGCTCTCCCGGGGCAAGGAACGCTGCCGAGCGACCAACAGTACGCATAAGCGATCCGGACAGAAAGCAACGGGCAGCCCGTGTGGGGCTGCCCAGGTAGGCTCCTCATCTTCGAGGAAGCAAGAAGCAAGTCATCCGTTTGACTACAGCGAACGGCCGCCGTCCAGACTTCAACGCACAATAAACAAGCGGCCTGTCGACGACGGGCCGCCCGCTTCTCAGAACATCACCTTCGCCCCCAGCCAGAGCGTCCTCGCTCCTGAGTCCGGACCGAAGAACCCGCCCGGAGATGCCGTTCCCGTAATGATGCCGAAGTTATTGCTGCTTCCTGCGCTGCAATTCTGTCCGCTGCCCGTAGTGGGATCGGGGATGGTTGCACTGCCAGGGCACGACGCAACCGGATTCGCGAAGTGCGGCGTGTTCGTAAGTCCGAACGCATCGCCTCGCACCTCAAGGGTGAGCATCTCTCGTATCTTGAAGTCGCGAACAATGCTCAGGTTCGCAAGGAAGTAACCCGGGCCGCGGAACTCATTGCGGTTCGTGTTGCCATAGTGTGGGTTAATCGGACTGTGAGTCACCGGGTCGATTGGAATGTACGGCGCCGCAAATGAGCTCGCGCTGAAGTACGAGCAACTCGGGTCACCCATCGTGCACGTCACACCCGTGCGTGGCGGCCTTCCCTTCGTAATCCGGACCGGAGCCACAAGGTCCGCCGTCTGCCCCGAACCGTTTGCGGCCAGGCTCCCATTGGCGCTCACCGTGAACGGTACGCCGCTCATCGCACTGATCACCGGATTGATCAGCCAGTTCCCGAGAATCGCGGCTCCAACGCCATTCTGCACCCATGGCTCTCCCTTTCCGAACGGCAACGCGACCGTACCGGAGATCTCGAGGTTATTCGTCCGGTCGAAGCCGGCCGGCCCATAGTTCTTCTGCACGTAGGCCGGATACGGATAGGCCAGTCCTCCGAGGTCTTCATTCTCGGCGTAGTCCATGGCCTTCGACCACGTGTATCCAACCTTCAAATTCGAGCCTCCCGCAAACCGGTAGCTCAAAAGCGTCTGCAGGGAATCGTAGCGGCTGTGCAGGAACGGATTCAGCTCGTTGATCGTTCCCGTATAGTTCTTTCCGAACCTCTGGCTCAGAATGCCTCCCGCCGTGCCCCCGCCCGGAGGTGACGCGTTGGCATTCATGTTGATGACAGGTCGCACATCATACGTTCCGACGTAGCGCACGGTAAACGTCATATCCCGGTGAACCTGCTGCTCCACCGCCGCGTTATAGGAGTTGATGAACCCGCGATGGAACGGGTTCGGGATCGTCGTCGTGCCAACGTTAGTCGGCAGAGGAATGACACCGGAGGTGAGATCCGGCAGCGGCGCCAGCACGATCCCCGATGGCACCGAGTAGCTACCGCTACCCAGTCCCGTCCCGTTCAGGCCGGTCAGGCTCGCGGCCGGAACGAAGTTCGCAATATTCGCCGGCGTGTTGGTATCCAGCAGCACAGCGGGGTACGCATTGCGGAGCACATGCCACGTATAGGGGTCGGCGCTCATCCCGTAGCCTCCGCGAATCACAGTGGTCGGCGTAAGGCTGTAATCGATACCCACGCGAGGCAGGAACAGCCCGACTCCCGTATCGATGCCGTCATTCCGCGGCACACTGCCGTATCCCCCAATGAAAACCTGGCCGGTCTGCAAGTTAAGATACCGAAGCCCCTTGTTGTTGTCGCTATCTCCAAACGGATAAAGTTCATAGCGCAGGCCCCCGGTAATCGTCAGCTTCGGAGTCGCCTGGAAGCGGTCCTGCACGTACCACGCCCATGTCGACCACCGCAGTGCATTCGGATTAAAGAGCGACCTTGCCTTGCCGGTTGTATTCGGCAATCCCAGCAGAAAATCCGCCCACGAGTTGAACCAGGTCGGAGCTCCGGCTCCCGTCGCATTGTTTGACGTGACGTAGCCGTTGAACTCAAACGATCCCCGCGGCTGCTGGAACGTCCCACCCTGCGGCTGGAAGTGATTCAGTTGCGAATGGTTCCACTCAATGCCGCCACGGAAGGCATGTTTGCCCTTGTTCCAGCTCAGGTTCGCGCCGCTCACAAACTGCTGATCGCGGAACAGAAACGGATTCGCCGGCTGGGCATTGCCCAGCGCCGCGCCGATCTCATTGCTTGTGCTGTTCGGCGCTTGACCGACCGGAAAGACGAAGCCCGGCAGGCCGTAGTACAGTGACGGATCTCCTGTGGTCCCTGCGTTGTTCGTGCCCGGAATTCCTAGATCCGTCAGTCCCTTTGCCGAGGTCAGGTCAAATGTCGATCCCAGCCGCTGCCGCGTGAATCCGAAGTTCCAGTCGAACAACAAATTCGGAGTAAACGTGTGCGTAGCGCCCAGGCCTACCTGCTGAACAAGACCCGGCGCCTGGCCGAGCTGCCCGCCGTTCGTCGCATCGCCATCCGCCGCTCCCAGCAACGGTGGATCGAACACCAGCGTCCTCGAGAAGCTGTACCGGCCAAACAGCATGGTCGACTGTGTCGCCATATAAGTGATCTTGGCGTCGGCGTTATCGCGGTTGAACAAAGCCGTCCCGCTGCCTACCCAGTTGTTCTGATCGTTCGTCGTTGCGAACTCCTTCCCGATCAGTGGCTGCAACAACTTGATCATCGCCTGCGAAGCAGGATCGATGCGGTCAGGGCAAATCACATTGAGCACACCATTGCAGGAGACCTGCTGCTTGTTGGCGCCGGTCGCGTCTCCGGTTGACGGATCGTAAATGATTGGATTTCCCGGAAGATTCCGGAAGTCGCCCTGAATCATCGTCGCCGTCGGCAGTGTCCTCGTGTCCGGCCCCGCCAGTTGCCGCTGTGTCGTGCGCTCGTAGTCTGTAAAGAAGAACAGCTTGTCCCTCTTGATCGGCCCACCGACGGCGCCGCCGAACTGGTTCTGATTGTTCCGGTTCTTCTTGGCAAACTTCTTGATATCAGTATTGAAGTAATTCCGCGCCGCAAAGTTCTGGTCCGTATGCATCCAATGGGCGTCGCCGTGGAAGTGATTCGTGCCGGACTTAATCTGCACGTTCACCGCCGCGCCTCCCGCCATGCCTTGCTCCGCATTGAACGAGTTCGTCACCACGTTGACCGTCCCGATGGCGTCCGAAGGCGGAACATACGCCACATTGGCCGGCAGCCACGGATATGCATCCTGCGCGCCGTCGATGCGCGTGTTGATTCCCTGTTCCGAAAGCCCATTGACGTTCGTGTTAATCGCTCGCTGCGGGTTACCCGACAGCGAGTTCGTCTCCGCGGTCAGTCCCGCGCCGGGAATGGTCCGCAACAGCTCCTGGAAGTTCCCGCCCTGCGATCCCATGATCGGCAGAGTCGCGAGGTCGCGCTCGCTGATATCCGTGCGTACATCGGCAGTGTCGGTCTGCATGATCGGCGGAGCTGTGGTGACGGTCACCTCCTCCGCCACGTTTTCGACCTTCAGTTGCCCGTCCACGCGCGCAACCTCATTCGCTTGTACGGCCACCCCAGGAGTCTGCTGCTTGGAGAAGCCCTTCCCCACGATGGTCACGTTGTACGTCCCTGGGAGAAGAGCAGGAAACCGGTAGATGCCGCTCGAGTCCGAAGTCTGAACCTGCGAGGCGCCGGTCTGTCCATTGACCGCCGTCACCTGCGCACCAGGCAGGGCTGCTCCACTCGCGTCCGTCACGCTTCCCGTAAGCGAGCCGTACAGCACCTGCGCTCCGGCCGCCGAAGCTCCTACCAGCATCGCCATAAAGATCGCCAGCAACCCGAGGCTCCGCCGTACCCGCCCCCCACAATTGCGCTCCGTTTGTACACCCATCGTTGGCATCCCTCTCACCTCCAAAACAAAGCCGTGCTGAGGTCCTGTCGAGACGCTCTTTCCGGTTCGCGTCTCGCGAACCCATTATTTTTTATGCGTCGCGAACTTTAGTCGTTGCAAACGAGAGCTGTCAAGAATATTTTGCGATTGGGGCTCCTCCCAAACATATGTTTTCCTTTGTTCTGGGCCATATTGGCTCTCCACCACTCATCACAACCCATGTTGACGGCATCAAAAGACAGCCCTCCCCCGTCGCCGAAAAATGTTTGGATATGGATTTATGGAGACCCTTGAACTATGTCGCCTCGCGCTGGAATTAACCCGCAGCTAACCCGCGGCTCCGCCTCATCCGCCGTCTACTCCTCCGGTAAATTCATGCTCGACGCCTCAGGCGGTCGTCATCTCCGCCTGGCTCCGGTCCCGTGGACCGGAATGCCGATGTGTCCGGTGGTACCCCGAGTGCCGCTGCAACACCAGCGCCGCCGCTCCCCTCAGCCGCGCAAACTCCGGGTTCAACGTCGTCATCACCTTCGGCGGAGGCCCAGCCAGCATCTGCTTGCGCAGCTCCGCCTCCACAATCGGCCCAAATCTCTGCCACGCCGACGTCAGCTCGCCCGTAAACAGGATCACCTCCGGCGACAGCGCAGCTGTTACCGCCTGCAGCCCTCGCCCCAGGTACTCCGCCTGCCGGCTCAGCGCCTCGAGCGCCGCTCGATCTTCATCTGCGGCAAGATTTAGCAGCCGCGATCCCGTAATCGTCAGATCATCTTCTCCCCGCGCCTCGTTATAAAACCGCACCGCCGCCCGCGTCGACGCAAACATCTCCCAGCAGCCCTTCCGTCCGCATCCGCAGGCAGGCCCATTCGGATCCAGCATCACGTGCCCAAACTCTCCCGCCAGACCGCCGCTCCCCGTAATCATCTGTCCATTGCTCAGCAGCGCGGTTCCAATGCCCTCCGAGATCGCGACCAGCACCGCATCTCGCACTCCATCCAGTCTCCCCGACCATATCTCCGCGATCAAACACGCGTTCGCCTCATTCTCCATCTCCACCTTCAGCCCCAGCGCCGCCTCAATCTCCCCCGCGATCTCGTGCCGCGCCCAGCGCAGGTTCGGAGCCAGCACAAGCTGCTGCGTCACCGGGTCAACGCGTCCCGGCATGCTCAGCCCAACTCCCTCAAACGACTTGCCCGGGTGCATCTCCCGCATCTTCTTGAGCGCCGCAATCAACTCCGGCAGCGCGCGTTCCACATTCGACGGCAGCACAATCGACTTCTGTGACAGCAGCCGGCTGTTCAGGTCCACCACCGCAATCGTCGCCTGCTCCGGCCGCACATCCACCGCCAGGATCACGATGTCCTCATTCAGCGAAAGCAGTGTTGGCCGCCGTCCCCTCGGCAGCCTTTGCGTTCCACCTTCCACCACCCATCCTTCTGCGATCAACTCCTCCACAATCGCCGACACCGTGCTCGGATACAGCCCCGAAGCTCGCGCCAGCGCCATGCGCGCCACCGGCTGCTTTGCCCGCACCAGCTCCAGGATCACATCGCGGTTAATGTCCCGCGCTACCTCGCTCGATGCCAGCCGCACATACGCCAGATCGGCCCTCCGCAGCGCGTGCGCATGCTCATGCGCCGCCGGCTGTTTGCTGGCAGTCATTCGCGTTGGCTTAGGCCGGTCTTTCGTCGAAGTCTTCATCAAGAAATCGCTCCTTCATTCCCTCTCAACTCACCGGCGCGAAGCCATTCACCTCGTCCCGGCGTCATCCCCTGCATGAAAACTCTCCGGAGGTCCCAGATAACTTGGCCGCAAATATCCATTAGCCCCGTGGCTTACAACCAGCCGTTCCAGCACCACGCCAGGATCGACCGCCCATATCTTCAGCGTATGGTACCCGGACGCCGCAATCGACAGCGGCAGAGTCACATGGCGCACGCCATCGCTCACCGCCCGCGCCCAGTCCTTCTCTGTATTGTGCTCCAACTCATCGACGACTGTTCGCGGGCCATCGTCCACAGACACTGCAAACCGCAGCCCGCGTCCCGGAACAAAGTTCAGCGTCGGCGCCAGCGTAGCCTCCAGTTGAAATTCGCCCGAGTCGTAAAGATACATCCTGTACTCCAGCGACGCACCCGAATCCGTCTTGCTCTCCGCTGTCACTGGAAACACCGTCATCGCCGAGCGGGTCTCGCCATACCCCGGCAGCTCCTCCCATTGCGCCGCGCCGGTCCCAGCACCGTCCGCCGTCTTCTTCCACGTATCCGCCGCCTCCATCGCCACATATCCATCGCTCTCCACAAACCCCTGCGCATTCGCGCGCGTAACCGGCAGCTTGATCGCATGCAGCGTGTACCGCATGGGCCTTGCCTCACCCGAGCTAACCGTAACCGTGCCCTCCGCGCGATCGGAAGCAAGCTTGCTCCAGTCCACCCGCAGCTCAACCTTCTGCTCCCAACCCCCAACAGCCCCAACCATTCCCGCGTTCGACGATGCCACAATCCACGGCGCACTCGTCGTCACCGTATACGCCACCGGCGTCTTCCCGCGATCGAACAGCGTCAGCGTGCGCGTCGCCTGCGAGACCGAATCGATCGTTCCCAGCGAGAAACCAAACTGCCGTCCCGCACGCTCAAACGCCGCATCCTCCGCGCTCACCCCCAGCGACCCCTCCTCCGGCACCTGGATCCAGCTCACCGCCGGCATCACATTCGCCGGTGGATCGCTCCACATCGTGTAACCGATGTGCGTCTGGTCCATCATATGGTCCCACTTGCCGTTCTCGATCCCGTGGTTGTACTCCGCGCTCAGCGCCGCATCCCGCGCAAACATCCGCTGCACCTCCGCAGCCTCCGCATTCGCACGCGGATTTCCAACCCGACCATCCGCCGCATTCCTTCCCGCCGTAATGTACATCTCCGTCAAATTCGCGCACGCATCCACCGGATACTGAATCAGCTCGAAGTAGCTTGCCCGCTCATTCTCCGGAAGCTCCGTCGCCAGCTTGTCCACGCGATCCTCGAGCGCCTTCCGCTCGCCATACACGCGGTCAGCTTCTCCATAGTCGGTCAGACTGAAAGTATTGGCATCAATTAATTCCGGCTTTCTCCGTCCGTTGTAGCGTGTGTACTCCTCCATCGCTGTAGCAATCTCATCCGCATGCTCCGGCCCAAACTCACGCGTCGCCCACAGCTTCGTAAACTCATCCAGATGGTCCTTATCCCACCGCTGCGGCGTCCGCGCATAGTCCAGGAAGAACTCAATCGGAAACTCCATCGGCTTTCCATCCCCGACGTTCACCACCCACAGCCGGTCCGCTCCATACGCGATCGCCAGGTTCATCTGTTCTTGAACTTTGGGAATCGGATTCGTGTTCAGCCACTTATACGACCGCGGCCCACCCACATAGTCGAAGTGGTAGTAGATTCCCGCGCCGCCCGTGCGCTTGCGCTCCTCCGCCGTAGGCAGCCGCCGCAGGTCGCCCCAGTTGTCATCCGACCACAGCAGCGTCACATCGTCCGGCACGCGCATACCCTTCTCGTAGTACCCCTGCACCTCCTTGTACAGCGCCCAAACCTGCGGCACCTTGGTCACATCTGGGTTCACCGTCTGCTTCAGAATCTCGCGCTGGTCCGCCACAATCCTCTCCAGCAGCTTGGTATTCGCGCCCGCCGGCATCGGCGTGTCGCCTTCGCCGCGCATCCCCAACGTCACTACCTCTTCATAGTTCTTGTCCCGCTCCATCCCCTTGCGCCAGAACTCGTCAATCTCCTTCGCATTCGTCGTGTAGTCCCACGCCCCATGACCACCGTTCGTCCACTCCTTCTCCGCCCGCATCATCGGCTCCTCATGCGATGTGCCCATCACAATCCCATACTCATCCGCCAGCTTCGGATTCGCCGGATCATCCGCCGCAAACGCATTGTTCCACATCGCCGGCCACAGAAAATTCGCCTTCAACCGCAACAGCAGTTCAAACACCTTCGTATAAAACTGGCTGTCCATCCCGCCGAACTTCTCCTTCGTCCACCCCGAAAGCGCCGGCGCCTCATCGTTGAAAAATATTCCGCGATACTTCACCGCCGGCACCGGCTGCACCACCCGCCCCGGCTCAACATACAGCGCATCCTCATGCGGCACGCGCACATCCGCCCACCAGTACCACGGCGAAACCCCAATCTGCTCGCTCAGGTCATAGATCCCGTAGATCGTCCCGCGCTTATCCGCACCCGCAATCACCAGCGCCCGCCTTACCCCTGGCATCGGCCGCTCCACAATCGTCGTCACCGCCGACTCCCACTTCCCCGCAATCCCGCTCACATCCAGCTTGTGCCGCTTAATCAGCCCATCGATCAGCGGGCTTTTCCCAATCGTCCCAATCAGCACCACATCCTCACCCTTCGCCGCGCCGAGATCCTTCACCACCGCCGCCGCGTGTCCCGTCACCCGCCCAACATCCTGCGCCAGATCGCCCGCCGCCCGAACCACACCCGGCCAATCCGCGTCGCTCACCACCAGCGTCGCCGGCTTTCCGCTGGTGGACAGAACAAAACCTCCCTGGACTGGCGTTGTGCTCACGTACCGTTTCTCCCCGAGCCCCCACGCCCGCACACACCCCAGCAACACCGCGACAACAATCAAAATCTTTGACCGCATCCTCGCCCCAGAATTTTTTCCTCTATAGACGCGAAGCAACCATACACCCGACTGATACTTCGCGTCTCGAAAAAAGTACACCTGTAATTCAGCTGTCACTGGTGTCGTAACCAGCCATCCGCGAGCGCGGTCAATCCACTCCGCTTTGGCCCGACACCCCGCCGGTCTTCACGAGCTCCTGCTCATCCGCTCCCTGCGGCCAGCTCGAGCCTCTCTCCTGCCCTTCGGCTGAACAACCCGCCGCAAAGAACGCCGCGATCAACACCGTTGCGACGAATAGGGATCTGCCGTGCTTCATTGGACCTTCGTCCACGACGAGACCGCGCTCGATTGTCGTCCCTTGACATCAACTACGGCGACACGCACAAGGATGTTCCCGTTTCTGTTCGCATCCTGGGAGTTTTGTGACGATCGCGTGCTAACTTCCACATCAAGGCAGTCCTCATCCGAAGGAGAATCCACCGATCTCCCGTTCCCGAAAACCTCGCGCGACCGGTCTCCGTCTCCTTCCGCTCATCGCGGCCACGTACTTCATGGTCTCCGGCGGCCCCTACGGCCTCGAAGACATCATCGGCATGGCCGGCTTCGGCCGCGCTCTTCTCCTGCTCGCCATCGTCCCTATCTTCTGGAGCCTGCCCACCGCGCTCATGGTCGGCGAGCTCGCCTCCGCCATCCCCGACGAAGGCGGCTTCTACATCTGGGTCACCCGCGCCCTCGGCCGCTTCTGGGGATTCCAAGAGGCCTGGCTCTCCCTCGCCGCCTCCGTCTTCGACATGGCCATCTACCCCACCACCTTCGTCCTTTACCTCACCGTCGTCTTCCCTCACCTCACCTCCGGCCACCGCAGCCTCGCCCTCAAGCTCGCCATCGTTTTCATCGCCACGCTTTGGAACCTCCGCGGAGCCGTCTCCGTCGGCCAAGGCTCTGTGCGCATGATGTTCATCTCGCTCTCGCCCTTCGTCGTTCTCCTCGCCGCCGCCCTCTGGCGCATCGCCCACGGCGGCCTGCACCTCGCCGCCAGCCCCCACGCCCTGCAATACGATCTCGGCGGCGCTCTCTGCATCACCATGTGGAACTACATGGGCTGGGACAACGCCTCGACCATCGCGCAGGAGGTCGACAACCCGCAGCGCAACTACCTGCGCGCCATGCTCGGCTCCGCCCTCATGGTCATGTGCGTCTACATACTTCCGTTGCTCGCCGTCTGGGCCGTCGGCATCCCAGCCTCGCGCTTTTCGACAGGCGCCTGGGCCGATGCCGCCGCGCTCCTCGCCGGCCCCGCGCTCGCCCTCGCCGTCGTCCTCGCCGGTTCGCTCGATGGCCTCGGCACCTTCACCGCGCTCACCCTCACCCTCACGCGTCTTCCCTACGCCATGGCGGAAGACGGCCTTCTCCCCGCCATCCTCAAGCGCCGCACCTCAAAAAGAGTGCCGTGGGTCAGCGTCCTCGCCTGCGCCACCGGCTGGGCGCTCGCGCTCGGCCTCACCTTCGAGCGACTCATCTCCATCGACCTCGTCCTCTACGGCGCCGCACTCGTCCTCGAGTTCATCGCACTCGCCGTCCTCCGTCTCCGCGAGCCCGCGCTGCACCGCCCCTTCCGCATCCCTGGTGGAACAACCGCAGCCATCCTGGTCGGCGTCGGCCCCACGCTCCTCATCGCCTTCGCCCTCTGGAACGCCCGCGACGACCGCCTCGCCGGCATGCCCGCACTCCTCTTCGCCGCCCTCGTAGCAATCGCCGGGGCCCTCATCTACGCCGCCGCCCGCATGGCCCACCCACATCCCCACGCCGGCACTCATAAAACCTAGCCCCTCAGCTTGGCCTTTACTTTTATTTTTTGGTTTGTCATTCCCGAAGGGAATCTGCTTTTGTCTCTGCTGTTGCTTTTACTCAAAGCTCACAACTCAAAACCCAAAACTGATCAGGACCCGCTCTTGCAGTTGCTCTCGCCTTTGTTCTTGCCGTTGCCTCTGAGATAGGTCCGTGCTTCAGCCTGGACACAACAATCCCGCCCCGACCCTGGGCTTCAGCCCCTGGGCCTACTTCTTCCCCGCCTGCATCTTCTGTTTATTCTCAACAAAATTCCGTTCCGCCTCGACAATCTTCTCCCGCGCATACGCCGCATCGCGCCATCCGCGCACCTCTACCCGTTTGCCTTCGAGGTCCTTATAGATCGAGAAGAAGTGCGTCATCTCCTTCAGCACATGCGGATACACATCCGAATAGTTCCACACGTCCGTATAACGCGGATTCCCATCGCCCACGCACAGAATCTTCTCATCAGCTATGCCCTGGTCCGTCATCTCCAGCACGCCGATCGGCCGCACCTTCTGCACGCACCCTGGAAAGCTCGGCGTATCCACCAGCACCAGCGCATCCAGCGGATCGCCGTCCGCAGCCAGCGTGCTCGGAATAAACCCATAGTCGCCCGGATAGTGCACCGGCGAAAACAGGTTCCGGTCCAGCCTGAACACATGAAGCTCTTTGTCGTACTCGTACTTGTTGATTCCTTCCAGCGGAATCTCAATCACCGCATTCACCAGCTCCGGCGACTTCGGGCCCACGGGAAGTTCAAGATAGTTGGGCATATGTGTGCGTCTCTTCCTTGAAAGTTGACGATACGCCATGCACGCAGGATGCCTGCGCTCGCAGCCGGAGACCAGCACAAGCGTTCCCCTCAAGTTTACGTTCTATTGGCGGCCTCTCCGCGCGCTATTCGCCCACAACGCAAAATCCACTGGTCGCTTCGCTCCTGGCATCCAGTTCGCATCCAATTTTCTAGGGGCTGTACCAGATAACTATTTCATAGTGTTTTTAACTAATTGAAGTAATTGGTTTTGTTGTTGTTTTGGGCTGGGGGTATTGAATCTCCACTCGCACTCGCAGAGGAAGAGGTGGAAGCTCTGTTTTGGGATGCCATT
>DATCFM010000057.1:0-12558 GCA_036509515.1 Acidobacteriaceae bacterium
GCGGATGGAGAGCTTGAATCCGAATCTGGTGGGCGGGGATATTACCGGCGGAGCGATGACGATCTCGCAGACGTTCACGCGGCCTACGGCGCACCTTTATCGCACCAGCAGCCTTCGGATTTATCTTTGCAGTGCTTCCACGCCGCCGGGTGGTGGAGTGCATGGCATGTGTGGGCATCTGGCGGCGCTGGCGGCGCTGAAGGACCATGAGCGCGGTTGAGGAGTTCTGCGTTTACGAGCGCGTCCTGTTCAGTGGTGAACTTCGAGCTGTCAGGTGTGGGTTAAAAAACGGCGAACTGCCATCCGCTGGAGGCGAGATGGCAGTTGCGATGAAAGCTGACAGGTGGCTTAGGACTGCGCTGCGGTGGCTTGCGGCTCTGCAGCGGGGGCCGACACTGGCGGTTTTGGTTTCGGGGCCGGGACTACTTTTTTGCTGGGCGCGAGGATGGCGTGCAGGGTTGTGCCTTCCATGCGGGGCATGAACTCGACGATGCCGGCCTCGCCGATATCCTGAATGAGGCGGTTGATGATCTTGTAGCCGAGGTCGCGGTGGGCCATCTGGCGGCCCTTGAAGCGCAGGCTGGCCTTGACCTTGTCGCCATCGCCGAGGAAGCGGACGGCCTGGTTCTTCTTGGTCTGGTAGTCGTGCTCGTCGACGGTGACGGAGAACTTGACTTCCTTGATGACGATGACCTTCTGGGTCTTGCGGGCGGCGCGCTCGCTCTTGTCCTTCTCGTAGAGGAACTTGCCGTAGTCCTGGATCTTGCAGACCGGGGGGGTGGCGTTGGGCGAGATCTCAACCAGGTCGAGCGAGCGCTCGCGGGCGATCTTGAGGGCCTCGAACGGCGCCATGACGCCAAGTTGTTCGCCATTTTCATCGATCACGCGCACTTCGCGGGCGCGGATGCGGTCATTGGTACGGATAAAAGACTTCTGCGAGCGTTTATCGAGAGGCGGGATGGGCAGTCTCCGGCGCGCCGGCTGGGCGGCTTTTTCTAGTGTTTTGGATGCGCGCGCCGCTCCGGCGGCAGCCACGCAAGGTAACACAACTATAGCATCCGGCGTTTTTGGCCGGTGCGGGCCGTCGAGGGCGGCCGCCGGCCGGAAGTGGGAGCGCCTGGGGTGAGCGGAAGAGGCTTGCACCGCGGTATCGCTACCTGCGAATATGAGTGCCTGCCTCGTACGAATTCATGCCGTGCAATGTTGATGGCCGGTATTAATTGAGCCAGAAACCTCTTAGGAGAGAGTCCCTTGCCCAAGCGCCGCGTTTTGCTGGTCGACGATGAAGTTCCCGTTTTGCTGACGATGAAGGCTGTGCTGGAGATCTCGGGCTTCGATGTGGACACGGCCACGTCGGCGCACGAAGGCCGCTCGAAGATACGGGCGCATGAGTACCAGATGGTGATTACGGACATGCGGATGGAGTCGGATGCGGCGGGGCGCGAGGTAATTCAGGCTGCGCGGACGGCGGACTATCATCCTGCGGTTGCCTTGCTTACCGCCTATCCGATGGGCGATGAGGAGTGGCAGGACATGGGCGCGGACCGGATGCTAGTGAAGCCGATGCAGACGCCGGTGTTGATTCGCCAGATCGAGAAGCTGCTGGAGAGCCATTCGGCGAAGCTGGCGAAGATCTCCTCGGCTGCGACCAGGCGGGATGGCGGCGCGGCGAAACCGGCTGCGCGAAAGGCGGCGGCTCCCAAGGCGAAGCGTCCGGTGGGCAAGAAGGTCGCGGCCAAGAAGGTTGCGGCCAAGGTTGCGGCGAAGAAGCCTGCCCAGGAATCGGGCAAGAAGACCGCTGCCAAGAAGGCGGGCTCAAAGAAGAACGCGGCTGGGCACAAGACGAAACGCGCTGGGCGATAAGCGACGCTGTTGGGAGCGGCTCGGCCGGTTTTGTTTGCTGTTTCGCAGGCTTGCTCGATACGAGCGACGTCGCGGATCGTGTGTCGCCGTTTTGAGGCATCCAATTGGGTGTGTTTGATGCTCCGAGGGAATAGACCCCGGCGCACTGCGTCGTCCACTTTAATTATCTATTTCTTGACCTTTGCCTGAGAGACTGCTTGCATGGAATTTCATATCAGTCGCGGTGTCCGCAATGAGGCGAAGGTCGACGACCTTCTCTTCAGCTATACGGGCAACGTCGTCTTTGCGAATGTGACGGCGGCGCGCAAGCTGGCGCAGGCGCTGAATGAGGCGCGCGGCGTGGAAGCCGACCCGGCGAAGGCGATCAATGCGGGCGCGCTGTATGCGATGGGCATGATCGACGAACTGAACCATGCGTTGATCGCGCGCTATCGTAAGGAGATTGACCCGGCGGTGCTGCGTGAGGCGTTCCGGTGGCTCACGGCGCAGGCCAAGCCTGCGCAGGTGGAGAAGCTGCTGCGGGTCTTCACCGAGAAGTTTCCGAATACGGCGATCTATCGCGGTGAGGTGACGGTTGCGGAGTGGCTGGCGCAGTCTGACGGGTCTACTGGGTCTACCGCGGGACTGCCGAACCGGGAGGCGGCGCTCGAAGAGCTGCTGCTGCTGTGGCTGGCTAACATCAATCCAGCGTTCAAGCCGTTTCGCGAGCTGTATGCGGATACGGAGCTGCGCGAAGAGACGATTTACGGCGAGGCGACGAAGACGTTTCCGGAGTACTTCAGCACGCGGCCCAAGCTGGCGCCCGAGGTTGGGAGTCTGCTCGATGCGCTGAGGGCGCCGATGCTGGCGTCACCGGATTCGCTGACCGGGCAGCTTGATTTCATTCGCACGCACTGGAAGCCGTATCTGGGGGAAGGGCTGCGGCGGGTGCTGCTGGCGATCGATACGCTGCGCGAGGAGGACCTGGCGATCTGGCTGCGGTTTCATCCGCCGGGGCCGGACTGGCACAGGCATGGGGCTCCGGGGCGAGGCGGCGAGGGCTTTGTGGGCGATGAGTACATCGGCTTCGAGGACCAGTGGATTACCGATGCGCATGGGCGGCGGCGGCGGTATTCAGCCGACTACCAGGCGCCGCTGAATGAGTATGAGGCGTTTTCGGCGGACCAGGCGTGGATGCCGAATGTGGTGATGCTCGCCAAGAGCACGTATGTGTGGCTGGAGCAGCTTTCGAAAAAATATGGGCGGCATATTCACCGGCTGGACCATATTCCCGATGAGGAGTTGCAGATTCTGGCCGATCGCGGGGTGACGGCGCTGTGGCTGATTGGGCTGTGGGAGCGCAGCGTGGCTTCGCGCACGATCAAGCGGATGCGCGGGTACGCGGATGCGGTGGCGTCGGCTTACTCGCTGAAGCGGTATGAGATTGCGGAGGACCTGGGCGGCAATGGAGCGTATGAGCATCTGCGCAATCGCGCGGCGCACTTTGGGCTGCGGCTTGCGAGCGACATGGTGCCGAACCACATGGGCATCGATGCGGACTGGGTGATTGAGCACCCGGACTGGTTTCTGTCGCGGTGGGAGAGCCCGTTTCCGAGTTACAGCTTCAACGGGCCGGATCTTTCGACGGACTCGCGCGTGGAGATCAAGATCGAGGACCATTACTACGATCAGTCGGATGCGGCGGTGGTGTTTCGGCTGCGGCATCATGCGGACGGCGCGACGCGCTACATGTATCACGGCAACGACGGAACGACGTTTGCGTGGAACGATACCGCGCAGATCGATTATTCAAAGGCGCACGTGCGCGAGCAGGTGATCCAGGCGATTCTGCATGTAGCGCGTCTGTTTCCGATTATTCGTTTTGACGCGGCGATGGTGCTGGCCAAGCGGCATGTGCAGAGGCTGTGGTTTCCGCTGCCGGGTGCGGGCGGGTCGATTCCTTCGCGCGCGGAGAACGCGATGTCGCAGGAAGAGTTCGATGCCCTGATGCCGCATGAGTTCTGGCGCGAGGTTGTGGACCGGGTTGCGGCGGAGGTTCCGGGAACGCTGCTGCTGGCGGAGGCGTTCTGGCTGCTGGAAGGATATTTTGTGCGCACGCTGGGCATGCACCGCGTGTACAACTCGGCGTTCATGAACATGCTGCGCGATGAGGAAAATGCGAAGTATCGCAGCTACCTGAAGAAGACCATCGAGTTCGATCCGGACATTTTGAAGCGCTATGTGAACTTCATGTCGAACCCGGATGAGCGCACGGCGATCGACCAGTTTGGCACGGGAGATAAGTATTTTGGCGTGGCGACGCTGCTGGCGACCTTGCCGGGGCTGCCGATGTTCGGGCATGGGCAGGTGGAGGGCTACATCGAGCGCTATGGCATGGAGTACAAGCAGGCCAAGATGGATGAGTGGCCGAACGAAGGACTAGTTGCGCGGCACATGCACGAGATTGCGCCGCTGCTGAAACGCCGCCGCATCTTCGCCGAGAGCGCGAACTTCGTGCTGTACGACTTCTGGACGGACTACGGGACGGTTGATGAGAATGTGTTCGCGTACTCGAACCGCAACGGCGGTGAGCGCTCGATTGTGCTCTACAACAACAGCTACGGATCCACGCGCGGGACGATTCACATGTCGGCGGCCTCGATGGACAAGGGCTCGGGCGAGCTGCGGCAGCGCACCCTGGCTGAGGGGCTGGGTGCGCCGTGGGATGACTCGCTGATTCTGCGCTATCGCGATCATGCGCGAGGACTGGAGTATCTGCGGCGGGCGACGGAGATTCATCGGCATGGGCTGCGGCTGGATCTGCGCGGGTATCAGTATGCGGTGCTGCTGGACTGGCGCGAGCTGCGGTCGACGGCGGAGCAGCCGTGGGACCGGCTGTGCGATTCGCTGAACGGGTCGGGCGTTCACAGCCTTGACCACGCTCTGTCGCGGCTGCGGCTGCGTCCGCTGCATGAGGCGCTGGAGCACACGCTGCATCCCGGCGCGCTGCGGGTGATTGCGGAGCTTGGCCGTGACCTGTTGCGTGCGGACGACGCGAAGACGATGCCAGTTGTGCCGAGTGATCCCGCTGTTGCACAGGCGACGCTGGAGATGACGAAGCCGTTGCAGACGAAGAAGACGCGCGGGCGATCCGGCAAGGATGCAGCTGGTGGGGACAAGACGAGCCGGCGGCCGGAGCTGACGCCGCACGAGGAACTGCGGCTGGGGGATTGGATATTGTCTGCCGAGGCATTTGCGTGGCGCGCGTCCGAGATTCTGCAGCCGCCCTCGGCAGAGGGGTTCGTAGGCGATTTTCGCCGTGAGCTTCTGGCGCTGGTGGCGGCGGCTCTGCGGCTGCCTTCGATCGAACGCGAATTTTCGACGGGGTGGCCTGCGACTGTGCGCACGCTGCTGCCGAGCTGCGAGCCAGGCGCGCCGGTCGAGCGCACGTGGGCGCCGGTGCTGGCGTGGGCGTTGCTGCGCAGCGTGGCGGAGCGGGAGTCGCCGACCGAAGCGTTCGATCAGTTGCAGCTTCGCGAGGCGCTGGGCGCGATCTTCTCGACCAATGGGCTGGAGGGCGAGGATGTTTGGCGCGCCGCGGCGCGGGTACGGGTGCTGCTCGCGCACGGGATGCAGCCGCTGGGCGATCTGGCGTACTCGCCGTCGTTCTGGAGCGATCCGGATGTGGACTGGCTGGCAGGCGTGAATGAGTCGGGCGGAAGGAAGTACTTCAACCAGGAGGCGAGCGATGAGTTGCTGGCGTGGATGGCGCTGCCCTCGCTGGTCGCCGCGGTGGAGGACACCGACTCTGTGACGCATCTGCGCGGGATTGAGGACACGCTCAGCACGGTGCGCGAACACGCCAGGGCTGCGGGGTTTGAGTTAGAGCGCTTCCTCAGTCGGCCATCGGCGATGCAGGCGAAGCCGAAGCCGCTGCAAGCGACTGGAAGATCCGAAGAAGCATCTGGTAAATCCAAAGAGGCAACGGTTCAACCCGATGTGAGCGAGAACGGAGCCACCACAAAAGTCACCAAGAAGCGCAGCAGGACCGTGAAGGCGGGCGCGGGAAAGTAGATCGATTTGCTGGGGTTTCGCCTGCGTGGGAGGGAAACTCGCAGCCTAACCCGATGTCTTTGGATGAGTTGGTGCATCATACGGACGTGCCCTCCAAACCCAATCCCGCGCGCCGTACGATCACGATCATGGGCCTGCTGCGGCCCCACAGCAAGGCGCTTTGGATGGGCCTGCTGGCCATTACGGGCGAGAGCATCGCCGATGTCCTCGAGCCCTGGCCGCTGAAGGTTGTTCTGGACAACGTCATCACGCACAAGGGTAGTCACGGGTGGCTGACGCGCACGCTCGATCGCACGGTGGGTACCAAGCCAATGGAGATTCTGGTCGTTGCCTGCGTCGCGGTGCTGGTGATTGCGCTGCTGGATGCGGTGTGCACCTACGGCGAAAAATGGGTGACGACGACGGTTGGGCAATGGGTGACGCACGATCTACGCAGCACGCTCTACTCGCAGGTGCAGAAGCTGTCGCTGGCCTATCACGATCAATCGAAGACCGGCGACCTGATCAGCCGCGTGACGGACGATATCGATGCGATCCAGACGTTCATCGTTTCGGGACTGCTGAGCATCGTCGTGGATGTCGCGACGATCGCGGGGATGATCGGCGTGCTGTTCTATCTGAGCTGGCAGATGACGCTGATCGCGATGACGGTTGTGCCGGTGCTATTCGCCATTGTTTACACCTACACGCGGAAGGTGAAGAAGTACTCGCGCGCGGTGCGCAAGCAACAGGGCAAGATGCTGAACGTGGTGCAGGAGGTGCTTGGATCGATTCGCGTGGTGAAGGCGTTTGCACGCGAGAATTACGAGATCCAACGGCTGGAGGGCGAGAGCCTGGAGGTGGTGGAAGCGGCGCTCAAAGCGCGGAGATTGAAGGCCAAGCTTGTGCCGCTGGTGAGCATCGTGACGGGGGTGGGGACGGCGCTGGTGCTTTACTTCGGCGGCATGAGCGCGTTGAAGGCGGGCATGACCGCCGGCACGATCATCGTGTTCCTGAGCTATATCCGAAACATGTACAAGCCCATGCAGGACATCTCGAAGATCATGGACTCGTACTCGAAGGCGGATGTCGGCTATGAGCGCATCAAGGAGATTATCGAGACCGATGACGAGATGCAGGACGCTCCTGATGCGACGAAGGCTCCGCCGTTGCGCGGCGATATCGACTTCGAGGATGTGAGCTTCTGCTACAACTCCGAGACGCCGATCCTCAGCGATGTCAATCTGCATGTGAAGGCGGGGACGACGGTGGCGATCGTGGGGCCGACGGGCTCGGGCAAGACGACGCTGATCAACCTGATTCCGCGTTTCTACGATGTTTCCAAGGGCGCGGTGAAGGTGGATGGCATCGATGTGCGCAAGTTCAAGCAGAAGTCCTTGCGCAAGCAGATTAGTTTTGTGCTGCAGGATGTGGTGCTGTTCAGCGGAACGATCTGGGACAACATTGCGTATGGCCGGCCGGATGCGAGCTCCGCCGACATCGTGCGCGCGGCGGAGGCGGCCAATGCCACGGAGTTCATCGATAAGCTGCCGCAGAAGTACAACACGCTGGTAGGTGAGCGCGGGCTGATGCTCTCCGGCGGCCAGCGCCAGCGTATCGCGATCGCGCGGGCGATCGTGCGCGACAGTCCGATCCTGATTCTGGATGAACCGAGCTCGGGGCTGGACGCGGCGAGCGAGCAGCTGGTCTTCGACGCGCTGGACAAGCTGATGGAGAACAAGACTTCCATCGTGATTGCGCACCGGCTTTCAACGATACGCAAGGCGAGCTGCATCTATGTGCTCAAGGACGGGCGCGTCGTCGAATTCGGAACGCACGATGAACTGATCGCGCATGAGGATGGCGTCTACCGGCAGCTGCACGATATTCAGTTCAACGAAGAGGCCGAGGCGCAGCCGACCTGAAGACCGGCGTGAAGAGCGACAAGGTTAGAGCGCCTTCAGTTGCGCGATCCGGCTCTCCACGATGGAGACGTACTGATCGGCCTGCTGCGGCGTGAAGCGGCCGGCGCGGAAGGCGTCCTCGATCTGCTGATGGGTGAGCTGGCCGAGCAGAGAACCGATCCAGCGGGCGTCTTCACGGGGTATATCGTGGCCGATCCAGTCGAAGCCCTGGCGGGTGAAGTAGCCCTTGGCAAGGATTCCGCCACTCTTGAGCAAGACCCCCGTCGGCGCTGAGGGGGTGCCGAAGTCGACTTCTTTGGCTGTCTCATGGGTGATGAATTTTGAGTTTTCGTAGCTCTTCAGATTGCCCTTGTCCTTGGCGCGGCTGGTCGCCAGAGCGTTGGTGGCGAAGGTAGCACCGACGTCGCTGATCAGGAAGATCAGCTGACCGGTCTTCTTGTCGGTATAAACGGCATTGTTCACATCCTTCAGGTCCCAGTTGTTCATAACGGCCATCATTACGCGCAGGCCATTGAATTCGCGAGTGCCAAAGAATGGATTACTCTTCCACTGCCAGATGGCCTGCTTGGATTCTCCGCCGGGCTTGCGTTCGAACCTTGCGTCGATCACCTGGGTGCCGTTGTGGACACGCTTGCCTCCGCGCTTGATGTCGAGGCCCTCGATGGTCGCGATATGAAGGACGTAGTCGTCGTTAGCGTAGTAGCCGACGGCCCAGAGAAGACGCGAGGCGACGACCTCGGGGCGAGCTTCCTCGCCCAATTTCACACGCCATTTTTTCCCGCCGGCCGCGCTCACGTTGAACTTGGGGTTTGTGCCGTTCATATCCTCGTCGATAAATTTGAATGGGGGCCTGGGCTGACCGTCTTCGCCGCCCTGCCCGTAAAAGAGGTCTTTGGAGGCGATGTCGCCGGGATCGTGCCAGATCACAGCATCGTGGATGTCGGCGGCGGCGATGGGCTTGTCGGTGTCGATCTTGTCGTTTTTATCGCTCTTGTCCCCTGCGGGTTTGGCAGCGCCATCCTTTGGGGGTTCGACAGGGGTGGTGGCCTGCGGCTGCGTCGGCTGTGCGGCGGGAGTGACTGTTTGTTGGGGAGCTGCCTGGCCGGAAGGCAGAGGCGCCTGTTGGGGCTGGGCCTGCGTTGCCGGCGGAGGCGCCGGCTGCGGCGACGATTGATCTGCCGAGACAGGCTGCGATTGGGAGAGCAGCGGAAGGGAGGTAAAGGCGAGACAGGTGACCGATATAACCGCGAGACGCGCGAGGCGAAACATCGTGGAGACACTCCAGAGCTGCAGACGTTCATCAACTCATCTACTTAGAAGCGTTTGGGAGGTCCGGAGACTATCTAAGTGTGCAAGAAAAACATCCTCTCGCGGGCCCAACGCATCCTCATTAGCAGAGACCCGCGGCGGCAAACCTGAGACGCTGCAAGATAACTGCCTCAGGAAGGGACGACTGTGAAACTTTTTGTGCAACCTGAGGCCGGCCTCGAGCCGATTCTCCAAGCTCTCCGCAAGGCTAAGAAAAGTATTCAAATCCTCATATTCCGGCTGGACCGGCCGGAGATAGAGAAGGCCCTGCTGGAGGCTGTGGAGCGCGGCGTGGCGGTGCAGGCGCTGGTGGCCTATACCAATCGCGGCGGCGACAAGGTGCTGCGCCGGTTTGAGATGCGGCTGCTGGAACGCGGCATCACTGTGACGCGCACGGCGGACGATCTGGTGCGCTACCACGGCAAGATGTTCATCATCGACGGCAAAGAGCTTTTCCTGATGGCCTTCAACTTTACTCACCTGGACATCAACCTGAGCCGCTCTTTCGCGATCAGCACAACGCGCAAAGAGGTCGTCGCGGAGGCCGTCAAGCTGTTCGAGTGCGACTCCAAGCGCACGACCTACGCGGCTGGGAGCAAGGACTTCGTCGTCAGCCCGATAAATGCGCGAGAGAGCCTTATGGAGTTCATTCGCGGAGCGAAGAAGCAGCTATTGATGTACGAGATGAAGATCAGCGATGCTGAGTTCGTCAAGCTCCTTAACGAGAAGGTTTCGCAGGGCGTGGATGTGCGCGTGATCGGCACTACAACATCCAAGGGAAGCGCCCTGCCCACGCGCAAGCTGCAGATGCGTTTGCATGCGCGCGCCATTCTCCGCGACGGGGGCGCGGCGTTCGTGGGCAGCCAGAGCCTGCGCAAGCTGGAGATGGAGGCGCGGCGTGAGATTGGGCTGATTGTGCACGATCCCAAGACTGTGAAGAAGATGGTCGAGGTCTTCGATAAGGACTGGAGCGCCGCCACGCCCGCGGCGCAGCCGAGCGAGGTGGCGAACATGCTCAACGTGCCGGCTAAGAAGGTCGCGAAGAAGGTTGCCAGAGAACTGAACGTGACCTCCGCAGTGGAACAGGTGATCGACCGCGCGATCGAGAAGTCGGACTCCGATAGCGTGGGAGTGGAGGCGAAGGAGCTCGCCGAGAGCGTTCGCGACGTCATGCGCGATGAGGTGCAGGAGGCGGTGACGAATGCTCTGCATGAGATGGTGGCCGCAGCGGCGAATGCGCCCGCGGAAAAGTCGACAAAGGCATCGAAGGCAGCGAAGTAGGCAGTGTTTGCCATGCAACCCGCAATGATTGCAAGAGGCTCTACCTGAAGAGGCAGATGTGTGTGCCGGTTTGTGATGGTGCACGCCGGTGTCGAACAGGAGCGAAGCATGGCGGCGAGTCCGGTGGTGGTCGTGACGGGGGCCTCGGCAGGTTTAGGCCGTGCGATTGCCCACGCGTTTGCGCGCAAGGGAGCCCGAATAGGTTTGCTGGCGCGCAATCCCGAGGCGCTCGAAGCATGCAGGAGAGAGTGCGAAGCGTTGGGCGGCGAGGGCCTGGTGCTGCCCACGGACGTGTCGATTGCCGACGACGTCGAGGCTGCCGCGAGCCGCGTCGAAGAGGCTTTTGGCCCTATTGATGTGTGGGTGAACGACGCGATGGTCAGCGTGTTTTCGCCAGTGAAGGAGATGGAACCCGCGGACTATAAGCGCGTGACCGAGGTGCTCTATCTGGGCTTCGTGCATGGCACGCTCGCTGCGCTGAGACGCATGCAGCCGCGCGAAGGCGGACGCGGCAAGGGCACGATTATTCAGATCGGTTCCGCGCTGGCCTATCGCTCGATTCCGCTGCAGTCGGCTTACTGCGCGTGCAAGCATGCGATCAATGGCTTTACCGATTCGCTGCGCTGCGAGCTGTATCACGATCAAAGCGATGTGAAGATCACGGCGATGCATATGCCGGCGATGAACACGACGCAGTTCGGTTGGGTGAAGAACCGGCTGCCGAATGATCCGCAGCCTGTGCCGCCGATCTTCGAGCCGGAGGTGGCGGCGAAGGTTGTGGTGGCGGCCGGGCTCGCAAGGTCGCCGCGCCGCGAGTACTGGGTTGGGTCGCCGACGGTTGCCGCAATCGTTGGACAGAAGTTCGTGCCGGGGTTACTGGACCGTTATCTGGGCCGGACGGGATACAAGTCGCAGCAGATCGAGGGCGAGCCGCGCGATCCGAATGCACCGAACGATTTGTACAACTATGTCCCGGGTGTTCACAGCGCGCGAGGCAAGTTCGATGACCGGTCCAAGCGCTCGAGTGTGGAGGTCTTTCTGACGTTGCACAAGCATTGGGTGCTGGCGGCAGCCGCGGTTGCGCTGGCGGCGGGCGGCACGTTGCTGGCGCGGAGATCTTCGTGAGCGCGTGCGCGGCGATGGAAGATGCACGTGAGCGTAGTTGTGACGAGCAGGCTCTTTTGCTCGCAGCCTGCTCGGCGGCGTTGATAACACTTGTGCCGATTGCACTGCATCAGCTTGGCGCGATCCCGCATCTGCCCGATCCTGCTGGCGGCTGGTTCGATTCGGATCGAATTACAGAGTCACGCATGGCGCATCCGCTGGGCGTGCCGGACAGTTTGCCGGGTATCGCGAGTTACGGGACGACGCTTACGCTGATTCTGCTCGCGCGGCGTTCCCGAACGGCGCGAAGAATGCTGGGTGGCAAGCTGCTGGTGGATGGCGGTGCGGCTGCATCCAATGTTGTGCGGCAGGTGGTCCGATTTGGGAAGCTGTGCAGTTGGTGTACCGGCACTGCGCTGGCGACTGCCGCGATGGTGTATGCCGGGCGTGGAGCGATCGCGGAGAGCGCTTGCGCTGTGCGTGGCCGGGTGAAGGACTGAGGGGAACAGGCCGCTTTGCATCGCGTGCAGTGGATTGAAGCTGCATCGATGATGACCTGTTCCTCAAGTTCTTTCTCACTCTGTCGATAAACGAAGAGTGCGCATTCCCTTCATCTCCTTGCTTCGTCGATGCTTCGCCTCTGCGGCCCTGCCGGTGTTCGTGCTTTGCGCGGCAGCTTGTGGCGCGCAGACGGTCACAGCCTTCGGCGGAACTACAGCTGTGGGTCAATCGTCGACGCCGCTGACCGTGACGGTCACCATGACGGCTATCGGACAGCCGGGAGATCCGCTGGCGGTTACCCAAGGCGTCCCTGCGATTGATTTTTCGCTTACGGGCGGAACATGCACGCTGGACCTGCCCGTAACGACCATTGGGCAGACATGCACCGCGACCATCGTCTTCACGCCGAAATATCCGGGAGTGCGCTCGGGCGCGGTGCTGATCGAGACCACCGACGGCAGGACGCTGCTGGGCAGTGTGCCGGTGGTGGGCATGGCGACGGGATCGCTGGCGGTGCTGGACCCGGGTGAAATCGATACGGCGG
>DATCFM010000058.1:0-50074 GCA_036509515.1 Acidobacteriaceae bacterium
GAGGGGCTGCGGGAGTCGCAGTGACGGCGGCCGCGGAGGACCGGGGCTGGCGCAGCCGCTGAGGAACAGAGCCGCGAGTCCACATGGGTAACGCAGCTTTTTCAAACGGTTTGCGCTCATGCTTTGAGCCTAGCATTCGGATCGGCCGATCACGGACGGCGCCGAGAAACTGCAATTGAAGGGCCGGTGATGTGAGGGAAGCCATTGGCCTGCATACATCTTTTGGTGTGATGGAAACATCTTTCTAGGTTGAAGCGGCTGGGCGAAACCCACCCCTTGCACACCTATAGGTTCAGAGGCTCTTGAGTGATGGGCGAAATCGCGATGGCTGGTGATCCGGCGCAGTGTCGTACTGACGGCAGGATGCTCATGCGCAAGGGCTTTGTCGCGGCTTCGGAAAGAGTCAGTGGCGCTGGCCGCAGAAATGGCCAGCTTGTGCCGATTCTTTCCTCTCCGCGGAAGGCAGGTGAAGAAGGCGATGCGCGGCTGGAGAATGCCGGCCGCGGCGCGGGTCAGACGACCGGGGCAGAAGCCGGCGGGGGCGGCGTGTCGGCCGATGCGGCTGAAGCGCTGATCGTTCATAAGCGCATTGGCGGGCGGATCAAGTCGCTGCGCCAGCGCAAGCAAATGGGCCTGGTAGAGCTGGGGCGCTATACAGGATTGTCGGCGAGCTTTCTTTCGCAGCTTGAGACCGGTCGCGTAGTTCCTACGCTGCGCAATCTATCGCGGATCGCGATGGTTTTTTCCAAGGACCTCAGTTATTTTTTCGAGCCGGAGCGGCCAGAGCTGTTTCGGATTCTGCGCGCGTCGGAACGGCAGCGGCAGCCGCAAACTGGCACGGACAAGCCGGATTATTTTTTCGAGAGTCTCGGACCTGTGTCGGCCGACCAGACGATCGCGCCCTATGTTGCGGAGTTTGTGCGTAGCGGCGAGAGACACTCGCCAGTCGCACATCAGCATCCGGGCGCGGAGTTTCTCTACGTGTTGAGCGGGCGGTTGCGGCTCACGCATGAGGGACGGACGGAGACGCTGGAACTTGGAGACGCCGTGTACTTCGATCCATCGGCCAAACATGGTTATGAGCGGATCGGTGATGAGCCTTGCAGCGCGTTGATCCTGACGATGCCGGAGTCGCTGAGCAACAGCCAGGCAGCCTCGAGGCAGGCGGCTTCGATACAAAGCGGTTCAAATAGTGGAAACGGCGCGGCTGCGTACCAACGCTAGGGTTCGACGTCGGAGAAAAACATCCGTTCTACATCAGGCCAGTCGCGCACACGGCGAAAGCCTGTCACGTTGGCGTTGGCGGGCGAGCTGAAGAGTATGCCTTCGCCGTGAAAACGCCGGAGCTGGCGCGGATTGTCGTCGATAAGATAGTCGCCGCGCAGGATACCCTTGTCGCCGCAAAAGACGATGTGCGATGCGGGAATGAAGGGGAAGTGTTCGTTCAGCCATTTGAATTTAGCGTTGAAGCTGGAAGGAATCTCCATGGCGGCGGTCGCGATGAAGATCTCGTAGCGCGACTGTAATCGCTCCAGCACGCGCTGTGCGCCGGGCATGACGCCGAGCACAGCGAAGAAGTCCTCAGAAAGCATGTGATCGAGGAGCGTCTGCTGACGGTCGGCAGGGACGACGTCCCAAAGCCATTGGCCGTGGAGATCGGCAGGGGTGATGCGTTCGCGGAAGTCCCGGTTGTAGCGCAGAAGGTGTTCGCTCAGCGCGTCGGCGATGACCTCATCCATGTCGACGCAAATGATGGGCCGGTCTTTTGGGTTGCGCGGATTCATGGGGTGCGACGGAGTCACGAAGTTTATTCCGCGGCGTTTGGCGAGGGGCGTGGGCCGGTGAGGCGTTCGCCCGCAGTCCATGTGCGCGGGGCGTCGCGGCGCGGGTCCCAGAAGAGGATGCGCCCGCAGGTCTCGCAGGTGAAGAGCTGGTCGTCGTGATCGTTCCCCGTGAGGTCGTTCCAGCGCTGGGGCCGCACCATCATCTGGCAGGCAGAGCATTTGTGATCCACCGCTTCGGAGAGCCCAGCGGCGCGCGACTTGCTGACACGATCGTAGGTGGCGAGCGGTGCTTCCGTGATCTGCGCGCGAAGTGCGGCGCGTTCCGCTTCGATGGAGGCGATGTCTGCGCGAGTTCTGTCGGCTGTCGCGGATGCGCGGGCGCGTTCGGCTTCGAGCGAAGCGCGTGTCGATTCGAGATTTGCGGAGGCTTTCGTCTGCGCGGCTTCGAGCTCTTCGGTTCGTTCGAGCGAGGCTATCTCTTCGTCTTCGAGCTTGTTGATGGCGGCTTCAGCGAAGGCTATCTCATGCTGCAAGGCTGTAACCTGCGCGGCGCTGGTGGCTGTGTCCATCTGTTTGCGCAGGCGCACGGATTTGTTGCGATGGCTGTCGGCGTCGAGCTCCTGGCCGCGGCGCAGCTTTTCTTCGCGGGCCAGTTCCTGCTGGGTCTTGGCGAGTGTCTGCTCGGCAGCCTTGTGCGCTGCCTCGGCTATCGTGACACGACGTGGTGCTTCGAGTTGCTCCTGGCGCAAGCGCTGGATCTCGAGGTCCTGCGCCTGGAGGACGATCAGATGTTCAAGATCGGCGTTCATCGCTCTCCTCTCCGGCATCGCCAAGGCGCGGGCTGCGTCTGGAGGGCCAAAGATTAAGCGTAGCACCGCGCAGGGTTTAGCCGTTTGGGCGAGGAAATCGCTTATTTTCTGAATCGTCGTGGGGGGATGCGCTATCCAACCACAGACCCCAACATGGCCGCAGCCGCTAGCGTATTAGAGATTCCGAGCGGGCACGAACCGCTCGCAGCCCCCATTGCCAAGCCGTGGCGGCCGCGCGTGAACCCGTGGGTTGTTGCCATGACGGTGACGCTGGCGACGTTCATGGAGGTGCTCGATAGCTCCATTGCGAATGTTGCGCTGCCGCATATTGCCGGGGGTCTGGGGTCGACGCAGGACGAGGCGACGTGGGTGCTTACGGCGTATCTGGTCGCGAACGCGATCATTTTGCCGGCCGGCGCGTACATGACGAGCTTCATCGGGCGCAAGAAGTTTTACATGATCTGTGTTGCGCTGTTCGGCGCCTCTTCAATGCTGTGCGGTTTGGCTCCGTCGCTACCGCTGCTGATCTTCTTCCGCGTGCTGCAGGGGGTGGGTGGCGGCGGACTTGCGCCAAGCGAGCAAGCGATCCTTGCCGATACATTTCCGCCCGAGAAACGTGGGCAGGCCTTTGCGATGTATGGCCTGGCCGTAGTGTGCGCGCCAGCGATTGGGCCGACGCTGGGCGGCTACATTACGGACAACTTCGACTGGCGATGGATCTTCTTCCTGAACATTCCGGTTTGTCTGCTGTCGCTGTTTCTTACGTCGCGTATTGTTGAGGATCCGCCTTGGATTGCGAAGGAGGTGAAGGAGGCGAAGAAGGGCGGCATCAAGCTGGATTTTCTTGGCTTTGGCCTGCTCGGGCTCACGTTCGGTTCCCTGGAGTTCGTGCTGGATAAAGGGCAGGAGGACGACTGGTTCGGTTCGCATCTCATTACGTTCTTTGCGATTGTGATGGTGGCCGCCTTTATCGTGATGATCTGGTGGGAGCTGCGACAGCTTCGCATAGGGCATCGACCGATCCTGAACCTCACGCTGTTTTATCGACGCAGTTTCGCGATCAGCTTTACGTTGATGTTTGTGCTGGGCTTTTCGCTTTATGGAACCACCATCCTGATTCCGCAGTTTGTGCAGACGCTTCTGGGGTATACGGCGGAGCTTGCAGGGAAAGTACTGTCTCCGGCCGGGTTCATGATGATGGCCATGATGCCCGTGGTGGGTTTCCTTTCAGGCAAGGTGGATCCGCGCAAGCTGATCGGCTATGGGTTCCTGATGCTCACGCTGGCGTTGCTGTACATGAGCAAGCTGAACCTTGGCGTGAGCTATGCGGAGCTGGTGCTGATGCGCTGCTTCCAGGCGTCCGGACTGGCGTTTCTGTTTATTCCGATCAATACGATTGCGTATGTGGGGGTGAAGCAGAGCGAGAGCAATGATGTGTCAGGCCTGACGAATCTTGCGCGCAATATCGGCGGATCGTCGGGCACGGCATTCATGTCGACGATGCTGATTCGCGGCACGGCGGCGCATGAGACGTCGATGGTGCGCAATCTGAATACCGGGAGCGTGGCGTTTAACACGCGCGTGAATGCGCTGGCGGGGATGTTCAAGGCCGGCAACGGCAAAGGGCCTGCCGGAGGTGGGCCTTCGCCGGGAGCGATCCATATGGCGCAGGCGTGGATCTATAACCAGCTTCATCGCCAGGCTGCGATGCTGTCGTATGTAGACATCATCCGCGATCTGACTATCTTCTGCGCATGCATGGTTCCGCTGCTGTTCTTTATTCCCAAGCCGGAGAAGGACGCAGCGATGCACGCGGGGCATTGAGTCAACGCACGATGAGACACAATGGCCCTGCTCCTTTCCAATCCTTCAAGGAGCAGGGCGGTGTATGCATTGCAAGAGCCCCAGTGCGTTCGCGGTGGCGTGGCCGAGAGTGGTGTTGTCGAAGATGACCCAGGTTTGTCCGGCTGAGGTGTCTGCGCGCAGCTCCTTTGCGAATCGCCTAAGAAAGCTCTTGTCGTAGTCCGAGTAATACGTGCGCGGCGCGCCATGGAGACGCCAGTAGCGGAGATGCGAAAAACCGCCGGGCTCCGACGCAAGCGGCGAGCCTTTGGGAGGATCGGCGGCGACGCGGGCGATGGCGTAGTCACGTAACATGCGATCGGCGGGAGCAGTGAACCAACTTGCGTGACGGGGCTCAAGCGCAACGAGGCTTCGATCTTCGGCGTCTTCGCTGGGAGGATATAACTCGCGGAGGGTTGTGAAGAACTCGTGCGCGAGGCCTCCATCGAAGGCGAGCGTGGGTGGGAGTTGTACGAGCAGAGGGCCTAGCTTATTGCCGAGGCCTCTGACTTCGTTGAGGAAGGTTTGCAATAAGGCGCCGCAATTGGCGAGTTTTACTTCATGGGTGATGGACTTCGGAATCTTCACGCTGAAGCGGAAGTCGGCAGGCGTGGAGGCTGCCCAGCGTTCCCATGTTTTGCGTCTGTGCGGACGGTAAAAGCTCGAGTTGATCTCAACGCAGTTGAGGGTTTGCGCACAGCGTTCGAGGTGGGAGCCTTGTGCAGGAAATAGATGTGCGTGCTGCTTAGGTAGCGTCCATCCAGCGGTGCCGATGCGCAGATTGCGATGCTCGCCGGGGTGTGACACGCTTGGTTTCAAGCCACACCTCGTACTGCGGGATGTGTGCGGACGCACGCTCTCTCAGATGCATCTTACTGAGTGCTGCTTATGCAGCAGATGCCTTGAGATGTCGGGCCACGAGGAGAGGTCATGAGCAAACAACTGGAAGGCAAGAGAATCGCAATCCTGGCGACGGATGGCTTTGAGCAAGTTGAGTTGACGGAGCCGAAGAAAAATCTGGAAAAGGCAGGAGCAAAGGTGACGGTACTTTCGGTGGAGAAGACGCCGAAGGAGATCAAAGGATGGGACAAAAAGGACTGGGGCGAGAAGGTGAAGGTCGATGGGCTTGTCGCCGAGGCGGACCCGGCTATGTTCGATGCGCTGGTGCTGCCGGGCGGTCAGATCAATCCGGACAAGCTGCGCATGGACAAGGATGCTGTCGCGTTTGTGAAGAAGTTTGCGGAAAGCGGAAAGACCGTTGCGGCGATCTGCCATGGGCCGTGGACGCTGGTTGAGGCAGGCGTGGTGAAGGGCAGGACGATGACCTCATGGCCGTCGATACACACGGACCTCAAGAATGCGGGTGCGAACTGGGTGGATCGCGAGGTAGTTGTGGATGGCAACTTCATTACCAGCCGCAAGCCGGAGGATATTCCGGCGTTTTCGGAGAAGATTATCGAAGTGCTTGAGAAGCAGTCGGCGCATGCCCGCGCTGCTTGAACTGTGATTAGAAACGAGGAACGGGCGCGGCCAATGTCCCCGCCCATTCCTTTTGCAGGTCCATCTTTCTATTGACACGGTGGGGTTTTAGGCGGACACTTCTCGCCGCGCGCAAACTTCATAGTCGACGCGTCGCCATGTATGGCGAAGGGGCTGCTTTTCGGCTCTACTGAGCCGCATTCGGGCTATTTTCCAAAAAAGGGATTCTTCGGCGAAACGTTGTCCGCACGCTCGCGTGCAGGTGACGCTCATGCATCCATCGGGACATTCGACCCTGCACTTTGACTCTATCGACGCTGCTGTCGTGCGACGATCCATAGTTTCTGTCTTTTGTGAGCCGATCTCCGCCTGGAGATGGTCTTCGCAACTAACTTGTCCTGCCGTAAGGAGATGAAAGATGAAGTTATCAATTTTGCAACAACCCACTTTGCTTGCCTGTCTTCTCATTGGTTTTTGTGTCGCACCGCTGACGCTTTCCGCGCAGGATGACGGCACCAACGGTGTCAACGGACCGCCCAACATTCTGGTGATCCAGCGCGAGTTCACCAAGCCTGGAAAGGGCGGCGCTATGCACGAGAGGAGCGAGGCTGCCTACATCCATGCCCTGGAGGAAGGTAAGGGACAGCCACACTACCTCGCACTAACCTCCCTGACGGGGCCGGACCGGGCTCTATTCTTCAGCGGATATACGTCACTGACGGCGTGGGAGCAGGAAGAGAAGAGTGTTGCCAGGAATGCGGCGCTCTCCAGCTCGCTGGATCACGCGATGGTTGCCGATGGCGATTTGCTCTCGCAAACGGATTCGAGCGTGTGGCAGATGCAGAAGGAAATGAGCCTGAGAACGGGAAACCTGGTGGGCGCCAGGTATATGAGGATCAGCGAGTATCGCATTAAGCCTGGCCACAGCCACGAGTGGGATGAGTTGGTGAAGATGGTCCTCGGGGGTCTCTCGAAGTCAGTGCCTGAGGCGAACTTTGCGATGTTTCGGGAGGTGTACGGTGCGGGCGGCAATGCGTACATTGTGGTTACGCCGCTGAAATCCATGACGGAAGAGGACAGCAGGATTGGACCGGATACGCGCTATAGGGACGCGATGGGCGACGAGGGCATGAAGAAACTGGCCAGCCTGGAATCCTCATGCATTGAATCTGAACAGACGAATCTGTTCTCGATCAGCCCGAAGATGAGCCGTCCTCCGGAATCATGGATTAAGGCCGAGCCCGATTACTGGAAGCCGAAAGCCGCAGCGCCGGCCCATAGGACGGCAACTAAACCTACACCTGCAGCCGCGCAATAGCATCCGATATAAAACAAGGCGGCGCTGGTCCCTCCCCCTGACCAGCGCCGCCTTGTTTTGGGTGCGTTTACCTGCTCGCGTAGGGTGGGACAGGAAAAGGATTGCGCTCCTCGAATTGCACCTGATGCCAGTAGGGATAGGCGAGCTTGGTCTCGCTGGCCGCATCCAGTTTGGCGATTTGCTCTGACGTGAGTTTCCAGCCGACGCTGGAGAGGTTGGCGCGAAGCTGTTTCTCATCGCGCGCGCCGATGATGAGTGTGGAGACAGACGGGCGGCGCAGAAGCCAGTTGAGCGCGATTTGCGGGACAGTTTTGCCGGTCTCTCTGGCGACTTCGTCGAGCGCGTCGACAACCTTGTAGACGTACTCCCAGTCTGGTGTTGGGCCGGCATCGACGACGGATTGATTTTTCAGCCGGCTGTTCTCGGGCAGCGGCTGGCCGCGGCGGATTTTGCCGGTGAGGCGGCCCCAGCCCAGCGGCGACCAGATGAGTGCGCCGACGCCCTGATCGAGTGCGAGCGGCATCAGTTCCCACTCGTAGTCGCGGCCCACGAGCGAGTAGTAGACCTGGTGGCCGACGTAACGCGCCCAGCCGTAACGTTCAGACACACTGAGAGACTTCATCAGGTGCCAGCCTGAAAAGTTGGAGCAGGCGATGTAGCGGACTTTGCCTTCGTGCACAAACTTGTCGAGTGTGTTGAGCGTCTCTTCGACCGGAGTTGTCGCGTCGAAGGCGTGCAGGTGATAGACGTCGATGTAGTCGGTTTGCAGGCGTTTCAATGAGGCCTCAAGCGCTTGCGTGAGGTGGTAGCGCGAGCTGCCGACATCGTTGGGGCCTTCACCGAAGCGGAAGGTGGCCTTGGTCGAGAGGAGGACATCTTCGCGCTTGAGGTGTTTGATGGCTTCGCCGAGAACGGATTCACTTTTGCCGTTGGAGTAGATATCGGCGGTGTCGAAGAAGTTGCAGCCGGCTTCCATGCAGATGTCGACGAGCTTGCGGGCTTCGTCAGCCTGGGTGTTACCCCAGGCTTTGAAAAACTCGTCGCCGGCGCCAAAGGTGCCGGTACCGAAGCAGAGTTCGGGAACCTTCAGGCCGGAGCGGCCTAGTGAGCGATACTCCATAATGATCCTCGCTTCGAGATTTTGGAGTGGGCGGCGATACTTTGTCGGAATGCAGATGCCGCCTCAGTTAATGCTGGTTTGGATGCAGCGGGAGAGCTGAAGGACTCGCACTGCGAGACGAGGATTTCAGGCAAGTGAATGTGCGGCTTCCTTGGCGAAGTAGGTGATGATGAAGTCCGCGCCGGCGCGGCGGATGCTGAGCAGGCTTTCGAGCATGGCTCGCTCGGGGTCGAGCCAGCCGCGCTGGAAGGCTGCGTGCAGCATGGCGTACTCGCCGGAGACCTGGTAGGCGCCTAGGGGAACATCGAAGCGGTCGCGGGCCTCGCGGATGATGTCGAGGTAGGGGAGCGCGGGTTTCATCAGCAGCATGTCCGCGCCTTCGGCGAGGTCCTGCGCGATCTCGCGCATGGCTTCGCGACGATTGGCTCCGTCCATCTGGTAGGTGCGGCGATCGCCGAACTGCGGAGCGGAGCCGGCGGCTTCGCGGAAGGGGCCGTAGAAGGCGGAGGCGAACTTTGATGCGTAACTGAGAATGGGCGTGTTGGTTTTGCCAACGGCGTCGAGCGCGGAGCGGATGGCGGCGACGCGGCCGTCCATCATGTCGCTGGGGGCGACGATGTCGGCGCCGGCTTCGGCGAGCGAAGTTGCAGTCTTGGCGAGGAGCGCGAGGCTGGCGTCGTTTTCGATCGCGTAGTCTGCAGAATTTGCGCCGCTGCGGGTGACGATGCCACAGTGGCCGTGCGAGGTGTACTCGCAGAGGCAGACGTCGGCGATGAGGACGAGGGACTGCGCGGCGGAGCTTGCTTTGAGAGCGCGCAGGCCGCGCTGGGTGATGCCGTTCGAATCGTAAGCGCCTAAGCCCTGCTCGTCTTTCTTATCGGGGAGGCCGAAGAGCAGGAGGCCGCCGAGACCGAGTGCGGCGCAGGCTTCGGCTTCTTTGACCGCCTCGTCGATGGAGAGGTTGAAGACGCCGGGCATGGAGCTGACCTCGCGGCGTATGCCTTCACCTTCGCAGAGGAACAGCGGGTAGACGAGCGCACCGGGGTGCAGATGAGTTTCGCGCACGAGCGAGCGCAGCGCAGGTGTGGCGCGCAGGCGACGCAGACGCGTGGCGGGGAAGTTCATGCTTTTAGTCTAGTCCGGCCAGCAGGTTACGACAGTTTAGACGCGGAGTTTGTCGAGCAGGGCGGTGAGCTCGGGCGGGAGAGGGGCGGTGAGGTGGAGTGGCTCGCCTGTGGTGGGGTGAGTGAATTCGAGCTCGGCAGCGTGGAGGAAGTTGCGGTCGAGGGTGATGGCCTCTTCGCTCGCAGAGGAGCGCGCGACGTTATGCGGGGCCCCGTAGAGCGTGTCGCCGACGACAGGATGGCCGAGGGTCTGCAGGTGCACGCGGATCTGATGAGTGCGGCCGGTTTCTATGCGGACTTCGAGGAGCGTGAATGGGCCGTGCGCGCCGGGTTTTTCCGACCCGATTCGTTCGAGGACGCGCCAGTGGGAGACGGCTGCGCGGCCGCCGGTGCGTCGTGTGGTCATGCGGATGCGACGGACGAGATCGCGGCTGATGGGGAGATCGATCGTTCCCTGCTCGCCCTTGACTGTGCCGTGGACGAGTGCGAGATAAATCTTGCGCAGCTTGCGCTCGGAGAATATCTCGGCGAGCTTGCGGTGGGTTGGGTCATTCTTGGCGACGACGATCAGGCCACTGGTCTGCTTGTCGAGACGGTGGACGATGCCGGGGCGCAGCTCGCCGCCGGTGCTGGAGAGCTGGCGCCCGAAGTGAAACAGCAGCGCATTGACCAGCGTGCCGCGGTTGTCTTCGAGTGAGCCTGCGCCCGCATGCACGGCCATGCCCGCGGCTTTGTCGATGACGGCGAGGTCGTCGTCCTCATAGACGATGCGAAGCGGAAGGTCTTCGGGCTCGGCGCGCAGTGGGGCAGGGTGTGGCTCGCCTTCGATCTCGATGCGTTCGCCGCCGTGGAGTTTGTGCTTCGCCTTAACCGTCGCGCCGTCGACGGTTACCTGGCCATTGTCGATGAGGAGCTGCACGCGCGCGCGGCTGATGTCGGGAAGGGCCTTGGCTAGATAGGCGTCGATGCGCATGTTGGCAGCGGCGGCCTCGGCGGTAAAGCTGCGTACGCCGTCCTCGGCTTCGAGATCATCGAGCACCTGAATCTCCGGCTCGGCTGCGACGAACTTGAGGCCGGGGTAGCGCTTCGGCTCCTGGGTCTCGGCGGCCACCTTCGAGCCAGAGGCGCCGGTCGTGCGCAGGTAAGGATGTTCCGGCACCTCGGGCTGCTGCTCTGTTTCGTACGTCGCCTCGGTTTCGGGTTCGTCGATAACTTCGCCGGCAGCACGCTGGGCGGCTTCGCGTTCATTCACAAGCGTGCGTTGCGCGCGGTACTCGGCCTTTACGGACTGGCGGCGCTTGCCTTTGGGGAGCATGTTCTTGGAGGGCATCAGCGAGTCTCCCGGCGAATTTCGAGGCGCGGAGCAAAGAGGAGCAGAGCGGCTCCGGCGGCAATGGCCGCGAGCACGAGCCATTGCGTGACGTCAAGCAAGTTAGACGCGTAGGGCTGCTCAGGTGGCCGCAGCATATCGAGCGGAAACGAGATGATGCCGGCGGCGATGAGCGCGATGCCGGCGATGCGGCCCGGAGGATGTGGCTTGGCGAAGGGTGATTTGAGAAGGCCGAGCAATACGCCGCAGAGCACGAGCGCAGCGATCATAGTGTAGATCCCGACGGGATGCACGCGAGCGCCTGCGGACATGCCGGTGACGTGAATGCCCCATGGAAGCCGCGTAGGAAGGCCTGCACCGGTTCCTGAGGCTGCGTCGGCGAGCGAGAGCGCAGCCCAAAGCAGAGCGCCGCAAGGCGACCAGGCGTCCATCACGCGCAGTAGAGGAAGATGTTTGCGGCGCAACCAGAGGATGACGGCGAGAGCGGTGACAAGCAGGCTTAGATAGCTGATCGACGAGAAGCTGAGAACGTCGCGGATGGAGAGTGTGAGTTGTCCGTGCTCGATGATGAGGAGCAGGCCGAAGCCGAGCAGGCGCGAGATGACGAAGGCGGCGAGGATGGCAAAGATCCCAGCATCCCAGAGCTTTTCTGCAGAGAGGCCAAGGCGCAGGGCCGTGTACTGGCTGAGCGCGAGCGCGGCAATGATGCCGGCGATCGCGATGACCGTGTACGCGGAGAGATGAAGACGGCCGAAGACTGCGATGCAGCCAAACAGCGCGGCAGAGAGAGAGTTCATGGGGTGAGGGAGGCAAAGACCGACCCGCGGGGCCGTGCTGTGAAGCGCTGGTGAACCCGTCTTAAGACGGTGGGACCCGGCCGTGGCTCTTTAGGCATTCCGGACTGGCGGACACTGCACACCGAACCATATATACGAGCTAGGCCCCTGTTCATTGAATGTTGGTTCAACCAGCGTGGATCACTGCACCTGCTTTGCAGGCCGGTCTCTGCGTTGGATGCTACCCCGCCTTTGGCCGATTGGCAAACCGGGATGTGGATCAGCGATGCGCTAGAAGCTGTAGCGGAGGCCGGCTTCGATGCGGCGGCCGTTGTCGGCGGCGTAGGGAACGCCGAAGAGTGGAGAGCCGAGGATACCGCCAACCTGCGTCACGTTGGTGCGGTTCAGCAGGTTGGCCTCGCGCAGGTTGACGGTCAGGGTCTGCGGATGATCGGCCTTGGCGTTTTTCGTCAGGGTGAAGGCGCGTTGCAGGTTGGTGTCGAGATGTATCTGCCAGGGCATCGTGCCCTTGTCGCGCGGGAAGACGCCTTCGCCGCCAGTGGCGACGAGAAGGCCGAAAGGTGTGGATATAGCGTTCGGGTCGCCGGGCCTGGCATACTGCGGGCGATCGTTGAAGTCGCCGTCGCCGTTGTTGTCGAAGCCGGTGGTGATGTCATAGGGCGCATCTCCGTCGGCGTTGATATTGCCGCTGAGGTCTACCTTTTCGGGCAGATGGAGCACGGCGTTGCCGAAGGCATGCCAGAGGCTGTTTCCGGTACGGCGAGCGACCTCGCCTACGTCGGAGGTTGAGCTTTGGGGAGTGAAGAAGGTGTTGTCATTGGTGTCATCGAAGATATTGACGCGCACGGCTCCGACGAAGAATTGAACGTGCTTGAGCGTGTGCTGCTCAAGGCTGAAGAACTCGGCATTGCCTCCGCCTTGACCGCTGTTCTGCACCTGCAGGATGTTGAGATTCGCCGGGCCGGGGCGGGGTCCGGTGGGCGAGTCGTTGAGCGGAGAGTTGACGTTCTCCGTGCGGGCGTAGTTCCAGATGCGTGCTGAATAAAGGTCTGCGGAAAAATTCCAGCCGTGCGGGAGTGCCTTGGTCATGCCCAGGTTTTCAATCGCAAAGGTGAGATCGGTCAGGCGTGGCCGCAGCGTGCGGACGCTATGAATCGGCGTGGCGGCGGCGAAGGGATCGCAACTGGTCGAGCTGCCAAGGTCTGCACAAGAGGGGTTGTAGATGGTGCTGGTTACGCGGTTGACGCCGTCCATGCGGCGAATTTCAGCGTAGTCGCTGGGGCCGTAGCGGCCGGTGAAGAGACCCACATGGCCGTGCAGGTTCCACGTGGCTTTCTTATCGGGTGACCAACTGACGCCGACGCGCGGCGTTGCCCCGGAGTAGGTGGCGGGGTCGTTCTGCACGAAGTAGCGCATGCCGAGCGCGAGATGCAAATTGGGGCGCACCTTCCAGTCGTCCTGAATGAAGAGTGCGTCTTGGATCTGGGTAAAGTTCACCTGAGGCGTACCGGCGACGTTGCTGAAGTCTGTTGGAGCACCACCAGGCAGTTCAAGAATCGCGCGGCGATACTGCTCGAGGCCGCTGATCGTCTCGCTCTGGCCTGTAGGGTTGCCACTCGCATCCAGCACAGACGCGGGCCCACCGCCGAAGGTGTAGCTGCCGTTGAAGCTCGACGTCAGACGATCGTGCTCGTTGTAGACGAAAAACTGGGTGCCGAACTTGAGCAGATGGTTCTTCGTGCTGAGGATTGCATCGTCGTCGGCTTCGATGGCGAACTCGTGCAAACGCTGTGGACCGAGCGTGGCTCCTCCGCCGGTGAAGGCGTCGGCCACAGACACCTGCGGAGCGATCGAGTTGGGCGAGTCGTTTTCACCGTCCCACTTGAGGCTCACGCGAGCCTCGTGCATCAACGTCGCGGAGGCGGTGGTGACATCGGTGAAGCGAAGAACATGCTCGTACTGCTGGCTGTCGTAGCCGGTCTCGGCGAGCGATGTGCCGCCGCCGCCGACGTTCTGCAGATGATTGACGTTCGCGCTATAGCTGGCGATGAACGTGTTCTTCGGGCCGAGCTGCCAGTCCATGCGCGCCATGCCAATCCACAACCGTTGCGGCGTGGCGACGTTCCCGACTGTCTTGACCTGATTGCCCGAACTGTCGAGCGTGATGGCGTTGACGACACCGAAGTTGTCGATGCTGCGATGCTCGAGATCCAAAGTGAAGTCGCTGCCCTTCCGGGTTATCGGACCGCTCAGCTCGAAGCCGTATCGCTGCTTGCCCAGCGGAGCCTTGCTCACAGAAAACGGATCGCGCGCGTTCATCCAGGGGCTGCCGTTGGTGGCGAAGAGAGCGCCGTGATAGACCTTCTGGCCGGGCTTGGTGTAGACCTCGACGCGACCTCCTTCGAAGGGCGGCTCGCGGTACTCGGCGGAGAAAAGATCGGGGTTGACCTTGATGTAGGCGATGGAATCCTTGGGCGGCAGTTTGCTGGTGTCCTGAAAGCCGTCGACAGAGATGGTGGTGTTAGCCGGATTGCCGCCGCCTGCAGCAGCCATCTGCTGCAGCTCGCGGAGGAGGTCGTCAGGATCGTCGGCCAGCGATTTCAGGCGGTCGCCGGCGATGGTTTGCGTAGGCCCGGCGGAGGTTGGACTAGCGCTCGCCGCGCTGTCGGCGTCCACATCCAAGGTCGTCTGCACCTCTTCGGGTTGCAGAATGGCGTTGAACGATTTGCGCAGCGGAAGCTCGACAGTGAGATCTCTGGCGGCAAAGCTCGCGGCTGTGATGTGCAGATGGTGTTCGCCGGGACTCGCGCAGGCGAACCGGAAACGGCCGTCCGGGGCGCTGGTCGCCGACTCGCTATTATCCAGGGAAATAGACGCGCCGGGGATGATCGCACCGGTGGCGTCGAGGACAGTTCCGGTCAGCGAGGAACCTTTGCAGACACTCTCCGCGTGGAGGATTGGCGCGAGAGACACCACGAAACAAAGAGCCGCGAAGTAAAGAACATGGGAGCAGAAGTATTTGAAATATTTCATGGCCTGGCAACTCTTTCCGGGGGGCAGATGCGCGTGCTGGCGCATCAACTCGGTTACGCGAGGCACTTCTGGCGTGCTTCTCGTCTTTCGCCGCTGAGAGCATGTACGCAGACGTAAAGCGCTCGGTTCCGTTGTGCGATCGGATGCGGATCGAAAGGCGGCAGGTGGAGAGAGTCGCGAGGCGACGGTAGAATAGAGAGGTCAACTTCGCGATTCAGAGGACTAACTATGAGCTCCACAAGGACTGCGCCCACGGCGCAACTTGATGCCCAGGCCCGTGCGCACGGATTAATCCTGACGCCGGGCGAGCCGGGCATGGATTTTTCCGGCAACCCAACCGTGCGCGCCACGCTGGCGCTGACTGCCAATCCGGCCAGGACACAGATGCTGGAGCTGAGTGAGAGCTTCGATGCCGCGAGCCCGCGTTTTACGGGGGAGTTGGGCGCATTCTTCGCCGACGTTGCCCACCGCCTGCGCAACCCACGGCCGGAATGTTACTTAACGATGCTGGGGTTGCCGCTGAGCTTTGGCAACTTTGCGTGGCCGTTCCATGCTTCGACCTCGGGCGCGGACACGTTCATCGTGCACGGAGAGATACGGCTGGAGACCGGCGGCGAGAGCATTTTGCACGCGAAGATTTCGGCGTCGATGACACGCACGTTTGCGGAGGTTGTCGCGGCGCTGGAGCAGCCGTTTGCGGAGAGCTTTATCTATAACGCCGTGCGTAAGACTCTGGATCAGGGGCAGCTTGAGCTGGTGAAGAGCGGCAATCGGCAGCCGGTCCCGGTGACAACGCGTTATTACTCGGCCAAGCAAAAGCGGTTTGTCTTCAACGACACAACCGAGCAGCAGCAACGCGAGTTTGTTGCGGGAAAGATATTCTGGCTAAGCGGCGTGCTCGGCGGCAGCGCGCCGGTGTGGATTGCCGATCCACGCGATGCGCAGTATCTGGATGCGACCCCTGGCGAGCTGACTAAGGCGGCGGCGGCGCTCGCAAATGAAGGGCTCGCGACGCTGAGCGAGGGCGGTGACTGGGCCGCGGCTACCCCGAAGCTGTTGGAAGAACGTGAACGCTACGAGGCTGAGGTTCAGGACGGGTTGAACTTCATCAAGCCAAGCTTCAACGAAAGCATGCGCTCCGGCCATACGAATATGTAGCTTTGCGCCTCGCTCGGCCATTGGAGCTGGTTTCGTCAGCCACTAGACCTTATGGTTCGAGCTGCAATAGTGCATTCCATGCGGCTTCGTCGAGCGCGACACCGAGACGCAGATTTTCTTCGCGAACGCGCAAGGTTCCTTCGCCGGGATAGCGTGGTGTGTGGTCGGGCTCAACAGGCGTGGCAATGTGTAGCGCGTCGATAGCACCTTGCGCGATACGATCGAGTTCTTCGATGGAAGAGAGCGCGCTGGGTGCGAGCGCGAGGAAGACCTGCGACTGGCCGACCTCTTGGAGTGGATCGATGGGGATCTCATGTGTTGCGCGGCCATTAGCGAGCATGGCGGCGAGCACGTCCAGGACGAAGGAGAGACCGGAGCCCTTCCATAGGCCGATCGGCAGCGCGCGCTGCGAGCGTTCGATAGCGGCGGGATCGCGAGTGAGTTCGCCGTGCTCGTCGAAGCCGCCGGGAAATGGAAGCAGATCGCCGCGCTCACGATAGAGTGCCAATGTGCCGTAAGAGAATTGCGACATCGCGATGTCGAGGACGATAGGCGCACTGCGATGCGCGGCGTCGCGGCGAGGAATTGCAAGCACAAGGGGGTTGTTGCCGAGAGCCGGGGTGGTGGCGCCCCAAGGTGGAAGATTCGCAAGCGTGTTGGTCCAGCAAAGAGCGGCGAAACCCGCTTCAGCAGCCCGCCAACCGTAGCTGCCGCCGCGTTGCCAGTGGGCCGTGTCGGCCAGCGCGACGGCGCCCAGGCCGTACTCACGGGCCAGCTCCATCGCGCGATTCATTGCGGCATGCGCAGCGAGGTTGCCGGGGCCGCGACCGCCTGTCCAGCGCTCCAGGGTGCCAAAACGCGAGGTACATTTGGGTTCGGCGAGGGGATGGATGTGGCCGAGTCGCACCATCTCAGCCAAGCGTGGCAGGCGGGCGATACCGTGCGTGCGCACGCCGTCGCGATCCGTCTCTGCGATGAGGCGAGCGGCGAGTGCGGCGCGCGGAGGCGTGAGGCCAAGCGTGAGGAGGACGCGCTCGATGCGGTGATGGAGTTCGTCGAAAGCGATGCGAACCATCCCTCATTAGAGCGCAAGGGGTCGGGATCCCGCGAATGGCGGATAGGCGGGTACGGCTGCAACCGCTAGACTGGTGCGGGCGAGTGCGGTGGCCGGCCTCACCGCTCAGAACGCTCTGCGAGGTTGTTGCGAATGCACGGTTCTTCCGCTCGTGTCCGGGTTCTTGCCGCGTTGCTGCTGTGCCTCGCGACAAGCGCGTCATGCGCTCCTGCGCGGAAGCATGCGCCGCCGTTGCAGACCGCCGATGTGGTGATGCTCAGCGATCTGCATTTCGATCCATTGTATGATCCAGCGAAAGCTTCCGAACTGCGCAAGGCTCCGGTAAGTGAGTGGGCGGCGATTCTCAGCAGGCCGGCGTCGCCGTCGCGAGCTGCCGATTTCAACGCGCTGCAGACCTCGTGCAAGGTGCGCGGAGCGGATTCAGCGTGGAGTCTGGTGCGGGCAAGTCTGCAATATGCGAAGCTGCGCGAAGCCAAGCCGCTGTTCGTAATCATCGGCGGCGATCTGTTGGCGCATGGCTTTCCCTGCAAGTTTCACGGGCTTGCGCCAGATGCGACGGCTGAGGATGTCTCGGCTTTTTCTGCAAAGACGGTGGCTTTTCTCGCGTTGCAGTTGCGGAAAACGTTCCCTGCGGTGCCAGTTTATTTTGCTTTGGGCAATAACGACTCCGGCTGCGGCGATTATCGGGAGACTCCGGACAGTGCGTTTCTGCGATCGGTTGGGATGAGTTTCGCGGAGGATTTGCATGATCCCGCGAGCCGCGCAGCGTTGCTGAGCACGTTTTCAAAGTTCGGCGATTACAGCGTAGTGTTGCCGCCGCCGATGAAAGATACGAGACTGATCGTCGTACAGGATATCTTCGAGTCGGCGCACTTCGAGAGCTGTGATGGCCATGCCGATGCGGACATCGCGACGGCACAGATCGATTGGCTGCGCGCGCAGTTGACAGAGGCGCGAACCAACGGCGAGCAGGTCTGGGTGATGGCGCACATTCCACCGGGCGTCGATATCTACTCGAGCTTTCATCGTTATCTGTTTGCGCCCGGAGAGGCCTGCAACGTAAAGAAGCCGCAGACGTTTCTGAACAGCAGCGCGATCGGCGATACGATTGCGGAATTCAGTGATGTAGTGAGGCTGGCGGTCTTCGCTCACACGCATATGGATGAGATTAAGCTGCTCGGAAATGCGCAGGGAGGCGCGGTTCCGGCAAAACTCGTGCCGTCGATCTCGCCGATCAATGGAAACGATCCGGCATTCCTTGTGGCGCAGGTGTCTCCGCTGACGGCGACGATAAAGGATTACACGGTGTATGCGGCAGCGAACGTGCAGGGCACTGAATGGGCGCGTGAGTATCAGTACTCGACAGCCTATGGCCTGCCGGATTTTTCGGCCGCTTCCATGCAAAAGCTGACCTCTGCCCTGATCGCGGACAAGACGGGTGAGAGCCAAAAAAGCCGCGAATATGAGCGTCACTTCCTGGCCGGCGGCGGCACGTTCGCCACGCTCGGATTACAGCGGTTGTGGCCGGCGTATAGCTGCTCGCTGCAAGAGCGCGGCACGGCAGCGTTTCACAGTTGCATGTGTCCGCAGAGCGCTGCGAAACCGTAGCAGCTGCCGCAGGACGCGCCGAACTGCTAGCATGACTCTTTCACGATCTGGTGTCGCTTGTGTGTGCGAGTGAAGGAAGAGCAATGGAAACAAACACGGCAGGAGCGCGGCTGCGCGAGGCAGTGAAGGCTGAGCGGCCGCTGCAGATCGTGGGCGCGATCAATGCGTATCACGCGCGCATGGCGGAACGCGTGGGCTATCGCGCGGCTTACCTTTCGGGCGGCGGCGTTGCAGCCGGATCGCTTGGCGTGCCGGACCTGGGCATCTCGACGCTGGATGATGTGTTGACCGATGTACGGCGGATTACCGATGTATGTGGGCTGCCGTTGCTGGTCGATGCGGACACTGGTTTTGGAGGAGCATTCAACATTGCACGGACTATACGTTCGTTAGCTAAAGCTGGTGCCGCGGGATGTCATATTGAGGACCAGGTGCAAGCGAAGCGTTGTGGGCATCGGCCTGGCAAGCAGATCGTCTCCAGCGAGGAGATGGTGGACCGCATCAAAGCCGCGGTGGATGCGCGCGCGGATGCGAGCTTCGTCATCATGGCGCGCACGGACGCGCTGGCGGGCGAAGGGCTTGAGGCCGCGCTGGATCGTGCTGCTGCGTGCGTTGAGGCCGGAGCGGATATGGTCTTTCCGGAGGCGGTGCAGGAGCTGGCGCAGTATCGGGGGTTTGTGGAAAGGGCGCGCGTTCCTGTGCTTGCGAACCTCACGGAGTTTGGTGCGACGCCGTTGTTTACGCTGGAGGAGTTGCGCAGTGTCGATGTTGGGTTGGCGCTTTATCCGTTGTCGGCGTTTCGCGCGGCGAACGAGGCGGCGCTGCGGGTGTATGAAACAATCCGGCGCAATGGAACGCAGCGCGATGTTGTGGAGACGATGCAGACGCGCGCCGACCTTTATGAGTTTCTGGACTATCACGCTTATGAGCAAAAGTTGGATGAGTTGTTTGCAAAAGAACGGCCTTGAGGAAGCGAGCGCAACATGAGTGAAGCAACAACAACTGCGACCGGTTTCAAACCAAAGAAATCCGTCGCGCTCTCCGGCGTGCTGGCGGGCAACACTGCGCTGTGCACGGTTGGGCGCAATGGGAACGACCTGCACTATCGCGGCTACGACATTCTTGATCTGGCGGCGCGTTGCGAGTTCGAGGAGGTTGCGTATCTGCTGCTCTACGGCAAACTGCCGACGAGCGCGGAGCTCGACGCTTACAAGCGGCGGCTACGCAGATTGCGTGGACTTCCCGGTGGGGTGAAGGTTGCGCTGGAGCAGTTGCCTGCGAATGCGCACCCGATGGATGTACTGCGCGTGGGCGTGAGCGTGTTTGCGACGTTGGAGCCGGAACCGCAGCCGCACACGCCGCGTTCGGCGCTGGATATTGCTGATCGATTGATGGCGTCGCTTGGGTCGATGCTGCTGTACTGGTATCACTTCGCGAATGGTGGCAAGCGAATCGATGTGGAGACCGAGGATGATTCGATCGGTGGGCACTTTTTGCATCTGCTGCACGGCACGTCCGCGAATACCGAGTGGGTCCAGGCGATGCATGTCTCGCTGATCCTGTACGCGGAGCACGAGTTCAATGCGAGCACGTTTACAGCGAGGGTAATCGCGGGGACGGGATCGGATATGTTCTCGGCGATTGCAGGCGCAATTGGTGCGCTCAAAGGGCCAAAGCACGGCGGAGCGAATGAGGTTGCGCTGGAGATTCAGCAGCGTTATGGATCTCCCGATGAGGCCGAGCGAGATATACGCGCGCGCGTCGAACGCAAGGAGGTCATCATTGGCTTCGGACACCCGGTGTACACGATCTCCGACCCGCGCAATGTGGTGATCAAGCAGGTCGCGCATGATCTCTCAGCATCGGCTCGCGATATGGCGATGTACAACGTGGCTGATCGACTGGAAAGCGTAATGCACGAGGTGAAACGGATGTTCCCCAACCTCGACTGGTTTTCGGCGGTGGCATATCACGTGATGGGAATTCCGACGGCGATGTTTACGCCGATCTTCGCGATTGCACGAACCAGCGGATGGGCCGCGCATGTGATGGAGCAACGCGCCGACGGCAAGATCATCCGGCCGAGCGCAAACTACACGGGGCCGGAGGAGTTGGCGTTCGTGCCCATTGAGGAACGGGTTTAGGAAAGCATGTCTCAGCAGATCAGCAATGTCAGGCCTGAGTTCGATGAAGTTCTGGTCGACATCGTCGACTATGTTCGCGACTACAAGATCTCGAGTGCGCTTGCATATGAGACGGCTCGGTACTGCTTGCTGGATACTCTAGGGTGCGGGTTGGCGGCGTTGGGGTACTCAGCATGCACGAAGCTGCTGGGGCCACTGGTTTCTGGGCTGACGATGCAGAATGGGGCGCGCGTCCCGGGCACGAACTACGAGCTCGATCCGGTGCAGGCGGCGTTCAATATCGGCGCGATGGTTCGCTGGCTGGACTTCAACGACACGTGGCTGGCGGCGGAGTGGGGGCATCCTTCCGACAATCTGGGCGGCATTCTTGCGGTTGCGGATTGGCTGGCGCGGAATGGCCGCATACTGACGATGCTCGATGTGCTCACGGCGATGATCAAGGCGCATGAGATTCAGGGCTGCCTTGCGCTCGAGAGCTCGTTCAACAAGGTTGGGCTTGATCATGTCGTGCTGGTGAAGGTGGCGAGCATAGCGGTGGTTTCGCATCTGATGTGGTTATCGCGCGAGCAGATGTTGAATGCTGTATCGCTGGCATGGGTGGACGGCCAGTCGTTGCGCACCTATCGCCACGCGCCGAATACGGGGTCGCGCAAGAGCTGGGCGGCGGGTGATGCAACCGCGCGCGCGGTGCGGCTGGCGCTGATCGCGAAGACCGGCGAGATGGGGTATCCGAGCGTGCTGACGGCGAAGACGTGGGGCTTCTACGATGTGAGCTTTCGCGGACAGCCGTTCAGGTTTCAGAGGCCCTATGGAAGCTACGTGATGGAGAACGTGCTGTTCAAGATCTCGTTTCCAGCGGAGTTCCATGCGCAGACGGCGGTGGAAGCTGCTGTGACATTGCATGGGCAGCTTGCAGAGAGGGGTTTGACGGCAGCCAACATTGCACGCGTGACGATTCGCACGCATGTGGCGGCGCTCCGCATTATCGACAAGCAGGGGCCGCTGGCGAATCCTGCCGACCGCGATCATTGCATCCAGTACATGGTGGCGGTGCCACTGATCTTTGGGCGATTGACGGCTGAAGATTATGAAGACAAACTCGCGCTCGATCCCGTGTGGGGCAAGCGTATCGATGAGGTTCGCTCGCGCATCGTGTGTGTCGAGGATAAGAAGTTCACAAAGGATTATCACGACCCGGAGAAGCGATCGATTGCGAATGCACTGACGGTGGAGTTGACGGACGGGACACTTCTGCCGGAGGTCGTGGTCGAGTATCCGATTGGTCATCGGCTGCGGCGCGCGGAGGGAATGCCGCTGCTGATCGAGAAGTTTAAGGTGAACCTGGCACGACGATTTGGACCGGATCAGCAGCAACGGATTCTGGCGGCTTCGATGGAGCAGGGGAAGCTGGAGGCGATGAGCGTCGCGGAGTATGTCGGGCTCTTTGTTCCTGGCGCGTGAATCCAGTAAACCAGCGCAGGCGCCGCGATAGGCTACGCGCATGAGCGAGAAAACATTGCAGAGCTGTGCCGCGATGCTGGCGGTAGCGGTGGCTGAGGCGCGCGCGGGACTTGCTGAGGGTGGCATTCCGATTGGCGCGGCGATCTTTCGTATGGATGGATCGCTGGTAAGTCGCGGGCATAATCGCCGTGTACAGCAGGGCGATCCGTCCATTCATGGTGAAACCGATGCGTTTCGACGCGCGGGACGGCAGCGCAGCTATCGCGATCTGACTATGGTGACGACGCTGGCGCCGTGCTGGTATTGCAGCGGTTTGGTGCGGCAGTTTGGCTTTCGCAGGCTGGTGGTGGGCGAGTCGCGCACGTTTCAGGGCGGCGTGAAGTGGCTGCGGTCGATTGGCGTCGAGGTGATCGATTTGGATTCGCAGGAGTGCGTGGATCTGCTGGGTGGCTACATCGCTGCGCACCCAGAGGTGTGGAACGAAGATATCGGTGTGGACGAATAGCGGTTGGGTGCGAGCGCAAAAGCGGAATCCTCTTGCGCCAGGGTCGCATCGAAGCTAAGAGAACACGGGCTTGCGAGAACAGCACGATATAGAGCCCGAGAGGGCATAAGGAGACGACAATGGACCGGAGCGCATCGGCAGTTTGGCATGGCGGCTTGAAGGACGGTAAAGGCTCGATCAGCACCCAGAGCGGGACACTCAAGGATGCCCAGTACAGTTTCAGCACACGGTTTGAGAATGGCGTGGGCACGAACCCGGAGGAGTTGATCGCCGCGGCGCATGCGGGCTGCTTTTCGATGGCGCTGAGCGCGCAGCTCGGCGAATCCAGCTTCAGACCGGACTCGATCGAGACCACCGCCGTTGTGACGTTGGACAAGACTGCAGAAGGGCCGACGGTGACGAAGATTCACCTGACAACACGGGCGAAGGTGCCAAATATCGAACGGGCGAAGTTCGATGAGATCGCGAAGAAGGCGAAGGAAGGATGTCCGATCTCGCGGCTGCTGAAAGCTGCGGAGATCACGCTCGACGCGCAGCTCTTGTAAGCGGCGCAGTTCTTCACTTCTTCATAGAGAGGCTCGTCTGCGGATGAGCCTTTTCCTTTGCGGCCCTAATGTGCGTGGGCGTGGCCGTGGTGGGAGTGGGGCTCGAGGGGGTCCGGGGTGGGCGGCGAGCTGCAGCCGTCGACGGTGGGGCAGTCGGTGACCTCGATCTGGATGGTGGTGTGGTGGATGCCGAAGTGGTCGCGGAGCTGGTGGTTCAGGCGCTCCAGGACGGCCTCGCACTCGGTCAGCGGCATCTCGATGACCTGGACGTGGCTGGCGAGCGCGTGAGACTGGGCGGTGAGGCTCCAGACGTGAAGATCGTGGACGCCGACGACGCCATCGACGCCCTGCATGGCGGCCCGGATCTCGGTGAGGTCGACGGAACGCGGCGTGGCTTCGAGCAGGATGTGCAGGGTCTCGCGGACGATCGACCAGGAGCTCCAGAGGATCATGGCGGCGATGAGCAGCGAGAGCAGCGGATCGATCCATTCGAGGCCGGTGAGGCGGATGAGCAGGCCGCCGACGATGACTGCGGCGGTGGAGACCGTGTCGCCGAGCATGTGCAGGAAGACGCTGCGGATGTTGACGTCGCGGGAGAACTTCCAGAGAAGGGCGGCGATGGCTCCGTTCATGAGCACACCGGCGGCGGCTACGTACATCATCAGGTCGGGCTTGACAGTGATGGGGACGGCGAAGCGATGGATGGCTTCGACGGCGAGCCAGACGGAGAGCGCGATGAGGGTGAGGGCGTTGACGAAGCCGGCGAGAACGCCGGCGCGCTGGTAGCCGAAGGTGCGCTCCTCGGTTGCGGGACGCGTCTGCAGGTAGACGGCGAAGAAGCTCAGCGCGAGGGCGAGGAAGTCGGAGACGTTGTGTCCGGCTTCGGAGAGCAGAGCGAGCGAATGGGCGCGCAGACCGAAGAGAAAGGTCGCGAGGATGTAGAGAAACGTAAGCGCCAGCGAGAGCTTGAGGATACGCTGCATCGCGGCGTTTGGCTGGGCGTGCGTCGGCACAGCTTCATTCTACGTTTCGGTACTCGGAGAGGGTTTTCAGTAGCCTCCAGCGAGGTTCAGCGAAGGGGGTCCCCCTCCCCTCTTTGGGATCGGTTCTTTGGGATGTTTGGTTTGCGGCGAATACTCGCTGTAAAATATTGATTCCATGGATTTTGTGTGGAAAATCTCTGGAATGTGCGGGTTGCGGCGACTTTTGTGGTGACCCCCTAAACATCGAACCCCACCCATGCCGACGATAAAGCCGTCGTCATGAATGGGGCACCCAGATTTTGTGTGGGATTTGATCTCTATTTCTATTATAGAGAGTTGAGTGGATATAATGTGCAGCGATTTTTCTCTTTGTTTACTTGAGGTTAGGTGGTTTGGGGCTTGACAAGATTTTGGGGATTTCGTCAGCTGCGCCAATGAAGCTCGACGGGAGCCGGGAGGGGGTGCGGGCCCTGGCCGGTGAGGCGGCGCTGCTTGAGGGCGAAGTACCATTTGGCGGGCTTGTCGGCGTCGTCGATGAGCATGAGGCCGGGGTTGGAGCGGAGGCCACGGGCTTGCTCGATCATGGTCTGCTGGTCCTGAGCGACGAAGCGCGCGCCGAAGAAGCGGACCAGCGAGGTGACGAAGGGGATGTGGTAGCCGATGTTCCAGGCGGCGACGACGTCGATGCGGCAGGTGGACGCGGTGAGGGGCGTGACGGTGGTGAGCGAGGAGAACCAGCGCACCGGCTTGTCGTTGTTGCGCGGGTGTTTGGCGACGATGGTTTCGATGCGGCGGTTGGGGAGCGTGAAGTCGATGGTGGTGACGGGGCGGCCGAGGAGTTTGTAGGGCGCGCTGTTGGACGAGGGCGCGTGCGGCGACATGCGGAAGCCGTCGTTGAGGATGGGGTGGGTGGCGCTGACGATGGGTTCGAACTTTTTGGTCTTCTCGTGAATGCTGGCGGCGGAGCGCCACCACCAGGCGCGGTGCACGAAGGGGCCGTGCGCGGGGTCCATGAGGCCGATGATGCCGTGGTCGACGTTGCAGGGGAGCTCGGCGGAGAGATGCGCGGTGCGGAAGTGCGGAGAGAATTTGGGCAGTTCGGGCATGGGGGGAAGCGAAGGTTCGTCTTCGGCGCTGCTGTTTGTTGTGAGGTCGAGGCGCCCGGCGCCGGGGGCGGGGATGTAGACCCAGGCGTAGCCGTCGCGCTCGGCGATGGGGAAGGCGTTGGCGAAGATTTTGGTGGGCTCGAGGGCGTCGTGCGAGGTGAGCGAGGGAATCTCTTCGCAGCGGCCGGTGCAGGGCTCGAAGCGCCAGCCGTGGTATTTGCACTGGACGGTGTTGCCGTCGAACCAACCGGCAGAGAGTGGGATGCCGCGGTGCGGGCAGAGGTCGCGGAGGGCGAAGAGTGCGCCATTTTGTTTCCTGCCGATGAGTAGAGGGATGCCGAGGAGCGTGGCGAGGGCGGTGTCGTTGCGACGCAGCGTGTCGGCGCGGAGCGCGGGGTACCAGTCACCGAAGATGAGCTCGGCTGCGGGACCGGGCTTGGCTGTTGCGTCGAGTTGGACGAGCGAAGGGTCGCGGCCGGCCTGGATGGGGCGCATGGTTGCCATCGTGGATGAGTGTACGGGAGAACAGAGATTAGAGAACAGATAACAGAGATCAGAAGGGCTCACGTTTTGATCTCTGTTATCTGTTCTCTCCTGCTCCGCTTAGACTCGATGGTGATGGACTCGGAGACTTCAGCGGCTGCTCCTGCGATGGCTTCGCCTGCGCCTCGGCGCGCGCGGTGGGCGCTGCTTTGGATTGTGCTGCTGTGGGTGGGGTTCTACGCGAGCTTTGCGCTGCTGCGGCCGGCGCTGCTGGACGATGCGGATTCGGTGCATGCGGAGGTGGCGCGGGAGATGCTGCTGCGGCATGACTACGTGACGCTGCATGCGAATGGGATTCGGTATCTGGAGAAGGCGCCGCTGCTGTACTGGGCGATGGCGGGATGTTTGAAGGCGACGGCGATGGTGGGTGCGACCTCGACCGAGGCGCGTGTGGTGGCGGTGAGGCTGCCGCTGGCGTTGGCGGTGCTGGCGCTGGTGCTGGTGGCGGAGAGCCTGGCGAGGAGGATGTTCCGGTCGGCGCGCGCGGGGATGTATGCGGCGCTCATTCTGCTGTCGAGCTTTGGGATCTTTATCTTCACGCGCATCACAATTCCGGATGCGATGGTGTGTCTGTGGACCACGACCGCGATGTTGTGCTTCTGGCGAACGGAGGAAATGGGATCTTGTACGTCGACTCCCCCGTCATCGATATCCCACCCGTCCGCAAAGAACGCGTACGGATGGGGCACCCAGATTGTTGGCCGTACAAGGATCTATTGCTGGGGGTTTGCGGCCAGCTGTGCGCTGAATGTGCTGACCAAGGGGCTGATCGGCGTGGTGTTTCCGGTGGCAACGGTGGTGATCTATCTGCTGCTGACGCGCGGATGGCGGCGTGGGTGGCAGCGTGTAGGGGAGCTGTGTCCGTGGAGTTCGCTGGTAGTGTTTCTGGCGATTGCGGCGCCATGGCATGTACTGGCGGGGCTGGCGAATCCTTCGCAGGGGCAGCCGGCGCACTTTCATTTTGTGCATGGGCACTGGATCGTTCCGCTGCCGACGGATGGGAATGTGCGTGGGTGGTTCTGGTTTTATTTTATGAACGAGCACGTGCTGCGGTATCTGAATCTGCGCGTGCCGCACGACTATGACACGGTTCCGCTGCTGCTGTTCTGGGGATTGTGCCTGGTGTGGATGATGCCGTGGTCGGCATTTGGATTCAAGGCGACGGCGTGGGCGCTGCCGGTGAAATCCGAGAAGTGGCGGAGCCAGTTTCGGAGACACGATCTTCCGCTGAAGCGGCGCGGGAAAGTGCTGCTGGTTGTGTGGGCGGCGTTTGTGTTGCTGTTCTTTGCCTTCTCCACGCGGCAGGAATACTACGTGCTGCCGGCGTTTCCGGCTGCGGCGGTGTTGATTGCGGGATGGCTGGCGGTTGCCGACAGCTATCGTCCGCGACCGTCGAAGCTGAATCCGCGCAGACGGGTGTTTGTGGCGGCCGATCTGAAACATGATGAGGCGGTGTACGTGATTCATGTGGGGCAGGCGGCGATTCACTGCACGGAGGTGGTGCTGGCGCTGGGGATTGCGTTTGCGGCGTTGTGTGCGGCGATTTTATGGCACGCGCATACGCCGGCGGGGCATCCTGATCTGGCGCGGCTGCTGAGTGAGCATCCGAGCGACTACGCGATGAGCATGGGACACTTTCTGGACCTGAATGCGGAGGCGCTGGGTCTGTTCCGGCTGCCGCTGATTCTTGCGGCGGCGAGTTTGCTGCTGGGGCCGCTGGTTTCCTTGCTGCTACGGAGGCGAGCGCTGCCCCATGCGGCGAACTTTGTGCTAGCGGCGGGGGCGTTCGGGTTTCTGCTGGCGGCGCATCTGGGGTTGCAGAGGTTTGCGCCGGTGATCAGCTCAGCGCAGCTGGCGGAGGCGATTGCTCCGCAGGTGCAGCCGCAGGATATGGTGGCGATTCATGGCGAGTATGAGTCGGGATCGACGCTGGGTTTTTATCTGGAGCGCCCGGCCGCTCCAGGACAAGAGATTCATATTCTGGAGGGACGAAGCTCGAACCTCTGGTACGGAAGCTTCTTTCCGGATGCGCCGAAGATCTTCGAGACGCCGGAGAGCTTTCGGGCGAAGTGGAATGGGCCGCAGCGGATCTTTCTGTGGCAGTCGCTGACCGATCCGCCGAATAAGCTGCCGGTGCTGGATGGGCCGGTATACGTGATTGCACGGGGTGGCGGAAAAGAGATCGTCAGTAATCAGCAGAGACGCTAAGCTGAGGGGCGAGGATTTTCCTATGCCCTGTGATCCGAATGAGCTTCGACATGTTCCGCTGTTTTCGCTGCTGGATGATGAGGAGCTGGCCGTGCTGGCGCAGCAGGTGGAGTTGCGCGAGTTTGCCGCCAAGCAGCGCATCTACAAGGCAGGCGAGCCGAGCACGCGCGCGTTCGTAGTGATGAGCGGAGCCGTACGCGTGACGCTGATCGACGAGGATGGGCAGGAGGTGCTGTTCTCCGAGCCGCATCACGGCGATTTTTTTGGGTTTGCGTCGATGATGGAGAGCACGGCGCATGGGACCTCGGCGGTGGCGATGGAGGCTACGAGCTGCGTGGAGGTCGACCGCGAGGATCTCTCGCATCTACTGACGCGCAAGCCGATGGCCGGACTGGATATGCTGACGGTGCTGGCGCGGGAGATTCATTCGACGCAGCGGCTGGTGACAGGGCGTGCGGCGCGCGATCCAAACGAAATTCTGGATGAGCAAGAGACGTTTGGCGAACGCATCGCCGACAAGGTCGCGGGCTTCGGCGGCTCGTGGACGTTCATCATCAGCTTTCTCGTCGTGCTCGGCGTATACGTGGGGCTGAATGTATTTCTGCTCAGCATGCGAGGCAAGACGTGGGACCCGTATCCCTTCATTCTGCTGAACCTGTTTTTGTCGATGCTGGCGGCGATCCAGGCGCCGGTGATTATGATGAGCCAGAATCGGCAGGACACGAAGGATCGCGTGCGCAGCGAGCTAGATTTTCAGGTGAATCGCAGAGCTGAGAGCGAGATCCAGGCGCTGTCGCGGAAGATTCATGTGCTGGGCGACAAGCTGGATGATATGGACGATCGGCTGAGAACGAGTTAGGGAGTTAGGGAGTTAGGGGAGTCGGGTGGGGCGTCAACGTTTTCGAGGTGACCGCGCTTGAGGCGGAAGCGTTGGCCGCGCCAGAGGACGGTGTTGGAGGCATAGCTCCAGGCCCAGAAGAAGAGGCCGAAGCCGTCGCGTAGTGGGAGCAGAAGGATGTCGCGGAGGACCTGCGCGTCGTTGAGGACGCCGACGCCGACGAGGAGTGCGACGGAGATGCGCGCGAGCAGAGCGACGCTGAGCAGGGTGATACTCCAGAGCGCGCCGCCGCTGGCGAGGACGGTGAGCAGAGCCCAGGGGAGAACGTAGGTGATGGCGAGGCCGAGGTAGCCGGCGCGGCGCGAATCGCGCACGGTGCGCGACCAGCGGAGCTGGTGGTCCGAGAAGCTGCGCAGTGTGTAGGCGGGGACGGAGGTCGCGACGACCTCGTGGATGAGTTCAATGCGGAAGCCGGCGCGGTGGAGGCGGGCGCCGAGTTCGTAGTCATCGGCGAGCTGGCCGGTGAGGGCCTCGAAGCCGCCAATCTTAGCGAGTGCGCTTTTAGTGGTAGCGAGTGTAGACCCGAGGCCGAAGCGCAGGCCGCCTTCGAGGAAGCGCGCGGTGAGCACGCCGGGGAGGAAATCCGTGGCGATGCCGAGGGCTTCGAGGCGCGACCACAGAGTACGCGCAGCGTGGCCGATGTAGGGAGCGGTGACGAGGCCGACTGGTTTTGCTGAATGCACGGCTTCGTGGAAGGGCCCGATGACGCGAGCGAGGTAACGCGGCGAGACGAGGATGTCAGCGTCGTTGACGAGGATGTGCTCGTGGCGCGCGTGGGGGAGCATCTGCGCGAGGTTGGAGAGCTTGCCATTGGGGCCGAGGCGCGCGGGGCACTCGATGAGGCGGATGGAGAGCTGCGGGTGCTCGACGCGGAGGCGCGCGACCTCGGCGACGGCTGGATCCTGGAGCGAGCTGACGCCGAAGAGGAGTTCGAAGTCGCCGGCGTAGTCCTGGGTGCAGTGGCTCGAGAGCGCGGCATGCATGTGCGCATCGACGCCTTTGAGGGGCTTGAGAATGGAGATGCCAGGGGCGAAGGAGACGTCTGGACCCCAGCCAGCAAGCTGGCCGGGGACCCCGGCATCGGGCGGCGGAGCGAGGCGGACTTCGCGATTGAACTGGCGCGCTGCCCAGAGCGCGAGGATGCTGTATGCGATGCCGCTTACGGTGATGAGTGCCGTTAGAATCTCGGCGGCGAGGGCGAGGATGTCCACGGGGATAGTGTAGTGGCTGGGATGAAGCGGTTAGTAGTTAGTGGTTAGTGCTCGAAAGTGGATCGCGTGGCAGGCGCAAGTTGCACGCGCTGTTTTCACTAACGACTAACCACTCACTACTCGTACCTGAGTGCATCGATGGGATCTAGGTTCGCGGCCTTCCATGCGGGGTAGATGCCGAAGACCAGGCCGATGGCGCAGGAGGCGAACATCGCGAAGAGTACCCAGAGTATGCCGACCTGGCTGGCGATGACGTAGCTGATGCCGAAGGAGAGCAATGATCCGAGAAGGATGCCGATGATGCCGCCGAGCGCGCACAGCACAATGGCCTCGAGCGTGAACTGAAGAAGGATCGTCTTCTTGGTGGCGCCGATGGCTTTGCGCACGCCGATCTCGCGCGTTCGCTCGGTGACGGAGACGAGCATGATGTTCATCACGCCGATGCCGCCGACCATCAGGCCAAGCGTGCTGACGCCGAACATGAGAAGAAAGAGGCCGCTGGTGACCTGGTTCCAGAGGCGGGTGATGGAGTCGGAGCCGAAGATGGCGAAGTTGTCCTCGGCTTCGTTGCGCACCTTGCGGCGGCGGCGCAGCGTCTCGCGAATCTCGTCTTCGACGATGGGCTTGTCCTTCTGGTTGTCGAATTTGAGGCTGATCCAGTAGTCGAGGATCTCGGGATGTATCTGGTGGAAGGTGGTGATGGGCATGTGCACCATGTTGTCTTCGCCGTTGCGGCCGCCGCCCGAGAAGGCCGACTTTACCTTGGCCTGCACGCCGATGACGGTGAAGATGCGGCCTTCGACGTCGATCTGTTTGCCGAGCGCGCTCTGGCCGCCGAAGAGGTCTTGGGCCGTGTCGTGGCCGAGGACGCAAACGTACGCGGCGTGCTGTTCCTCGTAGGAGGTGAAGTAGCGGCCTTCGCTCATCTCGAGGTTGTAGACAGTGGGATTGTCGGCGGTGGTGCCTTCCTCGGAGACGTTCTCGGATTTCGCGCGCTCATACTTCACCGTGACCGAGCCCGCGCCGAAGTTGAAGTTGGAGTAGCGCAGCGAGGGGACGACGTCGACGATATGCGGCAGGTTCTTGAGGGCCTGCGCATCGTCGTAGGTGAGCTGCTTGCGGGCGAGCATCTCGGCGGTGGGGCGGACGCCGATGACCGGAAAGCGGAAGACCCAGATGACGTTGGTGCCCATGGCTTCCACCATGTCCGACACGCGCGAGTTCAGGCCGTTGATGACCGACGAGATGGCGATCACCGTCATGACGCCGATGACGATGCCGAGGATGGTGAGGCCGGAGCGCAGCTTGTTGGCGCGCAGCGTATCGAGCGCCATTTTGACTGATTCGCGTTGGTCGCTTGCTGTCATCAGTCGCTCCTAAAATTCCGACCGCAGCGCGACGATCGGGTCCAGGTCGGCGGCTTTGCGGGCTGGATAGACGCCGAAGAAGAGGCCTACCGACGCGGCGACGATCAGGCCGGCGAAGACGCTCCACAGAGCGATGGCGGAGGGAAAGCTGAGCAGGATGGTCACGGTCTTGGCGACGATCACGCCCACGATGACGCCGATGGCGCCGCCTATGACCGACATGGTTCCGGCTTCGAGCAGGAATTGCAGGAGGATGTCGCTGCGGCGCGCGCCCAGCGCTTTGCGGACGCCGATCTCGCGGGTGCGCTCGGTGACGGAGACCAGCATGATGTTCATGATGACGATGCCGCCGACGACCAGCGAGATGCTGGCGATGGCGACCGCGACGGCCTCAAAGTCGCCGCTGATCTCGTGCCAGAGACCGATGAGGGTGTCGGAGGATTCGAGGGTGAAACTGTCGTCCTCGCCGGGGCGGTCGTGGCGCAGGCCGCGCATGATCTGGCGCGCCTGGTCGCTGGCAGCTTCCATCGCCGGCTGGCCGTTGCCGGCCTTCATGTAGATGGTCACCGACTTCTGCGTGCCGTAGGTCTTCTGGTAGGTGGTGAGCGGGACAGCGGCCCAGTTGTCCTGGCTCTGGCCCAGAGTCTTTCCCTGTTTTTCAGCTAGGCCGATGATGGTATAGAGCTGGCCGCCGATGCGAATCTCTTTCCCGAGCGGGTCTGCGCCCTTGAGCAGGTTGTCCTCGATGTCGGAGCCGATGATAACGACCTGCGAGGCGTGGGTTTCGTCGGCCTGGGTGAAGCTGCGGCCCTCGGCGATGTCGAGGTTCTGCATCTCGGGCATGAGGGCCGAGTAGCCACGGATCCCGACATCGGTGGCGGACTCCTTGCCGTAGACGACGAGGCCGGTGGTGCCCTGCAGGGCGCCGACCTGCTGACAGAAGGTGCACTCCTGCTGCTCGGCGTGGTAGTCGTCGAGCGAAATGACTTTGCGCTTCTGGTACTTGACGTACTCGGCGTAGCTGGAGATGACGACGGGCTGCTGCGAGATGGTGAAGACGTCGGCGCCGTAGCGGTTGACCTTGGCCGCGACGTACTCATTGGCGCCGTTGACCAGGGTGACGACGGCGATGACCGACGCGACGCCGATGACCACCCCGAGCAGCGTGAGGATAGAGCGCAGCTTGTTGGCCCACAAGGAGCCTAGCGCAATTCGGATGGCTTCGCGGAACTCCATAAGAGGCTATCGTCCAGTCTATCGTGCGGGGGCCAAAAAGAGAGACAGCTGTGCCGGGGCGCAGACCGCCCTGGGTGGAGATACGCAGCCTGCGCGGCGATGGTTCCCCCAGCTTTCCCGCAGTTTTCCCGCGGAAGATGCGCCTCAGGGCATGATCTCGTGCCCTCGCCAGCGTGCGGGGGCATGTTGCAGGGCATTGAGCTCGGCGTAAAAGGCGGGCGTGGGCTTCAGGTCGGCGTCGAAGGGGAGGCAGCGCTCGGGCAGGCCGTCCTTGCGGTTGTCCTCGTGGTTGAGCCAGGTATAGCGGTCGGTGATGCCCCAGGTGAGCAGAGCCTCGACCGCCGGGAAGGCGAGCGTGGTCTGCAGATAGCTGGCGTAGAGCGCGGCGACGGCGGCGTCGCGCGCGGGGATGGGGGACGCGAGGCTGCGGTCGTTCACGTCCATCTCGGTGAGGAAAATGCGCAAGTTGAGCTTTTCGATCTCAGCCATAAAGGAGCGCAGGCCGGCGCCGTAGACGTGGCCCGGGCCGGCGGAGATGTGGGACTGGATGCCGACGGCGTCGATAGGAACGCCGCGCTGCTGCATGCCACGCACGAGCGCGAGGACGGCGGCGCGTTTGGCGGCGGATTCTGCGTCCTCGGCCTCGATGCCGTAGTCGTTGTAGGTGAGCAGGGCGTTGGGGTCGGCGCGGCGGGCGGTGCGGAAGGCGATGTCGATGTAGTTGGGCAGCGCCTTGTACCAGAGCGAGTTGCGCATGCCGTTGGGCTGGCCGTCCGAGACCTGGATGGTCTCGTTGACGACGTCCCAGCTATGGATCTTTCCCTTGTAGCGGCCGGCGACGGTCTCGATGTGGTGGACGAGGAGTTGTTCGGCGTTCTTGGGCGTGAGGTAGCTCGCAAACCATGGCGGAAGCGCGCGGTGCCAGACGAAGTTGTGGCCGCGCAGCTTCATGTGGTTCTCTTCGGCGAAGTGGACGAGATAGTCGGCGTCGTCGAAGAAGAAGGTGGTGGGCGTGGGACGCAGCGGGCCGAACTTCATCTCGGTCTCGGCGACGAGGATGGACATCTGCTGCTTGATGAGGGCGGTGTAGGCGGCGTCGGTCTGGAGGGTTTTGCCGTGGACACAGCAGCCGACGAGCAGGCCGCGAGGGGTTCCGGCGGCGCGGAGAGTTTCGGGTGCATTGAGATCCGCGGGAAGCTGCGGCAGATGTCCGGGCTCCTGCGCGAGACCGCGAACGGGGAGAGCGGCGAAAGCGCCGACGGCTGCGGCTTGCTGGACGAACTGGCGGCGGGTGACGCGGGTCGTCTGGGTCATGCCAAACATCTTCGCAGAGTTGGCGAAAGTGCGTGCGTTGTCGCGTTTCACTCCAGTATGGGAGGGTCCGTGAGCAATAGGCCGATATGGTAATGCACCTGAGATTACTGGCGGTCCTTGTGGGCGCAGCGAATGCCGTTACGCTTGGGCGAGTTGAGTTGTTTCCCAGGAGGCTCTTGTGCGTTTTTCTTACTTTGCTGTTGCGGCGGCTCTCTTCATGGTCAGTGCCGTCGCCCATGCCGACACCATCAGTGCCGGAGCAGTTCCCACCTTTACCCTGGCTCCCTCGTCCGATACGTTGACCTTCAATGCGTCGACTGAAACCGCGATGGATCCCGGGACGTTTACCCAGACCGGAGATTTTTACATTGGCAACTCTCCTATTCCGGACCAGACCGTGTGGTTTAGTTTCACAGATGACGTCACAGTGAACGAAATCACCAAGGCCCTGACATTTAATGGGCAGGACGCCGTTACGACGGGACCGGACATGCTGACGATCGAGGCACTGGGGCCGGTGGAGTTTGGCAACGACGTGCTTTCGTTTGGAGGGATCTCAGCCCTGGGCGACGGCGTCGTGGGACAGGATATGCCCATAACGCTTGCGGCAAGCGTGTCCCCGGCCGCGACGCCGGAGCCGACATCGATTGCCCTGCTGGGGACGGGAATTCTGGGGATGGCTTATCTTCTGCGGCGCAAGCTTGTCTCGTAGACACTCGAAAGCATCGGCCAGGCTAGATCAGAACGGCTTCCGGCAGGTTAGACTAACCCTGTGCAGGCGGTCGGGCGATCGCTGCCGCGCGGGTCTCGCAAGAGATGTTGCGCGGGGGAGGAAAGTCCGAACTCCGCAGGGCAGTGTGCCGGATAACGTCCGGGATCGGAGCGTCAAGGCTCCGAGACGGCCAGTGCAACAGAAAACAAACCGCCTTTGCGCAAGCAGAGGTAAGGGTGAAAGGGTGGGGTAAGAGCCCACCGCGTCGGCAGCAATGCCGACGGCACGGTAAACCCCACACGGAGCAAGACCAAATAGGCAGGGACCTCGATTCGCTACTCTTCAGGCGATGAGGACGCAGCGGCCCGCTGCGGCAAGGCGAAGAGAGATGGTGAAAGCCATCAGCCGGAACCTGCGGGTAGGTTGCTGGAGCTCGGCAGCGATGCCGAGCCTAGAGGAATGATCGCTTAGAACAGAATTCGGCTTACGGGCCGCCTGCACACTTTTCTTCCGGCGACCAGAGACGCGACTCGTCGGTTGACGACGAATGCCTTTGGGCTTGCTGCGACAGACTTGCCGCTGCGGATTCCCTTTTCCGCGGAAGAGCCATGGGCGTTGGCGCAGTTTCGCGTAGACTGACGGCAATATGCCCCCCGTCGCACTGCTTTTGCGCCCCCGGCCCCTTTTGTTGCTGCTGCCGTTTCTGTCAGGTTCTGTCGCCCTGGTCTTGATGACCGGCTGCGGCATGGGAACGACAGCAGGCCCGAATCCGATCTCGCTGACGATGAACGGCAAGGTTCAGGGCGGACAGCAGGCCGTGGTGGGCGCGCAGATTCAGCTCTATGCCGCGGGCAGCACCGGCAATGGAAGCGCCGCGACGTCCATCCTCACAAACCCGGTGGTGACCGGCGACGGCGGCTCGTTCGACGTCAGCGGCGACTACACATGTCCCTCGCCAACCACGCAGGTGTACATCGTGGCGACGGGCGGCAACCCGGGGCTGGGAGCGGGCGGCAACAATCCCGCGCTGGTGTTGATGGCCGCGCTGGGCAACTGCGAAAATCTCAACGCGAACCCGTTCATCTTCATCGACGAGGTGACAACGGTGGCGGCGGCCTGGACGCTGGCGCCGTTTGCGAGCTCGTACAGCAGCATTGGAGCGAGCGCGACGAACACGCTGGGGCTCACGAATGCGTTTCTGAATGCGAACCTGATCGTGAACACGACCAACGGGCTGACCGCGACGCTGCCCGGCAATCTGACGACGGAGCCGGGGAAGATCTATGCTCTGGCCGATGCGATCGCCTCGTGCGTCAACTCCGATGGCGGCGTCGGCTGCACGCCGCTGTTTACGGCGGCGACGCCGAGCAGCGGAAGCGCGCCGCAGAATACCTTCGACGCGGCGCTCAACATTGTGAAGAACCCCGGCAATAATGTCGCGGACGTCTTTGCGGCGATGGGGCCGCAGCCCCCCTTCGCGACTACGCTGACACAGCCGCCGCACGACTGGACGCTGAGCCTCGCGGTGACGGGCGGCGGGATCGATGAACCGACGGCGCTGGGGGTGGACAGCCAGGGCAACGTGTGGGCGGCCGACTACGTAGGTCTCTTGAGCGCCTACAGTCCGCAGGGAACGCCGTTGACCGCATCCGGCTTTGGATCGGGCCTGCTCAGCGAGGACTACGGGTTGGCCATCGATCCCAGCGACAACGTGTGGGTGAGCGTCGAGGAGAGCCCCAACCGCGGCGCGACGAGAGGATCGATTGTGCAGTTTCTGGGCGTGTCGTCGGGAGGCACTCTGGGAACGTCCACGGTCTTCTCGAACAATGACATTGACTTTCCCTTTCGCCTTGCGGCGGACAGCAACGGCAATATCCTGGTGGCCGACAACGCCGGCTTCAGTCAGGGCATCGGTGTCACGGTGGTGACCCCCGGCACAAAGACCTACGTGGCTTATTCGGGCAACGGGCAGATCAAGGGGCCCATCGCGGTTGTACCGGACGCGGCGCACGGCATGTGGGTTACCGATGGATCGGACTACACCGTGACGCATCTCGACAGCACCGGCAATGTGCTGGCGGCGGTGGACTGCTGCGGCCCTGCCAATGGCGTGTCCATCGATACGGCTGGCGATGCCTGGGTCGCGAACGCTTCACAAAGCGATGTGCTGGACGACAACAGCAATGGATCGGTGGCGGAGGTGGGGCCGGGCGGGACGGTGATTCAACCTTTTATTACCAACGGCGGTATCATGAACCCGTCGGACACCGAGGTCGATGCCGCGCAGAACATCTGGGTAACCAACTACCTGATCGCCAGTGGGCAGACCTCCACAAGCTTTTCGGAGCTGAGCGGAAGCACGTCGTCCTCGCCCGGCTCGGCGCTCTCGCCCAGCACTGGCTTTGGGCTGGATGCCGGTCTGAACGAGCCCTACGCGCTGGCGATCGATGCAAGCGGCAACGTCTGGATATCCAGCGAAGGCAATAACAAGCTGGTGGTGTTCTTCGGCATGGCGGCGCCCACCAAAACTCCCAAACCGCCGACTCCCTTAGCGCCCTAAATGTAACGCCGTAAATGTAGCGCGTATGTGCTCGCGCGGTTCGCATCTAGTTAAGATAAAGAGAGATGCCTCTGCTCGACGCTGCAATCCAAGCCCTTCCCATTCCCGACCGTGCCTTCGGCGCTTACCTCTTCGACCTCGACGGCACCATCGCCGACTCCATGCCGCTGCACCTCATCTCCTGGCAGCAGGCTGTGCGCGAGCACGGCGGCGACTTTCCTGAGGATCTCTTCTGGGCCTGGGGCGGCGTTCCTCTGCCGCGCACCGTCGAGCTGCTCAACGAGCGCTTCGGTTATCACATGTCGCCGCCCGAGGTCGTCCACCGCAAAGAGCAGCTCTATCTCGAGAGGCTGGACCGCGTGCGCCCCGTCGCCTCGGTTGCGGCGCACATTGCCGCGCAACACGGGCGCATTCCCATGGCCGTCGTCTCCGGCTCGCCACGTCTCTCCATCGAGCGCACGCTGGCAGCGCTGCATCTCGAAAACTGTTTCGGCGCGGTCGTCGGCGCCGAGGACTACACGCACGGCAAGCCCGATCCCGAGCCCTTCCTTCTCGCCGCGCGCAAGTTGAACGTCGCGCCCGCCGACTGTCTTGTCTTTGAGGATGCGGATTTGGGAATTCAAGCCGCCGAGGCCGCGGGGATGGCGTGGGTTCGCGTGCCCGTGCGTCCTCTGGCAGCTGCTTCTTAGCTTCTTAAGAGACCGCAGGTTCAGGCGAGCGCCGTTTTTGGCTGTGCCAGCACCAGACCGCGCGGCGTGGGCAGCAGAAGTATTGATATCAATCCTTCGCGCTCCATCTTTTTCGCGGCCTCGCGCACCGTCTCCAGATGCGAGCTTGCATCGTGGATGAGAATCAGTCCATCCGGCTTCATCTGGGGAAGAAACCGCCGCACCTCGGCTTCGCGCAGATTGGGATCGGAGTCCGAGAAGAGCAGATCGATCGTGCCGTCGATGGCGATCTCCAGCGAGCTCTCGTTGCGAAGGTCGACGAAGCGCGCCAGCGGGCTGCGTTCGAACCGCTGCTTCGCCCGCGCATAGACCTGGGGATCGTACTCGCAGCTTATGACCTTACCGGCAGCCGAGCGGCCGTCTTCGGCGTTGCGCTCCAGCGCGCGCGCGATCCACTCGGTGGAGACGCCGAGGAAGCTTCCCGTCTCGACGACGAGTTTCGGCTTCAGCGTGGTTACGAGCGTTGCCAGAAGCTCCAGCACCTCGAGCTCGGCGGTCATGGAATCGAACATCGACCACTGCTCGGGGTGCGGGCACTCCGGCGTGGCGCGATGGTACTCAGGCTGCAGCGCGCCGCCCGCGCGGTCGTGCTGCAGCATGATCTTGTGCTCCTGCTTGAGTTTTTTCTTGAAGAGCCCCATGCGCTACGCCTTGCCCGCAAGCTGCCGCAACACGTACTGCAGAATGCCGCCGTGCTGGTAGTAGAGGATCTCCTGCGGCGTGTCGATGCGCACGGTTGCAGCGAACTCCTTCTTCTTTCCATCCGCCGCAGTTGCGACGACGGTCAGCGTTCTTCCGTTCGCGAATTTGCCATCGAGCATTGCCTTCAGATCGCCGGGCTTCGCGCCGAGCGTGTACGTCTCCTCGCCGGTGAGGCCGAGCGACTCGGCATTTTCGCCGTTGCGGAATTGCAGCGGAAGAATGCCCATGCCGACGAGGTTGGAGCGATGAATGCGCTCGTAGCTTTCCGCGATGACGAAGCGAATGCCCAGCAGCAGCGGGCCTTTGGCGGCCCAGTCTCGCGAAGATCCAGCCCCGTACTCCTTGCCCGCGAGAATGCAGAGCGGAACGCCGCGCTTGGCGTACTCGACGCTGGCATCGTAGATGCTCATGGGCTGGCCCCACTCTGGACCTTCGAGCAGCAGCCGCGTCACGCCGCCCTCGGTTCCAGGCGCGAGCTTGTTGCGCAGCCGCACGTTGGCGAAGGTTCCGCGCACCATTACCTCGTGGTTGCCGCGACGCGAGCCATAGGAGTTGAACTCGAACGGCTTCACACCGTGCTCCATCAGGTACTTGCCCGCCGGCCCGTTCTGCTTGATCGATCCCGCCGGCGAGATGTGGTCGGTCGTCACCGAATCGCCCAGCACGGCGAGCACGCGCGCATTCGCAATGTCTTTGACAGCAGCCGGCGTCGCGGGCATGCCATCGAAGTACGGCGCCTTGCGGATGTAGGTGGAATCGGGCTCCCATCCATACGTATCGCCACTTGGAAACTTCAGATGCTGCCAGTTCGCATCGCCGTCGGTGACCTTGCTGTACTGGCTGCGGAACATCTCGGAGTCGATCGAGGCAGCGACGGTGTCGGCAACTTCCTTCTGGCTCGGCCAGATGTCGCGCAGATAAACCTCGCGGCCATCCTTACTCTTGCCCAGCGGCTCCTTATCGAAGTTGTGCTCGATGTGCCCGGCCAGCGCGTACGCGACGACCAGCGGCGGGCTCATCAGATAATTCGCGCGCACCTCCGGCGAGATTCTGCCCTCGAAGTTGCGGTTGCCGCTCAACACGCTCACGGCCACCAGCCCATGCTCTTCGATGGACTTCGAAACGTCCTCAGGCAGCGGCCCCGAGTTGCCGATGCACGTTGTGCACCCGTAGCCGACAACCTGAAAGCGCAGCTTGTCGAGATAGGGCAGCAGCCCCGCGCGCGTGTAGTAGTCCGTCACCACGCGCGAGCCCGGCGCAAGCGAGGTCTTCACCCACGGCGGTGTCCTCAGACCGGCCTCGACGGCCTTCTTTGCCAACAGGCCAGCCGCAACCATCACATACGGATTCGAAGTGTTGGTGCATGAAGTAATCGCCGCAATCACAATCGATCCGTTGCTGAGGTACTTGTCCGGATCGACGCCGAAGCGCGCCTGCACCGTGTGCTCCTCTGTCGAGGTCGCCGCGGTCACGCTCTCGCCATCGCCGCTGGGCTTCTCGTGCGTCGTTGCCTTCACCGTCACGCTGACCGGAAGCTGAGGCGCAGGCACACCTTCCGAGCTGGCGAGATCACCGTCCGCCGAGGCATGTCCGCCCTCGCCCTCCCAGCGCACCATCTGCCGCACCTGGCCCTTGTTTGCGTTCGGTCCCAGCAGGCTTGGCAGCACCTTCGCAAAGCTCTCCGGCGTCTCGCGCAGCAGCACCCGATCCTGCGGCCGCTTCGGCCCTGCAACGCTCGGCTCGACGGTGCTCAGGTCGAGCTCCAGGCGGCCAGAGTACTCGGCCTCCGGCGCGTCGGGCGTGTGGAAGAGTCCCTGCGCGCGGAAGTAGGCCTCGGTCAGCGCGATGTGCTCGTCGCTGCGTCCGGTCAGGCGCAGATACTTCAGCGTCTCGGCATCGACGGGGAAGATGCCGCAGGTCGCTCCATACTCGGGCGCCATGTTGGCGATGGTGGCGCGATCGGCCAGCGGCAGCTCGCTGACGCCCGGCCCGTAGAACTCGACGAACTTGCCGACGACGCCGAACTTGCGCAGCATCTCGGTCACCGTCAGCACGAGATCGGTCGCAGTTGCGCCCTCGCGCAGCTTGCCCGTCAGCCTGAAGCCGACGACCTGCGGCACGAGCATGCTCACCGGCTGGCCCAGCATCGCTGCTTCGGCTTCGATGCCGCCCACGCCCCAGCCCAGCACGCCCAGGCCGTTGATCATCGTGGTGTGTGAGTCGGTGCCGACCAGCGTGTCCGGATAGGCAATGGTTGCTCCGTTCTCTTGCTTCGTGAACACCACGCGCGCGAGATATTCGAGATTCACCTGATGGCAGATGCCCATGCCGGGCGGCACCGCTGAGAAGTTGCGAAACGCCGTCTGTCCCCACTTCAAGAATGCGTAGCGCTCGCGGTTGCGCTGGAACTCCATGGCCGCGTTCAGGTCATAGGCATTCGCCGAACCGTACTCGTCCACCTGCACGGAATGGTCGATGACCAGCTCGGCCGGCACCAGCGGATTGATCTTTTGAATCTTGCCGGCGTCGCCGCCCAGCGCCTTCATGGCATCGCGCATGGCGGCCAGGTCGACGATCGCGGGCACGCCGGTAAAGTCCTGCATCAGCACGCGCGCGGGCATGAAGGCGATCTCGCGGGAGGGCTCGGCCTTCGCCTGCCAGTTGGCCAGAAAACGGATGTCGTCGGCGGTGACGGTGACGCCGTCCTCACGCCGCAGCAGGTTTTCGAGCAGAATGCGAAGCGAGTAGGGAAGGCGCGACAGCTTTGCGCCCTTCAGTTCGGTGCCCTTCAGTTCGGGTTCAAGTGCGTTCAGGCGGAAGTACTGGACGGTCTGCTTGCCGGAGGTCAACGTTCCTGCGGCGTGAAAGCTATCGGGATGGGAGGCGCCAGCCATGGGAAATCTCCTTGGGCTCCTTGGGGGAGCGCTGCCGGGCCGCGCACATAGACGCAATTCCTGGCAGCCGATGGGGCCGCGATCCACAACGCGCGGAGGCTCACAGGAGAGCGCCTGGCGCGAGGGCCGCAGGCGAAAACTTTGCAACTTTTGCAATTCTGAATTGCAAGCGGGAAACGAGCGGCCTTAGCTGACCAACCGACCGCGATCATGACGGCCGCGGCGAAATCGCTTGATGAAACCCCTGCGAATCCGCGTAATCCGCGATGCAACCAATGAGGCGCGCAGCATGCGACAAGTGTACCGCTTCAGCCACACCTTCTTCCCAAGCCAACGTCTAACTCATGCGATTTGAACAAATTGAACAATTCCGGTTGTCCTGCCTTCGAATCGGCGCATCTTACCGGAGGCAAGCGGGTTTACCCCGTAGAGAGATTTAGACAGATCGGCCCTTGGCAAGAGAGAGCCGGTCAGGAGCAAATCATGCAGAACGATAAACCATTCAGGTTCAGGATTCATAGCCGCGCTTTGGCGACGGCGGGACTATCGGCAGCACTTCTGTTTGCCGCCGGTTGCCACCACAACGCTGCCGCTTCGGGACAAGATGCCGCCAACGGGGCGCAGGATCCAGCGACAGCAAACCTCGCGCCGGTGAATGGACAGACGCAGGTGCTGGATCAAAACTCTTCCTACGCGCCGCAGCAGCAGGGGGAGAGCTATCCCCAGGGCCAGCAGGCGCCCGCGCCCATCGTGCAGGGTACGCCGCAGTATGCCCAGCCTGCCTATCAGGCCGGGTACGACCAGAACCCGGACGCCGAGCAGGCCGGCGAGGAGGCCATCGAAGAGACCGATCAGGCCCCGCCGCCGCTGCCCGAATACGATCAGCCGCCCGCTCCCGGGCCCGACTACATGTGGACGCCCGGCTACTGGGCCTGGGGTCCTGAAGGTTACTACTGGGTTCCCGGCGCCTGGGTTGAAGCGCCTTACTATGGCGCTCTGTGGACCCCGCCCTATTGGGGATGGTATGGCGGCCACTATCGCTTCCATCATGGCTACTGGGGACCGCACGTCGGCTACTACGGCGGCATCGACTACGGCTTCGGCTACATCGGCATCGGCTACTTCGGCGGCTATTGGAACCGCGACCACTTCTACTACAACCGCGCCGTGACTCACGTTGGAGGCGGCATCCACGACTACTATGACCGCCCTGTGGTCTATAACAACCGTCGCTATGAAGGCAGGCCGTCGAACCGCGTCAGCTACAACGGCGGCCGCGGCGGCATCAACCGCGCGCCTCAACCCGAGGAACTGGCCGCTGGGCGCGAGCATCACGTAGCGGCGCTGCCCGCGCAGCGCCAGGTGCGTACCTCGGCGGGACAGAACCGCAGCCAATTCTTCAACCAGAACCACGGCCGTCCGGCCAGCGCGGTGGAGACGCGCGGCTTCGCGAATCCACGCGGCATCGCTCCCACGCCGCGCGACGTGCAGCCCGGCAGGCCCAACGTCGAACCCGGTAGAACCAATGTCCAGCCTGGTCGTCCCGGCGTTGAGCCCGGTAGAACCAACGTGCAGCCTGGAAGGCCTAACGTCGAACCCGGCAGGCCCAATGTCCAGCCCGAAAGGCCCGGCAACGTCGCTCCGAACACCGGAGTTCCGAATCGTGAACCCAACGGCGTGAATGGAACGCGCCGCGGAGCGAATCCCGGCGTCAATCCGCGCATGAACCCCGGCAACGCGCGTCCGGTGCAGCCAAACCAGCCCCAGCCTGGACGAACGGAGCAGCAGCAGCAGCGCATGCAGACGCCACAAAACCGTCCTGTGCCGCAGCAGCAGCAGCGCATGCAGACGCCTCAGAACCGTCCTGTGCCGCAGCAAAGGATGCAAGCTCCTCGTCCGGCTCCGCAGCAGCGAATGCAGGCGCCTCAACCGCAGAGCCGTCCGGCTCCGCAGCAGCGAATGCAAGCGCCTCAACCCCAGAGCCGTCCGGCGCCGCAACAGCGCATGCAGGCGCCGCCTCGTCCGGCGCCCCAGCAGCGAATGGAAGCGCCTCGTCCCGCTCCGCAGCAGAGGATGCAGGCTCCCCGTCCCGCTCCGCAGCAGCGAACGCAAGCGCCTCGTCCCGCGCCGCAGGGCCATCCCGCCCCGCAATCTCATGGGGGTGGAAACGACCATCCGCAGGGCAACGGGCACGGCCATTAGAAGTTGATCGCGCCGTCTGATCGCACCGCAACCTTCGCGCCCACCGCGACGACTGCGGTGCGCGATTTTAAAGACTCATTCGCTCGAGGGAGTTGGCGAAGTTTTAGGCTCCGGTCGAGCCGAAGCCACCCTGACCGCGCGGCGTCTCGGCCAGCGTGTCGGTCTCCTCAAACGTTGCCTGGATGCGCTCGACCACGCGCAGCTGCGCGATCCTGTGTCCCGGCGCGATCGTCTGCGCCTCCTCGCCTAGATTGGTGAGCACCACGCGCAGCTCGCCGCGATAGCCCGGATCGATGACGCCGGCCAGCGTGGTCACGCCGCGCAGAGCCAGCCCGGAGCGGTCCTCCACCAGCGCTCCGTGGGTCGACGGCAGCTCCAGAGCCAGCCCGGTGCGCACGGCCATCGTGCTTCCCGGCTCGCCAATCGGAGCCAGCGTCGCCGTCTCCGCCGCAAACAGATCCGCCGCCAGATCGCCATAAGGACCGGTGTGCGCATAGCGAGGCAGTTGCGCCGACGAAAGCAGCCGCTGCACCAGGATCTTTGGAGAGTTTGGAGAGGACGTTGTACTCATTGCCAGTCAGTTTCGCACGGCGAGCCTGTTCAGAGTTACGCTTCCGTCTTCGCAGACAGGCGTCGCGGTTCCGTCGCACGAAACAGGTAGACGCCCAGAATGGCGATCAGCGGTTCAATCGGATGGCGAAAGCGCGGCTGCACCGTGACGAAGTAGTACGGCAAAGGGGCCAGCAGAAACATCCATCCCATCAACGCGGCTCCGCCGACCCGCCTGCGCAGAGCAACGGCCAGTCCCAGCAGCCCGCAGAGGCTTAGAAAGCTGTAACTCAGCTCGCGCCCATACTCCAACAGAGGATGCCGGTCGGTGGGATGCGGCGTGCTGTCCCAGAAGAAGAGAAAGCGATCGAACGAATGCTTGACCAGCGCCTTTGGATGAGCGCGCAGCGCGGCGATCGACTGCTTCTTCCGGAGCTGCATATAGCGCACCTCTCCCAGCCGCGCATAGAGCTGAAATTTCGGATCTCCGGGCCACATGGGCATGGCCGCACCCCACGGGAATGCGTCGTGCGATGGCATCGTGGACTCATAAAGTTCGGCTGGAAAGTTCGACCGCGTCGCGATAAAGCTGTGCAGAGTGCGCTCATTTCGTATCCACCACGGGCTCATCACCAGCGCAAACGCGACCGCCGCCAGCACCGGACCGCCCCACATCTGCGGCATGCGACGCCAATTCCCGAAGCAGCGCAGCCGCGGCCAAAGCGCCCACAGCGCCATCGCCGGCAGGCACAGCAGCAACGACGCATTCGACAGCGCGACCAATCCCCACATCGCTCCGAACGCACACCATCGCCGCCACTGTCCTGCGCCCGCGCGCTCTTCGTCCTCGCCCGTCCCGCGCAGCCGCAGCGCCAGTACCAGGGCCCACGTAAACAGGAACGTCGAAAGCGACATCTCCCACACCCAGTGGATCGCATATTGGAGCGCCGCTGGATACACCGCCCACATCCACGCCGACCACAACGCTACCGGCGCAGCCTTTGTCGATCTCCGCCTCGCGAAGCCCCGCGCGTCGAAGCACCGAGCCGCAATCTCGTAGACCGCTGGCGCAATGGCGGCTGAGAACAGACTGTTTGCCGTGAGCACGAAAAAGGCGGCTGCGCGCGTGTACAGGCCAAACAGTTTGAACGCCAGCGCCAGCAGCAACGGATACAGCGGAGGCAGCCACGCTGTCGGCCCGCTCCATCCATTGAACGGATTGCCATAGCCATGGCCCTCGACCAGCGACCGCGCAATACGCCCTGCCTCGAATCCAAAGTCGAAGTGGTGGTCGATTACGCGGATGCGATACGTATGCCCGATGGCGATGCACGCCACGCGCAGCAGAAACGCCACCCAGAAAATAATGCGCGGGGCGCGAAACGAAGCAGGTTTGGCGGCAATGGTAGTCACGCGATCGAGCGCTCACCTCGCGCGAGCTTTCAACAGTTTATTGTGCCGAAGCGTAATGTGACAGCCGCGTCTCTATCCTCCGGCGACATCCGTCCGCGAACCTGGTGAATTCCCGGACGAAGCCGGTCCCCCGCGCAACTGCGCCAGAAACCCCCGCACGCCTCGCATGACGCGCCGCGCCAGGAAGACGATGACGATCAGCGCCGCAACAACCAGGCCGGCACCCACAAAGGGATGAACCGTGGCCAGCCACGTGATGCCCGCCGCCACCACGTCCTCCGATGTGCTCAGCACGGCATTCGATACCGGCTCAGGCGAAGCGGAGACAGCCACCCGCGCCGACGTTTTGGTGGTGTGCGCCACTGCCGCGATGGCGGCTGCAATCACCGTGACCAGCGCATGTTCGGCCGGCGAAAGCGAGCTCGAGGCCTGGTAGGCCAGCAGCGCCGCCGCAGGGATGCGAATGAACGTGTGCAGCGCGTTCCATACCAGATCGAAGTAGGGAATCTTGTCCGCGACCGCCTCAATCACGCTCAGCGCAATCGCCAGGGCAATCACCCACGTGTGGTCGAGCACCGCGATGCCGGGCGGCAACTGCAGCACATGAAACCGCCCCAGCAGACCCAGCACGGCGACCGTGAGATACACGTTGAGGCCGGCGGCAAAGCTGATGGCCGTAAGCAGAGCGGTAAGCCGGGCCGGATCGAGCATCAGGTTGCCTCCTGCGGCCACGATTGTAGACGCTCGGCCGGTACCTTAGCGCTCAAATTGTGCAGGATGCCTTCACAAAGACGCCTCAACTCAGCTAGCCTCGAAGCACGCCCCACGTTCATCCTCGCTCCCCCGCTTGGGCAGCGAGTGCACGCTCACCTTCTGCTGCGCTTCAGGAGCTCCGGCCAATTCCCGGAGCAGGGTTCGCTTGCCGGTCCTCCTCGCACTGCTCAGCACGCTCGCTCCGCGCCGCTCCCTCCGGCGCAACCCCGCGGCCTTCGCTGCGTTCCTTCTGCTTGCGCTCTGCGCGCTGTATCCGGCGATGTTGCATGCGCAAACCCCTGCGCCAAGCGCCGCTCAAACTCCCGCGAACAGCACCTCCGACAGCCAGGCCGCTCCACCCGATTCCACCGCCAACAACGCAACGCTCGCCGCCGCGTCCGCAACCGACACCAGCGAGGACGATCCCGCGACGCCCGCCGCCGATCGCGAAGCGTCCGAGCTCGGTGCAGCCTCAGGCCTCAGCATCAACGGCCTCTCGCCCACGCAGAACGCCGAGCTGCTCGACGGCCTCTCCACCACCCAGAACTTCCGCTCCGGCCCGCGCGGCGCCGCCGCCGGAGGCCCGCGCACCGCAATTAACTTCGGTGGAAGCGCGGTGCGCTCCTATCGCATGCTGCCGCGCAACTTCTCCGCGCAGTACGGTGGAGCGGCAGGCGGCGTCATCGCCGTCACCACGCGCACGCTCGATCAGCGCATCCACGGCACAGCCTTCGCGCGCACGCGCCAGAGCGCCTTCGCCGCGACCAACCCCTTCTCTGTTGCGACGCACTACCAGAACGGCGTCATCAGCAGCTCGCTCGTGAAACCCGACGACCGCCGCCTGCAATTCGGAGGTTCGATCGGCTTGCCGCTCGCCCGCCTGCGCGTCAACTGGCTGCAACACGCGTCGCTCTTTACCTCGCTCGAAGTCCAGCTCCGCGACGGCCAGATCGTCTCCTCGCCCGCACTCGCCAGCTTCTACGCGCTCACACCTGAACAGCTCGCCCTGCTGGCGAACCGCGGCGTCAGCGCAGAAGCGGCCAACACTGCGCTCAACTTGCTCGACAGCCTCTCCGGCCCGCAGCAGCGCACCGCCTCGCGCACCCGCGGCTTCGCGCGACTCGACTTCGCCGGCCCGCGCCAGCAGCTCAACTTCGGCTACATTCGCAACCGCTTCAACTCGCCCACCGGCTCAGGCGCCGGCGCATCCGACGCCGTCGTCGCGCGCGGCCGCGCCAGCCTCGCCGACAGCGTCATCCACGTCGATGCCGTTACCGCGCGCTGGCTCTTTCGTCCCTCGCCGCGCTCCACCAACGAGCTGCGCGGCCAATTCGCGCGCGACCTCGAGTTCGAGTCCCCGCACACGCCGCTCCCACAGGAGCCGGCCATCAGCGTCGGCGGCTTCGCTCCGCAGGTCTCCATCTCGCCCAATGGATTCAGCTACGGAACGCCCTCGAACATCGGCCGCACCGCCTATCCGGATGAGCGCCGCATCCAGCTTGCTGATCTCTTTACCCTCACGCGCGGCCGTCACACCTTCACCTTCGGCGCCGACTGGAGCCGCATCCACGACCGCATCGCTTCAGTCTCGAATCCCGAAGGAACCTTCCTCTACGACAGCGGCACAACCAACGGCCACGACGGCGGCCTCGTCGACTGGATCACTGACTACACCTTCAACGTGCACGCCTACCCCAACGGCGCCTGCCCCAGCATCAACGCGACGGTCCACCTCTTCTGCTTCCGCAGCTACACGCAAGGCTTCAGCGCCGCGGACACGCAGTTCGTCACGCACGACATCGCCGGCTTCGCCGAAGACGCGCTGCATCTGCCGCACGGCCTCGCCCTCACGCTCGGCGCGCGCTACGATTACACGCTGCTCCCTCCGCCGCAGACGCCCAACCCCGCGCTCGACCAGGTGGTCAGCACCCTCGCCGGCCCGCTCAGCGGCGCGACCTCCGTCATTCCCGAAGACCGCAACAACTTCGGCCCGCGCGTCTCGCTCGCCTGGGCTCCCGGCCGCGGCCGATGGATCACCGCGCGCATCGGCTACGGCGTCTTCTTCGGTCGCGTCCCCGGCGCTACGGTGCGTGCGGCGCTTGCCGACACCGATCTCCCCTCCACGACGCGCCGCATCCACATCACGCCCTCCACCACCACCCTCTGCCCGCAGGTCGCCAACCAGGGCTTCGGCTATCCCTGCGCCTACACCAGCGAGCCGCCGCTGCCCGTCATCCAGACCAGCTCCGCCGTTTTATTTGCTCACACCTTCCGCATGCCTTCCGTCCAGCGAGCCACACTCTCGCTCGAGCGCAGCGGTCGCCGCTTCGATCTTCGCGCCGCCTACGCCATGGCCATCGCCACGCAGCTTCCGCAGAGCGTCGACCTCAACATCGCGCCGTCCACCTCGACAGCCTCCTACGTAATCCAGGGCGGCGACGGATACCCCGGCCTGCACACCGGCCAGAGCTTCGCCGTTCCGCGCTATACCGCGCGCCGCTCCACAGCCTTCGGTCCGATCTCCGCGCTCGTCTCGCACGCCAACGCGACCTACCACGCCTTCACGGCCTCCAGCCGCCTCCGCCTGGGCGACGTTCAGCTCCGCGGCAGCTACACCTTCGCGCACGCCATCGACTACGGCCCGCAACTCTCCGCCACGCCGCGCCTCAACGGCCAGTTCGACCCCTTCACCGACGGCTACGACAAAGGTCTCTCCAGCCTCGACTTCCCGCATCGCTTCGCTGGCGATCTGCTCTTGCGCTCCAACTTCCATCACGGCTCTGAGGCCTTCCGCCGCACATTCTCCGGCTGGGGTCTAGTGACGACCGCCACCGCGGGCAGCGGCGCGCCCTATAGCTACGCCGTCTTCGGCGGGACCAGGCTCTCCGGCGGACGCGAGTCCCTCAACGGCTCCGGCGGCGCAACCTGGCTGCCCACCCTGGGCCGCAACACGCACCGCCTGCCGCCACGCGCCACCATGAATCTTCGCCTGGACCGCGAGCTCACGCTGCACCACAATCTCCGCCTCAGCGCCTTCGCCCAGGCCTCCAACGTTCTCAACAGTCGCAATCTCTCCCACCTCGAAACCCGCGCCTTTCTGCTTGAAAAACCCGTCGCCGACGGCCAGCCGGCGCCGCTGATCTTTCAGGACGCGGCGACGATCGCTGCCGAAGGCCTCACCACTCCCGCCTTCGGCACGCCAACTTCCTCAACCTCGGGCCTCAGCCGCGAGCGCCAGCTGGAGCTCGGCCTGCGGCTGAACTTCTAAAGAGGCGACCCTGAAATTGTCATCCCGGCCCTGAACAGCGCGAAGCCGAAGGACCTGCTTTTGCCTTTGCTTTCTTACTGTCATCCCCGTAGGGAATCTGCTTTCGGCGCGCCCACACGGTACCAAAGGCATGCGCCGTGCGACGCTATCTCCTACACCAGCATCCAACCGGAAAGAACCTGGCATCTGAAAGTTTGACGGGAGCCCAAGAGCACGATGAATCTGCTGGCCGCAGTGCAGCACCACGGATACGCGGCGACGGCGATCGTCCTGCTGCTCTCGGCCTGCGGCCTTC
>DATCFM010000059.1:0-23325 GCA_036509515.1 Acidobacteriaceae bacterium
GGCGACATCCTCTCCGACCTCTGCTCCGCCTTCGTCGGCGGCCTCGGCCTCGTCCCCGGAGCCAACATCGGCGCCGACGCCGCCATCTTCGAAGCCGTGCATGGCTCAGCGCCCGACATTGCCGGGCAGGACAAGGCCAATCCCACCGCGCTGCTGCAGTCCGCCGTCCTCATGCTGCACCACATCGGCGAGGCCGACGCAGCCGGACTAATCCAGAAAGCACTCGAGCACGTCTACGCCGAAGGCAAGACCCTGACCCGCGACGTCGGCGGCAGCGCCGGAACGCGCGCCTTCGGCGAAGCGATCCTCGCCGCCATGCAGCCCTGAATTCCCAAGCCGTTCCACTTCGTCGCTAACCGATACATCGCCGATCGCATCCAAAAAGGCATCGTGAAAATCGCTCGACCTGTCGCATCGCTCGCCCTCTCCACCGCATTGCTCTTCTGCGGCTGCCATCACAGCGGAACATCAAGCGCCACACCGGCCGCGAGCAACCCATCCTCTCAGCCCACAGCCGCGCCCACTATCGATCCCGCCACCGCAGGCAGCATCACCGGCGTCGTCCACTTCACCGGCCAGGCCCCCGCGCGCATCCGCATCGACATGTCCGCCGACCCCGCCTGCGCCTTCAGCGACACGCCCAACTTCACCGAGCAGTACATCGTCGACAAAGGCAAGCTGGCCAACGTCTTCGTCTACGTCAAGAGCGGCATCGCCCCCTGGCGGGCCGCCGGCGGTGCGCCGCCCATCGTCATGGATCAAAAAGGCTGCCGCTACATCCCGCACGTCATCGGCGTGCAACAGGGCGGCAAGGTGGAGTTCCGCAACTCCGACCCCGCGACCCACAATGTCCACACGCTTCCGCAGGATTCCGCCAACCACTCCGTCGACATCTCCGAGATGCCCATGGGCCAGCCCCAAACCGAGACCTTCCACGCGCCCGAGCTGATGATCCCCGTCCGCTGCAACAACCATCCCTGGATGAACGCCTTCATCAACGTCGCGCCCAACGCCTTCTTCGCCGTCACCAGCCCCGACGGCACATTTACGCTGCACGGTCTGCCTCCCGGCACCTATACTGTGGCGGCCGTCCATGAAAAGCTCGGCGAGCAGGACATCCAGGTAACCGTCCCGGCCCACTCCACGGCCAAGGCAGATTTCACATACGCCGCGAAGTAAACTCGCATCTAACTTCGGTCTGTAACGCATCCTCACCGTCACCAACACTGTCGTTGAAAGGCTGCTGATGCACTATTCCCTGACCTTCCCCATCCATGGCATCCCGCTCTGGTTTCTGGTGCTGTCGCTCTTTCTGCCGCGCATCTGCATCCTAGTCGCGTGGCTTCAGCACGGCATGGGCAACTTCATTCCCCATACCGCTACTGTGCTGGACATCATCGTCGCCGTCCTCATCCCGCGCATCCTGATCCTCTTCTGGATCTATACGGACCAGGGCATCACGATCTGGTTCCTGTTGCACGTCATCGCGCTGATCATCGCCTGGGGCGGTGGCGGATCCCGCGTCTACAGCCGCCGCCGCGTCGTCGAGGTCGACGGCTAGCTCTACAGAACGAACCTGGGGTGTGCCACGCCGAAGTCATCTCCTCGATGCAATGGCGTGCGATAAACTTGGTAGATGGAACGTCGCAATGTAGGCATTCTGGGAGCAACCGGCGCGGTGGGGCAGCGCTTCATTCAGTTGCTCGCCGACCACCCCTGGTTCAACATCATCTGGCTCGCCGCCAGCGACCGCAGCGCGGGCAAAACCTACGCCGAGGCCTGCGCCTGGCGTCTCGACACCCCGCTCCCCCCCCGCATCGCCGAGATGGTACTTCAGCCCAACACCCCTGAAGCTTCCTCCACTGAGCTGCCCCGCATCATCTTTTCCTCCATCGACGCGCCCATCGCCCGCGAGCTCGAGCCAAAGTTCGCCGCCGCCGGCTGCGCCGTCATCTCCAACAGCTCCGCCTTCCGCATGGCGCCCGACGTCCCACTCGTCGTGCCCGAGGTCAACGCAGCTCACCTCGACGTCATCGAAGCCCAGGCCACGCGCCGCGGAGCCAACGGGATCCAGGCCTCCGGGGGCTATCTCGTCACCAACCCCAACTGCTGCGCCATCGGCCTCGTGCTCCCGCTCGCTCCGCTCCACCAGCGCTTCGGCATCGAAAAACTCTTCGTCTCCACCATGCAGGCCGTCTCTGGCGCGGGCTATCCCGGCGTTCCCTCGCTCGACATCCTCGGCAACGTCATCCCCTTCATCAAAAACGAAGAGGAAAAGCTCCAGGAAGAGATCGGCAAGCTGCTCGGCGCGATCCGGCTTGAAGGGGGCCAAGCCACTGGCTTCCAGCCCGCCGCGGCCACTGTCTCCGCCATGTGCAACCGCGTCCCCGTGCTCGAAGGCCACACCGAATGCGTCAGCGTCAAGCTGCGTAAGGCCGCCACGCGCGACGAAATTCTCGATGCTTGGCGCAGCTTCCAGCCGCTTATCGGCAGCGGCCACGAAGGTCATCTGCCCTCCGCCCCACTGCATCCCGTCGAGTACGCCGAAGGCGACGCCCGTCCGCAGCCCCGCCTCGATCTCATGCGCGGCCAGGGCATGTCCACCACCGTCGGCCGCCTGCGTCCCTGCTCGCTCTTCGACTGGAAGTTCACCCTGCTCTCGCACAACACCATCCGCGGTGCCGCCGGCGCGGCCATCCTGAACGCCGAGATCCTTGCCGTGCTCGGCAAGTTCGACTTCAGCAGCTTCCCGCCCATCGGCTCCGCCGCCAGCCTCGAAGAGAGCGCGGTGCCCGCATGAGCGCAACGCCCGGCCCTTCCTCCGCACGGCCCAAAATCGTAGTCATGAAGTTTGGCGGCACCTCCGTCGAGGACGCGACCGCAATCCTCCGCACCGCCGGCATCGTCGAGAGCCGCATCCGCAGGGGTCTGCGTCCTGTGGTCATCGTCTCCGCAATGGCCAAGGTCACCGACCAGCTGCTCGCGTGTGCCGCCGCCGCCCTCGCCGGGCGCGGCGATCGCGACGCGGCCATCGAGATCATCACCCGCCTGCGCGCACGCCACTTGCAGGTCGCCAGCGAGCTCGTAGGAAACGCCGACCGCCTCGCCGCCCTTGAACTCGACATCCAGCGCGCCTTCGACGGTCTCGAAGAGCTCGTGCGCGGCATCGCCGTCGTCGGCGAGCTCACCGCCCGCTCCTCCGATCTCATCGTCAGCTTCGGCGAGCGCCTCTCCAGCGTCATGGCCACCGCCGCCTTCGCCGAGCGCGGTCTCGACGCAGCCCACGTCGACGCCCGCGACCTCATCCTCACCAACGACCACTACGGCAAGGCCACACCCGACGAGCCCGCCATCGAGCAGGCCCTCACCGAGCAGGTTCTTCCGCTCGTCGCTGCGAAGAAAGTTGCCGTCATGGGCGGCTTCATCGGCTCATGCAACGGCATCACCACCACGCTCGGCCGGGGCGGCTCCGACTACACGGCAGCCCTCGTCGGCGGTGGCCTCCACGCCGGCGCCATCGAAATCTGGACCGATGTCGACGGCATCATGACCACCGACCCCCGCATCTGTCCCGACGCGCTCCGCGTCCGCATCATCAGCTTCGAAGAGGCCGCCGAGCTCGCCTACTTCGGCGCCAAGGTCCTGCACCCCGCCACCATCCTCCCCGCCGTGCAGAAGAACATCCCCGTCTTCGTGCTCAACAGCCGCAATCCGTCCAACGACGGCACGCGCATCACCGCCACGCCGCCGCCCTGCGCCAGCCCGTTCAAGTCCATCGCCGCGAAAAAGAAACTCACCATCATCGACATCGTAGCCAGCCGCATGCTGCTCGCGCACGGCTTCCTCAAGATGGTCTTCGACATCTTCGACAAGCACAAATGCGCCATTGATATGGTCTCCACCTCCGAAGTCTCGATCTCGGTCACGGTCGACTCGCGCGAGGCGCTGCCCGCCATCTGCGAAGAGCTCGGCCGCATCGCCGACGTGAAGTACGAGAGCAGCAAAGCGCTCATCTGCCTGGTCGGCGAAGACATCCGCGGCCACAGCGGCATCGCCGCGCAGGTCTTCAGCGCCGTCTCCCACGTCAACATCCGCATGATCTCCCAGGGCGCCAGCGAGATCAACATGAGCTTCATGATCGATGAAGTGGACGTCGAAGAGGCCATCCGCTCCCTGCACCGCAAGTTCTTCTCCGCGCCCGACGCGAGTATCTTCGATGTAGAAGCGCGCGCCATCGCCTCCAACGCTTAGGAGTTACCCCATGCGCATTCTCGTTCTCGGTGTCGGCAAAACTGGCAAACTCGTCGCGGACGTCGCCGCCGAGCACGGCCACAGCGTTCACGTCCTCGACGCCAAGGAAAACCAGAACGCCTCTGCGCTCACGCCGCCCTTCGTCACCGGCTTTGACGCTGTCGTCGACTTCACCACACCCGAGGCCGTCGTCCCCAACATGCGCGCCTGCCTCGCCAACGGCGCGAAGATGGTCGTCGGCACCACCGGATGGTACGACCGCCTGCCCGACATGATTGCGCTCACCAAGCGCCGCAATGCCAGCCTGCTCTACGGCAGCAACTACTCCATCGGCGTGCAGCTCATGTTGCGTCTAGCGGAGACGATGACCAAGGAGCTCACCGCCGCCGGCTACCAGCTCTCCATCTCCGAGACCCATCACCTCACCAAGCTCGACGCCCCCAGCGGCACCGCGCTCACCCTCCGCGACGTCGTCCGCCGCGCCTCCAACATGCAAGAGGTCCCCATCAAATCCATCCGCCACGGCGAAGCCGTCGGTCTGCACATCCTCGAAGCCACCGGCAACGGCGATCGCATCCTTCTGACGCACGAGTCGCACTCCCGTCGCCCTTTTGCCGAAGGTGCGGTCCGCGCCGCTGAATGGCTCTCCAACGCCAAACCCGGCGTCTACGACTTCCGCGAAATCTTCGACAAGCTATAAACGTCGACCGTCAGCCCACGCTCACTCCCGCCCGATCACCACCTGCACGCCCGCAGCCAACGTCCGCCCCGGCATCGGCACGCCGACGATCTCCTGATAATCCGCATTGTTCAAATTCGTAGCCCGCACATACGGCTGCACGCGCTTGCCTTCATACGCCGCCGACGCATCCCACACCGGATACACGCTCCGCGCAATCCGATTCACCACCCGCACCCGCTGCCGCAGCAGCATCCCGTTCTTCCACCGGCCAATCCACTCCGCGCTCCCATTCTGCACCGGATAATTAAACACATACTCCGACTGCAATCCATTCAGCGCATTCTGCGCGCCGCTCAACGTCGTAAGCGCCAGCCGCACCTGCTGCCCCGTCGCTGGACGCCAGTCCACTCCAGCCTCCACGCCCGTAAAGTGCAGCCCGGTCAGATTCTCCGCCTGCCATGGCTCGCTCGCATTCGCCCGCACATAATCGATCGCATCCGTCTGGATCGAGTGAAACACCGTCAGCGATGCCGACAGCCGCGCATTCACATACCAGTCCGCGCCGCCATCGAAACTCCACGCCGACTCCGGCTTCAAGTTGGGATTCGGAATGTCCACCGGATCCGAATAGTACAGGTCCGTATATGTCGGCAGACGAAACCCGCGCCCTACCGAGGCTCGCAGTTTCACCGCATGACTCGCCCACGCGCTCACCGCAACATCCGGCGTAAACACCGCGCGCTCGCCGTCGAACACCTCTTCGCGCGCTCCCACTGAAACCGTTCCCCACCGCTCTCCCAGCAGCTCAAAATCAACATACCCTGCTCCGCGATTGCGCCCATGGTCGCCAAGATTCGTGCTGTGAATCTCGTCCGCATTCGCCTCCAGCCCATAAAACAACGCAGCCCCATGCAGCGGCAGATCGTCCTTGCGCCTTACCGCTCCCTGCCAGCTCGTATCCAGATGCTGGTTCTTGTACCCCGCCGGCTGATCGCGTTCCAGCAGAAAAATATCGCTGTGCCTGCGAAACGCCAGCGCCGCCTGGGTCTTCGCGTCGATCTGCTGCGTCAGCGCCGCAAACCATCCCTTCGTCCGCTCCCACGAGTCATAATCGCCATAAAACCCGGCCGCCCCAAACGCGCGATCGCTTCCCGCCAGCAACACATCGCTATCGCCTAACCGCGAGTGCGCCCGCGTCTCCGAGCTCATCTCCTCCGACCGGTAATCCCTGTCGGCAATAAACCCCGACGAAAACTCACGCCCACCCGCAAGCACCTCGCTCGCCTTCGCTCCACCCCACGACGCCACAGCCGCCTGCTCATTTTCGCCAAAGCTCCCGCCGCCCGCTCTCGCCTTCAACCGCAAGCCTAGCTCCGGCGCAGCCGTCACAAAATCCACCACACCACTCACCGCATCCGACCCATACAGCGCCGAGCCCGCGCCCCGCAACACATTCACGCTCGCCAGCGCATCCGTCACCAGCGGCAGATCGAGATTAAAGTGCGACGTCTCCGCATCATTGATCCGCAATCCATTAAGCAGCACCAGCGTCTGCTCAAACGATCCGCCGCGAATCGTCACATCCGTTTGCACATCGTCGCCGCCCCGCTGTTCCAAATCTACCGAAGTATCGTTCCGCAGCAGATCCAGCGAATCGCTGTACGTCAGCTTCGCCGGCTGCACCTCCAGCGTCGATGTCGAACGCGCCGACTCCTCTTCCGTCAGCGGATCGGGCGCACCCACCACCACAACCGTCGTGCGTACCGTCGGAATCGCCGGAATCGCCGGAATCTTCGCCGCGTTCTGGTGCTGCTTCCCCTGTCCCTGCTGGCTTGGCACGCCTTGTGCCCCCGCAGCCACACCCGCCAGCATCCAGCCCAACATCCACACAACCTTCATTCGTTCTCGGCTCCATCTTTTCAGCAGACATCTCTATCGTCTCATCCGCACTTGCAGCAGCAGCATCCGCTCCGTACCCTAACAGCATGAGCCCCGCCTCCAAGCCGTCTTCCTCCTTCGCCTCTCTTTCGTTCGACCAGAAGCTCGACCGCCTCGCCGAAGTCTCCATCCGCGTCGGCCTCGGCTTGCGTGAAGGCCAGGAGCTCGTGCTCACCGCACCCACCGACGCGCTCCCACTCGTCCGCCGCATCGTCGAGCACGCCTACAAGGCCGGCGCGAAGCTCGTCACCACGCTCTTCGCCGACGACGCTATCGCCCTCGCGCGCTACCAGTTCGCTCCCGACTCCAGCTTCGACTACGCGCCCCAGTGGTACTACAACGCCATTGCCGACGCCTTCAAATCCGGAGCCGCGCGCATGGCCATCACCGGAGCCAACCCCGCGCTGCTCTCCAGCCAGGACCCCGCGAAAGTCTCGCGTTCCAACATCGCCACGTCCAAGGCCTACAAGCCCGCCATGGAGCTCATCACCCGCCACGAAATCAACTGGACCATCGTCGCCGCCGCCACCCCCGCCTGGGCCGCGCTCGTCTTCCCCGGCGACCCCGAAGAGCTCGCGCTCGGCAAACTCTGGGACGCCATCTTCCGCACCTCGCGCATCACCGGTAACGACCCCGTCGAGGACTGGCAGCAACACGGAGCCAACTTAAAACGCCGCGTCGATCTCCTCAACAGCAAGCGCTTCCACTCGCTCCGCTTCTTCACGCCCGACGGCGCAACCAACCTCACTGTCGGCCTCGCCGACCAGCATCTCTGGGCCGGCGGCGGCACCACCGCCGGCAACGGCATCTACTGCCAGCCCAACATCCCCACCGAAGAGTGCTTCACCACGCCGCATAAAGACCGCGTGCACGGCGTGGTCTCCGCCTCCAAGCCGCTCTCGCACCAGGGCACGCTTATCGAAAACATTCGCTGCGAGTTCAAGGATGGCAAGATCGTCGAAGTCACCGCAACCAAAGGCGAAGAGGCCATCCGCAAGCTCATCTCCACCGACGACGGTGCGCGCCGCCTCGGCGAGGTCGCGCTCGTCCCCCACAACTCGCCCATCGCCCAGTCCGGCATTCTCTTCTGGAACACGCTCTTCGATGAGAACGCCGCCAGCCACATCGCGCTCGGCCAGGCCTACTCCACCTGCCTCATCAACGGCGAAAAAATGTCGAACGAGGAGCTCTCCAAACTAGGCGCCAACGAAAGCCTCATCCACGTCGACTGGATGATCGGCAACGCCGCCATGAACATCGACGGCCTCGCCGCCAACGGTTCCGCCGATCCACTCATGCGCCATGGCGACTGGGTCTAACCCCGCAACCTCATCCTCCTTCGTCCTGCGCCGCGCCACGCCGGACGATCTCCCGCAGGTCCTGGCACTCCTCGACCGCTACTACACCGAGTGGTACGTCTGGGAGCACGATCCACCCGAGCGCGTTCTCCGCTACATCGAGCAACCATCGCCTTTCGGCTACCTTCTCGCGGAGCGTGATGGTTCTCTCGTCGGCTGCGTTATGCTCCGCACAATTCCATCCATCCCTTCCGCAGCGGAGTGCAAGCGCCTCTTCGTCGTGCCTGAAGTCCGCGGCCACGGCCTGGCTTCGCAGCTCATGGACCACATCGAATTCATCGCTTCCGCTCACCATCTCACCTGGATCTACCTCGACTCCACGGAAGAGTTCACCGCCGCGCTCTCGCTCTATCGCAACCGTGGCTACGAACCCTGCGAACGCTTCAACGACAACTCTCAGGCGACCCTCTTCTTTCGCAAACGCCTCACGCAATGAGCTAGCATCATGCCCATCGTGCTTCGCCGCTCTCTAATCGCAGCTCTGCTTTTCCCACTCGCGCTCGCCGCGCAATCGCCGCAACCCTCTCCAAAGAACATCAACACCTATATCCACCAATCCTGGGATACGCTCTCCCGCTCCATGTCCAACTGCGCCTCCATCGCCGATCCCAAACTCACCACCACGCCTGTTCTATACCTCCCCGCCGGCGAACCCATCCCTCCCGCCGTCCGCGCCATGCAGACCAAGTGCCACGTCGACGTGCGTTCTCTACCAAGAGCAATCCACCACGAAGGTGATCTCTCACCCGACGCCATCCGCACGCCCGGCCTGCTCTATCTGCCCAACCGTTATGTTGTTCCCGGCGGCCGCTTCAACGAGATGTACGGCTGGGACAGCTACTTCATTCTTCTCGGTGAGCTCGCCGACAATCGCCTCCCCCTCGCCCGTGGAACCGTCGAAAACTTCTTCTACGAGATCGACCACTACGGCTCCATCCTCAACGCCAACCGCACCTACTACCTCACGCGCTCGCAGCCGTCCTTTCTTTCGTCGATGGTGTTGGCGATTTACGACGCCGAACGCACCACCAACCCAACCGGAGCCCGCACCTGGCTCGAAAGATCCCTCCCGTACCTCCTCCGCGATCACGCTCTCTGGATCGCACCGCCGCACCTCGCCGGCGCCACCGGCCTCTCGCGCTACTTCGATCTCGGCCACGGCCCCGTTCCCGAGATGGCTGACGACAGCACCTACTACACCGACGTCCTCCACTGGCTCCAGGCCCATCCTCGGCAAACCTCCTCCAGCTATCTCGAAAAAACATCCTCGCGCGACGAAGAGCTACCCCCCGCCTTCTACGTCGGCGACCGCTCCATGCGCGAATCCGGCTTCGACACCAGCTTCCGCTTCGGCCCCTTCAGCGGATCGACCGAAGACTACGCGCCCATCTGCCTCAACGCCCTGCTCTTCAAGTACGAGCACGACCTCGCCCACATCGAAACCATCCTCGACAACCCCACCGCGTCCACGCACTGGAACCGCATCGCCGCCCAGCGCAAACACCGCATCAACAAACTTCTCTGGAACAACAAGCTCGGCCTCTTCGTCGACTACAACTTCCTAACCCACCAGCAATCCACCTACCGCTATCTCACCACCTACTACGCCCTCTGGTCCGGTCTCGCATCGCCTGCGCAAGCCAAACGCCTCGCCGCCAATCTCCCGCTCTTCGAGCGCCGCGGTGGCCTGCAGATGAGCACCCAAACAACCGGTGAGCAATGGGACGCGCCCTTCGGCTGGGCCCCCACCAACTGGCTTGCCGTTGCAGGCCTCGCCCGCTACGGCTACACCGCCGACGCCCTTCGCATCGCTCGCGAGTTCACCGCCACCGTCCGCGACAGCTTCCAGCGCGACCACACCCTCCGCGAAAAATACAACATGGACACCTCCTCCTCCTCCGTCGCCATCACCGCCGGCTACAAAACCAACGTCGTCGGCTTCGGCTGGACCAACGGCGTCTACCTTCGCATGGAACAGCTGCTCGCAAATCCTCCTGCGCGCACGCACTAGGCCGGTATATCCTTCATCGCAAGCCCATGCCAGAACGCCTCAGCCCCTCGCGCCTTGAAGCCTTCTCCGACGGCGTCATCGCCGTCATCATCACCATCATGGTGCTCGAGCTCAGGGTTCCCTCCACCCATGACGCCACCAACCTCGCCGCCCTTCACATCGACCTCCGCCTCGTCCTCATCTATCTCCTCAGCTTCGTCCAGGCCGGCATCTACTGGGTCAACCATCACTACCTCATCGACGACGTCGAGTACGTCAGCCACGGCCTGCTCTGGTCGAACCTCGCCTTCCTCTTCAGCCTCTCCCTCATCCCCTTCGCCACCAGCTGGGTCGGCGTTCGCGGCATCACGCCCTTCGCCATAGCGCTTTACTCAGCGCTCTGCGCCTTTCCCGCGATCTCCTGGATCGTTCTCTCCACCATCGTCTGCCGCCACAGCGGCAAGCCTCTCGCGGGCAGCCCCGCCAAACAACTCATCTGCACCGCGCTTTACCTCGGCGCCATTCCCATGGCTTACCGCTCCCAGCCCGTTGCCATCGCTATGATCGTCACCGTCGCCATCCTCTGGTTGCTTCCGCCACGCCGCATCGCCGAAGGCGCTCGCGACTCCGCCTCTCCGTAAGCATCCTCCATCCACTCACCTTCGAGCATTTCTCCTCAAGGTTTCGAACAAAGCCGAAACGGCTGAGCCATTTTCTCTCGAAGAAAACAGCATTTCACGAGCTTTTCCAATGTCACAGCATCAGGAGAAATGCTCTAAACTCATTTTTGAAATGAACCTGCAAGGCTGCGGCACCGCCCTCATCACTCCCTTCCGCCCCGACGGCTCGCTCGACGAGCCCGCTCTCCGCGCCCACATCCAATGGCAGATCGCCAGCGGCATCTCCCTGCTCGTTCCCTGCGGGACGACAGGCGAGGCCTCCACGCTCAGCGAAACCGAGTGGCGGCGCGTCGTCGAGATCACAGTCGAAGCCGCCAACGATCGCGTCCCCGTCTTCGCCGGCGCCACCCACAACTCCACGCATGAGGCCGTCCGCAAGGCCCGGCAGCTCGCGCACATCACGGGCCTCACCGGCATCCTCACCGCCAACCCCTACTACAACAAGCCCGGACAGGAGGGCCAGTACCAGCACTTCCGCGCCATCGCCGAGTCCGTCGACCTGCCCATCCTGCTCTACAACATCCCCGGCCGCACCGGCGCCAACCTCGAGCCCGCCACCGTCCTCCGCCTCGCCGAGATCCCCAACATCGTCGGCATCAAGGAGTCCAGCGGCAACATGGTGCAGATTACCGAGCTGTTGACTCAGGCCCCGCGCACCTTCCGCGTCCTCTCCGGTGACGACGCCCTCGCTCTGCCCACACTCGCTCTCGGCGGCATGGGCCTCGTCTCCGTCGCCTCCAACGCCATCCCGCAACAGATGGCCGACATGGTCAACTCCGCCCTCAGCGACAACTGGATCACCGCGCGCCGCATCAACCGCCACTACTTCCATCTGCTCCAGGCCAATTTCTCCGAGCCCAGCCCTGCGCCCATTAAAGCCGTCATGACCCTCCTCGGCCGCGGCAACGAAGAGCTCCGCCTGCCCATGGTGCCCGTCTCCGCGCCCACCCGCCGCAAACTCGAGCGCATCCTCGGCGAGCTCGGCCTGTTGAACAGCTCCCCAACCGAAAACCTCCGCGTCTTTTAGCCTGCTTGGCTGCCAGGATGCTCTACTCTGGATGCATGATCGGCCTCCAGGCCATGCTGCTCTTGTCCGCACTCACGGCGCCAGTCGCCGCGCAGGTCGGCGGCTGGCCGGTTGGACGCCTGCATGAAGCCTCCACATCCATCGCCAGGCTTCCTCCCGCGGATCGCCTGCTCGTGCACGCGCTATTGCGTCCGGAGATGGGCCCGCTCTTTCAGGACCAATCGCCGCGCACCCTCGACAAAGCCATCAGCTCCTTCCGCGCCGAGCGCCTCAATCTCGGCGGTGCTCCCGCGCTCGCCGTGCAACCCATCGGCGACGAGCTCTGCGGCGCGACCGGCAACTGCTCCTTCTGGATCATCGATATCCAGCACCGCCGCATTCTGTTTCGGTCCGATGTCATCCAGACCTTCGCCGTCGACCGCATCTCACCTCACGGCCTGCCCGACATCATCACTGGCACGCACAGCTCCGCAACCGAAACCGATCTCATCCGCTGGCACTACGAAGGCGCGCAGTACATCCATCAGAGCTGCGCCACCGTCGACTACGCGGACGCCGACGGCAACGCCTACAAGCAGCCAAAGATCGATTCCCACCCCTGCTCCATCGAAGGAAACTAACGCAACGAATGACTCTCACTGAACGAGACGCCCTGCAAACCTCCATCGACCACTGGTTCGCCCTCGGCTCCGCAGCCGTCGCCAACCCTGATGCCCTCGCCGCCTTCCATCAACTCCGAGACGCGCTCGAAGCCGGCCAGCTCCGCTCCGCCGAGCCTGACGCGACCTCACCCACCGGCTGGCGCGTCAACACCTGGGTCAAGCGTGGCATCCTGCTCGGTTTCCGGCTCGGCCATCTCGAAGCCGTCGGCAACGACGCCGTGCTCTCCTGTGTCGACAAGCACACCTATCCGACACGCCGCTTCACGCCCGAGCAGAACATCCGCATCGTCCCCGGCGGCACCGCCGTCCGCTCCGGCGCGTTCCTCGCCCAAGGCGTCGTCATCATACCGCCCGCCTACGTCAACACCGGCGCCTTCGTCGACGAAAACTCCATGATCGACTCCCACGCCCTCGTCGGCTCCTGCGCGCAGATCGGCAAGCGCGTGCATCTCTCCGCCGCCGCGCAGATCGGCGGCGTCCTCGAACCCATCAATGCCTCGCCCGTCATCATCGAAGACGACGTGCTCATCGGCGGCAACACCGGTGTCTACGAGGGCACTATCGTCCGCAGCAAGGCCGTCCTCGCCGCCGGCACCATCCTCACCCGCGGCACCCCGGTCTACGATCTCCCCAACAATACCGTCCTCCGCGCCACGCCCGAAACCCCGCTCATCATCCCCCCCGGCGCCGTCGTCGTCCCCGGCTCGCGCGCCATCCAGAAAGGCCCCGGAAAAGACCTCGGTCTCTCCGTCTACACTCCCATCATCATCAAATACCGCGACGAGAAGACCGAGCTCTCCACCGCGCTCGAGGACCTGCTGCGATAGCCGCTTGACTTGTAGCTACAAAGTAGCTACCATAGTCCAAGATGGTAGCGTCCGCACGAGGAGTGCGCAACTAGATAACTTGGCTGTGAGGAGCAGCCACAGAACGAATTTCTCTAGGAGCGCACATGTTCGACTGGGACGAGGCAAATATTGCTCATATTGCAGAGCACGACGTTCTGCCGAAAGAAGCTGAAGAGGTAGTCCTTAACAACCCACTCGATCTTGAAGAGCAGGACCGCAATGGCGAGAGCCGTCTCATGCAGCTTGGTGAAACAGCGAACAAACGTCTGCTGGTCGTGGTCACCACGCCCAGAGGTTCAAAAATAAGAGTGGTGACTGCGTTTGCGGCAAATCGGGCCTATCGCGAGTTCTATGCAGCCCACAAAACAAGAGAAGACCATGGCGAAAAGAATTCTTCCTGATTTCAAATCCGAAGCCGAAGAGGCGCAGTGGTGGTTCGATCACCAGGACGAACTGCTCGAAGACTTCAAGGAAGCCGCAGCCAACGGCACCCTTGGTCGCGCCACCGTCGCGCGCCGCATGGGTCTGCCCACCACCACGATCCGCCTTGATCCCGTCGACATTCAAAGAGCGCGTGAGCAAGCCGAAAAGCGCGGTCTGAAATATCAGACATACATCAAGATGCTTCTGCACGAAGCTCTGGCGCGCGAATCCAAAGCCTCATAGTCCACCCGTTTAGGACGCGGAGTACATCATCGTCACAGTTCCCTTCGTATCCTTCGTGAACTTATGAATCAGGCTGCCTGAGCGGTCCAGGTGCCGCAGAGTCATCAAATCCGCCGTGCAATGCAGATGGCTGAACCCGAACACCTCCTGCGCAAAGGGTCCACGCTCCGTCTGGTTGATGTTCAGGGCTGCAAGCGGCGCGCCTCCGCCGCCTGACAAAAAGAACGACGTCGGATGCCTCTCCATCTCGAGATGCTGCATGTCGTGGTCATGTCCCGCCATGTACAAGTCCACCTTGTGCTTCTGAAAGAGCGGGCTCCAATCCCGTATCAGGATTGCATTGTCGCCGCGCAATCCATTCGAATAAACCGGATGGTGCGCCATCACCGCAAGAAAGGGCGTCTCCCGCGGCTTCTGTAGCTCGCTCTTCAGCCACGCCAGTTGCTCGCTCCACGCCGCCTCCGTCATCGTGGTGTAGGAAGGTCCCTCGGTCGGCGTCCCCGGCGCATTGCTGTCCAGCGCGATCACCGTCATCACAGGATTGTTGGCCGGCACAGTAAACCGGTACCAGTTGTTCGGCAGCGTAAAGCGTGTGTTCCCCCTCGCCGCATACTCCAGTTCGTAGTCACACTTCAATCCCGGCGCATACTGGTAATCGTGATTTCCCAGCACCGCGTTCGCCGGACAGTTGAAAGAGCTCTGCGGATACATCTCCTCGAACTGCCTCTTCCACCGCGCCGACGTCGCGCCTCCATGCATCGGCCCGTAGAAGTTGTCCCCCAGCATCAGCATTGCATCCGGCGAGATCGTGTGCCTCTGCACAAACGACTCCATCGCCTTGGCGACGCTCGTCTGCGCCTCCATGTCGCCTTCAAAACCCCAGTCTCCCAAAATCAACAGGTGTGCCGGATTGGGCGACGAAAACTGCTCATGAACTCCAGGCGCGATCACGTCCCAGCCGCAGCCCACCTGTGCCGCCAGCGTAGCCGACGCACTGAAGGCAAACGTCCGCTTCAGGAATTTCCTGCGCGAAATTAGATGTCCGTTCATGAACCGGCCTGCAAGCTGTTGAAGCAACTATTGTAAGAGCTGCAACACTGTTTTGTGCAGTCTTTTCCACTCCGTAGTGCGGAACTTTCGTACTCCGGCAGGCGTACAAGGTAACGATAGGAGTGGTGACCAAGATGGGTATTCTGCTTTTCTGCATCCTTCTCGTCGTCTGCTGGCCTGCGGCCCTGCTCGCGCTCATCCTCTTCCCGTTCGTCTGGTTGATTCTGCTTCCCTTCCGTCTCCTCGGACTCGCCGTGCATGGCGTCTTCGAGCTCATCGCCGCCATCTTCCTCCTGCCCGCCCGCGTCCTGCGCGCCGTCTAGACTCCGCCACGGCGCGGCTGCTTCAACCCAGCGGTGTAAACTCAAGCTTGAATGGCATCAGACAATCTGCAAATCATCCCCCTGGGCGGACTCGGCGAGTTCGGCATGAACTGCCTTGCCCTCCGCTTCGGCGACGACATCATCGTCATCGACGCCGGCCTTATGTTCCCTGAAGAGGAGCTCCTCGGCGTCGACATCGTCGTCCCCGACATCGGCTTCCTCATCGAAAACCGCGCCCACGTCCGCGGCATCGTCCTCACCCACGGCCATGAAGACCACATCGGCGGCCTGCCCTGGATCCTTTCCGAGCTGAATGTGCCCGTCTACGGCACCGAGTTCACCCTCGCCTTCGTCGAAGGCAAGCTCGACGAACACCGCCTCCTCGACGACACCGAGCTCGTCGAAATCCTCCCCGGCCGCCGCTTCAATCTCGGCGTCTTCTCGATCATGCCCATCCGCGTGACCCATTCGCTCGTCGACTGCGTCGCGCTCGCCATCCACACCCCCGTCGGCATCGTCCTCCACACCGGCGACTTCAAGATCGATCTCTCCTCGCCCGACGGCCATCCCTTCGACCTCCAGGCCTTCGCCGACCTCGGCAAGCAGGGCATTCTCCTCCTGCTGCAGGACTCCACCAACGTCGACCGCCCCGGCTTCACCCCCGGCGAGCGCGCCGTCATCACCCGCCTCGACGACATCTTCGCCGCCACCCGCAAAAAGCTCTTCTTCTCCTGCTTCTCTTCCTCCATCCATCGCATCCGCATCGCCATGGACCTCGCCCACAAGCACAACCGCAAGGTCGCGCTCATCGGCCGCTCCATCGACAACTCCTCTGAGATCGCCCAGGACCTCGGCTACCTCGATCCGCCCCAGGGCCTCATCATTCATCCCGGCCAGATTAAGGACTATCCCGCAAACGAGCTCTGCATTCTCATCTCCGGCACGCAGGGCGAGCCCATGAGCTCACTCTCCCGCGCCGCTGTCGACAACCACAAGTTCGCCAAGATTGACGCCGGCGACACCGTCGTCCTCAGCTCCCGCATCATCCCCGGCAACGAGAAGGCCATCTACCGCGTCATCGACCACCTCGAGCGCCGCGACGCCCGCGTCATCCACGACGACGGCACCCATGGATTGATTCACGTCTCCGGCCACGGCTCGCAGGAAGAGCTGCGGATGATGATCAACCTCGTCCGCCCCAAATTCTTCGTCCCCATCCACGGCGACTACCGCCACCTCAAGCGCCACGCCGAGCTCGCCGCCGCCACCAGCATCCCCGAAAAAGTTTTGCTGCTCGAAGACGGCGACGTCCTCACCCTCGACCGCGAATCCGCCGTCAAGACTGGCAAGATCACCACCGGCCGCATCTGCATCGACAACAACTCCACCGCCGACGTCGTCGAAGACACCGTCATCCGCGACCGCAAGCAGCTCGGCGGCGATGGCATCTTTCTCCCCATCATCGCCATCAACAAGCGCACGGGCCAGGTCGAAGGCCTCCCCGAGATCAGTACCCGCGGCTTCGCCGCCGACGACCCCGAGCTCCTCCGCAATGCCCGCGACATCGTCATCCGCACCCTCGAGCAGTCCAGCGAAGAAGAGCGCCGCGACTACGGCGTCATGAAGGACAAGATCCGCGGCGACCTCAAACGCTTCATCCAGAAGAACGCCAACCGCCGCCCCCTCATCATGCCCATCATCCTCGAGCTCTAAGCCGCCCCGCCTCGCGCCTTAATCTGTAAATGACGGAAAGAGCGTTTCTGAGGACTAGTCCGCCAGGCCGCAAAAGTGGCTTTCCAACGATCGGGAAGCTTACGGTGAGATAAGCTCCCGGTATGGGACAATGGAAGGCCATTAACCTCGTTCTTGCGTTCGGTATTACTTTTGGCACAGAAAGTGTGACGGATGCTCAGGCACAGGCAAATAATTCGACTGTCTTAGAGCGCTGTGTCGAATACTCCAATGCTGGAGACCTCCTAGAGGCTCAGGTAACCCAGCAATCGTTCAGTATTCTGCTCTCTCGTCCGAACGGGCAACGTATAAAACTCACCGGAAGCGCTGCACCTTCAGTCATCTCCTCAGCCGTAAACTCTCGAACCACTCCTTGCCAGCTCGGGATTTCTGATTCTTCAGAGCAAGCAGCATTGGCACTCGCGACGGACAAGGGCCTTAGCTTGGAATTGATTGACCTTAAAAAGGGCTCACTCGAGACGCATGTCCTTGCGCCAAAGGAGTTCCCAATCCAGTTTTCTATACATCCCGCTGGGTATGCCGTTGGCTCTGATCAGTTGCAAGTCTCACAAGCACACTACCTGCCCACTGGAGAGCCAGAAATAGTCACGAAGCTCATAAGCCCTAATGGGACAGTCACCGCTACCTATAAAACCTTGGGCGCTCCGTACACAGAAGTCTTCGGTTCATCATTCGATTTCCGGAGGAGTCTCGTTTGGTTCTTCTGTCCCGTCTACGCAGTAAGATGGGATCGGCAGCCGCCTTGTACCTTGAGATCGGAATTTCTCAACTCATCTGCTTCTGCAACGCCGACAATTCCCCCTCGCCCTGGCACTGGTGACGCCCGCATATCCGGCAATAGTCCCGTAAGCTTGGGCTTCCCGTCGTCAAATGATGTTGTGGTACTGGCCATGGACAACTTGTGGGTCTATGACCTTAGCAACCGCTCATTTCGGCAGATGAGATTACCGGAAACCCCTCGGCACATTCGCTGGATTGAGTCCCCTGGCCAGCCAAAGTTCACTTCAGATGGGCATTTTGCGGCTGTCCCGGTTTTTCTGTTCCATGCGCCCTTATTTGAAGAAGGCCAAGTCTCACATGGTACGAAACTGCTTATCATTGACATGGCAAAACTCGAAATCCTACGCACCATCCAGCCACTTGGCAACCAGAATGTGACCGATTTCGCTCTACGCGACGACGAAGGTAAAAGCCTTACGCTAATTGCCAGCTGGGGCAGTGATTGGCAAAGCTTCGATATTCCTCTAAGTTCAACGCGTCCGTAAATTCAAACTATGGCCCAACGGCGATGGCTGAGGTAAGTTTTCTGGGTAGATGCCTGTGCGCTTTGACGAAGGCCTAAGCCCAACTTGAATCGGACCGATTAGTACGTGAAGTCGGCTTCTCGCCAGTGATGTGTCACTTCCGAGAAGAGGGTTCAGCCGAATGCCCCCATTCATCGCGCCGCATGACCGCGCGATGAGTGGGGATGCGCTTGACACACCCGGTACAATTTAAAGAGAAGCAAACCAGCACCCGGCCCAGGCCGGGTGCGTTGCTTTAAGGCCTGACCTCAGCACCTCTCGGGCACCTGAGGTCCAGACCTAAGCTCTTTGACATGAAGACTTTGCGCAAAAAACAGGGGGGAGGGGGTAACGAGCGGGTGCCCCACATCTCGCTTCTGAGATGTGGGTTCGCAGGATGCCGGACAGGAAATTACTCCCCGCGCTCCACCTCTTCCAGCACCGCCTCAGACTCCATCGGCTTGCGCCCGAAGTAGTACAGGCTGAACGCCAGCGCCGCGAACGCCAGCACGCTCACCCAGTCTTTGTACAGCGGATTCGTCGGCTTGAACTGCCACACCGTCTTATGCGTCGCATCCTCGTACAGCTTTGAGCACACGCCCACCAGCCCCATAATGCCGCCCGCCGCAATCAGCCCCGAGGCGAACAAACTGCCCGAGCTGATCTCGCTCTCCGCCTCCGTCGACGGCCCTGTCCCCGCCCGCGCCACCGCCCGGTCCACCAGCCAGCGAACCACGCCGCCGCAAAAGATCGCCAGCGTTGTGCCAATCGACAGGTACGCTCCCACCGCAAACGTCAGCGACCGCACCCCCAGCAGCTCCACGCCGATCACCAGCGCCACGCCCAGCAGCACCAGGCTCCACGGCAGCCTCCGGCTGAGGATGCCGCTGATGACCGTGGCCATCAGCCGTCCCTGCGGAGCCGCCGCCCGCTCCGACCCGATACCCTGCACCCACTGCACCTCGATCTTCCCCGTCGCCGGATTGTAAAGATACTTCCCATCCTGCAATGTCGACGACCCAATCGAGTTCAGCACCAGCAACTGCCGCGCATTATTAATCTGCTCCTTGCCGCCCTGCTTCCCCGTTTGATTCAGCGCATGCGGCGTCAACGTAATCGAGTCGCGCTTGAAGTTCCCCTGATTCGTCACACCCTCCGGCAGCGCGCTCAATGTAATCGCGGCGGGCACTTGCATCGGCTGAAAGCTCTCAAACGCCACATTCATGCCACTCAACACCGGCCCAATCGCAAACACGCTCACGATCACGCCGATCATCACCGCCAGCTGCTGCTTCCACGGCGTCGCGCCAATCAGAAACCCCGTCTTCAGGTCCTGCGACGTATCGCCCGCGTTCGCCGCCGCAATGCACACCATGCCGCCGACCGTAATCGCCAGCGCCCCAAAGGCCGGCGTCGTCCACCCCTTCACCAGAAAAATCGCGGCCGTCGCCATCAGCGTCGCGATCGTCATCCCGCTCACCGGGTTCGCGCTCGATCCGATCAGCCCCACAATCCGCGAGCTGACCGTAACAAACAAAAACCCGAACACCATCACCAGCAGTGCCGCCGCCAGGTTGGCCAGCCATCCCACCTGCGCTCCCGGAATCGGCTTGAACTCCAGAAACAGAAACATCAGCAACACGAGGATCAGGCTTCCACCAAGAACCACGCTCATCGGCATATCGTGCTCGACGCGGCTCAACCGGTCGCTCACCCGCGCCCGCTCCTTGCCCATCTTTCCGAACCCAGCCGTCAGCGCATTGACAATCGTCGGCGCCGTGCGCAGCAGCGTAATCAATCCACTCGCGGCCACCGCGCCCGCGCCCATCGGCCGTACATAGGTCGACCACAGATCACTCGGCGTCATCTGGCTGATCGGTACCACGCCCGGATAGAGCGGCCCCGCCAGATGCTTGCCGAAGAAGACGATCGCCGGCATGAACACCAGCCACGAAACCACACCGCCGGCCAGCATAATGGCCGACACGCGAATGCCGATGATGTACCCCACCCCGAGATACTCCGACGTCACGTCCGCGCGCACCGCCGCGCCCTTCATAATCTGCTGCCCATGCGGATCGAAGTTCGGCGACCAGTTCGGCGTATCCGGAAACAGTCCCAGCAGGTTGCTGTTCTGCAGCAGCGCATAGACGCCGCCCAGTCCCAGCCCCAGAAACACACGGCTCGCAAACGATCCGCCGCGCTCGCCCGCCTGCAGCACATCCGCGCACGCCGTTCCTTCGGGATAGGTCAGCGTTCCATGCTCCTCCACAATCAACTGCCGCCGCAGCGGAATCATGAACAGCACGCCCAGCCATCCGCCCAGCAGCGCCAGCGCAAAGATGCGGAAGCTCTCCAGATCGAATCCCAGGAAGATCAGCGCCGGCAGCGTAAAGATCACGCCGGAGGCGATCGACTGTCCTGCATTACCGGTCGTCTGAACAATGTTGTTTTCGAGGATCGACGCTCGCCCGAACGCCCGCAGAATCGAGATCGACAGCACCGAGATCGGAATGCTCGCCGCAACCGTCAGCCCCGCCTCGAGCCCGACATACACCGTCACCGCGCCGAAGATGATGCCGAAGATCGCGCCCAGGATCAGCGCCCGCGGCGACAGCTCCTTGCGGCTCTCCTCCGCGGACACAAACGGGCGAAAGCTCGTGGTGGTCGCAGCCATCAGGTCAGGTCTCCTCTTGCGCGCAAGTCAGCTCAAGTCAAAGGCTGCAACGGAGTGTACCAGCGCGGCCAAACAGAAAGCTCTACCAGTCTTTGCAATTTGCTTCTGGGACAGCTCCGGGCTTCAGCCTTTGTCGTTGCCGTTGCCTCTGAGATGGGTCCGGGCTTCAGCCCGGACATCAAAACCCGCCCACCATCGGGGCTTTAGCCCCTGGGACTACCGTCCCACGCGCATCGTCCGCCCATGCCGCGTCACAATCGCCAGCCGCTCGCTGCCCAGGATGCGTTTCGCCTGCGCCCGCGCGTGGCTCGCCCACGGCCCCGTCGGATCCAGCTGCACATACCGCGTCCAGTGCTGCAGCGCCCGTCTGGGCTCCTCCATCCGCTCATACGCCAGCGCCAGATTGTAATGCGCATCCGCATACTGCGGCACCAGCTTCAGCGCCCGCTCATACGCCGCCACCGCCTCCGGCAGCCGCTGCAGCTCGTCCAGCACATTGCCCAGGTCGAAAAAGGCCAGCGCATACTCCGGGTCCGCCTCGGACGCGCGCCGGTACAAGCGCTCGGCTCCCTCATAGTCGCGTCCGTTGTACTGAATCGTCCCCAGGTTGATCGCCGCCGCGGCATGTCCCGGCTGTAACTCAAGAATGGTGGCGTAAATCGCCTTCGCCTCTTGCAGTGTCGCTGTACTCTCCTCCAGCCGCACCGCGCGCAGAAACATCTCCTGCACCTCAGCCGCAATCGGCGAGGCGTCATTCGCACACCGCCGCACCACCGCCAACCCCGCGCACTTCGCCAGCTCAAAGTCGAACGCCATCTGCCGTGTCATCGGATCCACCAGAGCGCCGCCGTGCCTGAACGCCAGCCGCGATCCGCGCGACACCACCGCCAGCTCCAGTAGCGGATTGCTCAACCCCGCCACCTTCTGCATCGCGTCCACCGACCGCCGTATGCTCTTCACCGAGATACGCGTCGCCGCCAGCTCGCGCAGCTTGCGCAGCTGCACCAGCTCGCCAAACGAATAATGTTCTGAGGCTGAAATCAATCCCGCGCGCGTCCAGGCAGTCAGCTGTCGATGCGGGAGGCGGAGGATGCGCAGAACGTCTTCTCGGCAGTACTGGCTCACGGCGCTCGTCTCTTTGCAGAGCGGCCACCCCGTGCAGCCAGCTCTGCTCCCGAGTATGCGTCGCGCGCCGCTCCGCTTCAAGCGCTATGCGCCTTATCTTGCAGATTTCAGTGGATATCTGGAACCAAATCAGGTTCCATCGCCCTCTTCGCCAGCAGCCTGCATCGCAATCACCCTTACACTCACCCTTGTTTTGTCTTTGTCTTTGTCATCCTTCGCCGCAGGCGTACGATCTGTTTTACCCCCGCCCTTCGAATTGTCACCCTGACCCCGAACGTAGCCGAAGGGGAAGGACCTGCTGTGGCCGTTCCGAGGCACAACGCGCCTCTGCCTCTTAAGGGCACGGCTGGTAGCTCTCGGCTTTAGCCGAGGGTCTCCGTGCCGTGAAAGCTCAACCGGAAAGGGGCTTCAGCCCCTGAGGTACGTTTGGCTATTCATAAGGAAGTACCTGCTTCTGCCCTCGCCTCTCGAATTGTCATCCTGAGCGAATCGAGTCCCCGGCGAGCGCATTTGCTCACTGGGTGAAAGCGAAGGACCTGCTTTGGGTTTTGTCTTTGCAGTTCACGAGGCGCGAACGCGCCTCTGCCTTTGCTCTTGTTTCTCAGCCCCGGCAAAGGGTCACTCTGGAGAATTCGGCTTCGCAAACCGCCACCACTCCAAGCGCCAACGGCGCGAAACATACCAGCCTGGGGCATCGCCCCAGGAAAACAAGCCGCGCCGGAAGGCGCTCCCGCTCTGCCGAAGGCCCCGGGGTCCCAGCGAGCTCGCTCGCTGGGGTGGGAGATCGGAGTGAAGGGCGGAGCGACTGAATTGCCTTCCTCCGCCCCGCCACAACGTCACTCGACACCACCTGCACAGAAAGGAAATCTCCAAAATCTTGTCAAGCCCCCAAACCACCTAAATCAAACAAAACAAAGAGAAAAATCGCTGCACATTAATTCCACTCAACTCTCTATAATAGAAATAGAGATCAAAACCCCCTACGAATCTGGGTGCCCCATTCATGACGACGG
>DATCFM010000060.1:0-6017 GCA_036509515.1 Acidobacteriaceae bacterium
ATTTTAGATGTTAGAGGAGCCACGAAGGCCTTCGTGGTAGAACTGCCACGCCCGCGCGCGAGAAAGTAGGCATCTTCCTAAAATCTAAAATCTCCCGCCCCGGCGCTCCCAACCTCTTCGAACGTCAGGTGCTCTGCGGGGCTGTGGGTGCGGGCCTTCCAGGCCAGGAAGAGCATGCCGTAGCTTTCGGTGGTGCATTGGGCGGGCGTGACGGTGAGGCGCTCGCACATGGATTCGATCCATTCGGGTGGGCCTTCGAGCTCGGCCCAGACGCCGATGGGTGTTTCGTCGAGCAGGAGATGGCCGCCGTCGGCGTCCCACTCGGTGCGGAACTTTTCATAGCGGAAGACAGGGCCGTAGCCCAGTTGGGAAAAGATTTCGGCGAGCGCGGCGGCATCTTCGACGAGGCTCTCGGTCTCGATGCGGGCCTTGTAGCGCAGATCGCCGTCATTGTTATCGGCGACGCGTTTGTGCGTGACGAGCGACCGGCCGGCGTACTCGCGCAGGCGAAGCAACTGGCGGCGCTGGCGGAGAAGGCGGTCGGGCGTGTCGTACAGGGTGTTGGCCTCGAAAGAACGGGCGGTGACGAGCTTGAGGCCGAGGCTTTCAACTTTGGCGCGGAAACCGGCGAGGTCTTCGACGGCAAACTTCAGCTCGATTTCGGGGGCCTGCATGAGATGCAGTATACGGGCGCGCGAGATACGAGATGCGGAGGGAAGACTGTGGCGCGGATACGATAGAGGCTGATGCCGGAGACGATCAGGTTGCGCGCCGAGGTTCCTGCCGATGTTGAACAGGCGGCGGCGCTGCTGCGCGCGGGGCGGCTGGTCGCGTTTGCAACCGAGACGGTGTACGGGCTGGGAGCGGATGCGCTGTCGGCCGAGGCTGTTGCGCGAATCTTTGCGGCCAAGCAGCGGCCGGCGTGGGATCCGGTGATCGTCCATGTGGCCGCGTATGAGGAGATCGAGCGCGTCGCAGTGCTGGATGCGGCGCTCGGTGAGCGTGTCGAGCAGCTGGCGCGGGCGTTCTGGCCGGGGCCGCTGACATTGCTGCTGCCGCGCAATGCGGGCGTTCCGGATGCGGTGACGGCGGGGCGGCCGCTGGTGGGTGTGCGGGTGCCTTCGCATCCGTCGGCTCTGGCGTTGCTGCGCGCGGCGGGAGTTCCTGTGGCTGCGCCGAGCGCGAACCTGTTTGGGCATACAAGTCCGACGACGGCCGCGCATGTGCTGGCCGATCTGGACGGGCGCATCGATGCGGTGCTGGATGCGGGCCCCGCGCCGGTGGGCGTGGAGTCGACAGTGGTCGATGCGACGCAGACGCCGATGGTGCTGTATCGCCCGGGAGCGATTTCGGCGGAGCAGATTGAGGCAGCGTGCGGCGTGGCGGTCGAGGTGTTTGTCGCGCCGGCTGTGGTGCGCGAGCCTGAGGCGCTGCCGTCGCCGGGCGTGGGGATGCGCCACTATGCGCCCCGTGCTCGCGTGGCGCTGGTGGAGGGCGAGGCCGAGGATCTGGGGCGAGCTGTGGATGAGTTGCGGAGCGTTGGGCGTGTCGGGGTTTTATTGCCGGAGGGATGGAGTCTGGGAAATCTGGGTGAGGAAGAGACCGTGGTGCAGACGTGGGGCGCGTGGGATCGACCCGCGGAGCTGGCCGCGCGGCTCTATGCGGGGTTGCGCGCGCTGGATGAACTCGACGTGAAGTGGATCGTTTGTCCGCTGCCCGCGGCGGGACCGATGCGCGATGCCATTCGCGACCGGTTGATGAAGGCCGCACGGAGCGAGGAGCAAATTTTAGATATTAGATTTTAGATGTTAGAGGGAGATGATTTTTAACATCTAAAATCTAACCTCTAAAATCTCACTTCCTCTCACTTCATGATGCCGGCGGGGCGCGCGTCGCTGCTCTTGTAGAGGTACTTGATGCCGGATTTGTAGACGAGGATGCGCTTGCGGCCGGCGCGCAGCTTGATCACGCAGCGGTCGTACCACTCGAGCAGACCGTGCAGCTCTTCGCCATCTTCGAGCACGACGGTCATGTCGGTCTGCTGCTGGATCTGCTTCTGGAAGTAGAAGGCTTCGGCGTGGGAGCTTTCTACGCCGGCGTGCGACTCCTGCATGGCGTGCGTGAGCGGGTCTTCGCCGTAGAGGGGATCGAAGCGGCGCTCGCGCCCGGTGAGGGTGGGACGGATGAGCTTGCGTGTTCCGTTGAAGGCGTTGGCTTCGGCTTTGCGCGCGCTCTCGGTGGCGTTATTCATTTGTGGATCATCCTGTTCTTCAAAAGGCTTGCACCAACTTCAGCGCCGTTCGCGGCGGCAATGTCGCGTGTGCGGCCTGTCTCGAAAATCGAAAAACACAGGTAGTCGCTTGGTTGGATGCAGATACGTGCGGGAACGCACGAATGTTTCAGACCGGCTCCGCGCCCGGGAACCAAAAGCAAGTCTGCGGAAGTTACAAAGGCTAAAGATCTGTGTCTGCTCTACCCCTTGGACGGCGAGCCTTCGAGTTCGAGAGCAAGGGCGTCCAGGCTGAGGGAGCGCAGCAGGTTGCGTCGCATTCCGGCGTAGGCCGCGTCGATGGCGCGCATGGCGGACTCGATCCAGGCGAAGGAGACAGTCTGCGCGAGGCGATCGAGGTCGGCCCGGCGGTCGATATTGCGAATGCGTTCGGGTGCGCCGCTCTGCAGCAAAAGGATGTCCTCGAGGAGGCTCGACAGCGCGCGCAGCAGAGCAGAGGTCTTCGCCTGGCCTTCGGCGCCGGCGCGATAGGCCTCGGTCATGCGGAAGAGCGCGGTGTGGTCCGGCGTCTGATTTGGGCTGCGCTCGAGGTTGGCGAGCAGCGTGAAGGCGTCGGCGCGAGCGGTTGTGTACTCGGGCAGATTGAAGCCGAAAGCGCGGCCGGCGGCGCCTTCGCTGAGCCGCGCGATCAGATCGCGATCGGTTCGACTCCATTCCGGGTGGCGCGCCCCTAACAACGCGGCGATCTCTGCCGGGGGCAAAGCGCCGAGGCGGCTGAAGGCGCAGCGCGAGCGAATGGTCGGCAACAGCTCACCGGGATTTTCAGTGAGCAGAAGAAGATGCACGTAGGGCGGCGGTTCTTCGAGCAGCTTGAGCAGCGAGTTGGCCGCCTCCTTCATAAAGGCCGACGAGGTGAGGATGAAGACCTTCGCGGGAGCTTCGGTGGGAAGATACTGCGCGCGGCCGATGACGGTCCGGATCTGGCCAAGTTTGAGCAGAAGCTGCGGCGGATCGGGCGGAACGATGAGCACGTCGGGATGAGTCTGGACGAGAACGCGCGTCTCCTTCTTGTCGGTCTCGCGCATCTCCTCGCGCACGGCGATGGCCTCGCCGACGCGGGCGTCGAGGTCGGCTGCTTCGGCGATGCGGGTGCAGTTGCGGCAGTGTCCGCAAAAGCTGGCGAGTTCACGGTCTTCAACTCTTTCGCGCGGCTGGTGCTCGCACTCGAGCGCCATGGTGAGCAGCAGAGCGAGCGTGTACTTGCCAGAGCCTCGGCTGCCGGCGAGGACCAGCGAGTGCGGGAGCCGGCCTGCGGCGATGGACGCGCGCAGGTTGTCGACCACGGCGCGATTGCCGAGGAAGCCGGCGAAGCTGGAGGGGAGAGGCACGTCGTCAGGGTATCGCAGCCGTGAGCGTGAGGCGCTCGTTGACGATGCGCAGAATTTGCTGCGCGATGGCTTCGATGGAGGCGGCTTCGTCGAGCAGGACGACGCGCTGCGGCTCGCGCGCTGCGATGCTGCGGTACTGATCGTAGACGCGCTGGTAGAAGTCATCGCCTTCGCGTTCGAAGCGGTTTTCGTCGGCGCCGGTCTGGCGGACATTACGGTCGTTGCGGCGGCGGGCGCGGTTGAGGGAAGCTTCGAGCGGAGGCAGAAGAAGCAGCGTGAGATCGGGCTGGACGTTGTCGCAAGCGGCCCGGTGCATGGCGAGGACACGCTCGCTGCCGAGTCCTCGGCCCGCGCCTTGATAGGCCTCCGACGAATCGGTATAGCGATCGCAGAGGACGATGTCGCCGCGCTCCAGCGCGGGCAGGATGATCTGGTGAAGGGATTGGGCGCGGTCGGCGAACATCAACGCCATCTCGGCCTCAGGGGCGATGCGGCCCAGCTCGGCCTCGCTGCGGGAGTCGAGCAGAACGCCGCGAATGCGGTCGCCCAGAGCGGTGCCTCCGGGCTGGCGCAGCGAGACCACCTGGCGGCCTTCTTTGCCGAGGGTTTCGGCGAGGCGGCGCAGCTGCGTGGTCTTGCCCGCGCCGTCCAGTCCTTCGAAGGTGATGAAGAGGCCTCGTTGCATCAGTTCGAGTCTACGGTACTGGGTCTACGGCACGCTGGACGCGCGGGAGCCTACTGCCTGAGCGCGGACGGCATCCTATGAAGGTGAAGGCGGGCGACTGGCTGTGGCCGGCTCGAGAGAAGGAGTTGCGATGATTACGTTTATTCTTCTGTTCTTCTTCGCCGTCATCGGCATCGCGTTCGCGATTGTCGCGTACTACGCCAACCAGCGCAGACGGGCGGGGCAGAGCGGCCTCGCGGCGTCGGGTGAACAGCGGACGACGCATCCGCGTGCTACTCCACCGACGGAGTAGTTCCCGTCAATACTGTCAGGGCGTGACTTGGGAGTTCCACGTGGCGCCGGTGGGCGTGAGGGTAATGATGAGTGGACCGTGCTGACCTTCGTGGAGATCGGGCCCGGCCGACGTGTGATCGTGGCGAGCGGCATCCGTCCAGGAGACCTTGGTCGGACCGGTGCCGATGATTTTGAAACGATAAGGGAAGTCTGCACCGGCGGCGAGAGCGTCGCGGCCAAAGCTGGCGCTGGGGTAATCGACTTCAATCAGTGTGACCGCGTTGCCGGTGCGGTTGGAGACGACTGCGGCGACATAAGGGGATTTGCAGCCGGCGAGCAGGAATACGACTCCTGCCGCGACGCAGGTCAGCAGGATTGTTTTCACCGATCGTCCTGAACTTCGAGGTTTCACACCTTAAGCGTAGCAGGAGGGATTTGTGCTCAGGCTTATTTCTGCTGCTTATCTTGCGAGACGTGCGAGTCATGCGAGCGGAGGCGGCGAAGCAGATCAGGCAGGCGGTTGACGGCGGCTACGGTGCGGAGCCAGGCTTTGTTGTCCATCGCTGGATAACCGCTGACGACAGCGCCAGGAGCGACATCGGAGGGGATGCCGGTCTGGGCGGTAGCAATCGCGCCGTCGCCGATGGTGAGGTGGCCGGCCACGCCGACCTGTCCGGCGAGGATGACATCTTTACCCACGGCCGTCGATCCGGCCAGGCCGACCTGCGCGCAAAGCAGGGTGTTCTCGCCCACCGACGATCCATGGCCCACCTGTACTAAGTTGTCGATCTTCGCGCCCTTCGAGATCCGAGTTTCGCCCACAGACGCGCGGTCGATGCAGGCGTTGGCCTGCACCTCGACGGCATCTTCGAGAACGGCGGGGCCGGATTGCAGGATCTTGATCCAGCGGCCGTTGCCGTCTTTGGCGAAGCCGAAGCCGTCGGCGCCGATGATGGCGCCGTTCTGGAGCGTTACGTCGTCGCCCAGCTGGCAGGCCTCGCGGACGACGGCGTGGGCGTGGGCAAAGAAGCGGTGGCCAATGGTGGCGCCGGGATAGATCACAACGTGGGGAAGAAGCACAGCATCGTCGCCGAGACGGACACCGTCTTCGATGACGACGTAGGCGCCAATGTGGGCGCGGGCTCCGATGCTGGCCGAGGAGCTGATGACAGCGGTGGGGTGAACGCCAGGAGAATAGCCATGCGCGGGGTGGAAGAGCTCGATGGCGCGGGCAAAGGCGAGGTACGGATTGGCGAGGCGCAGGGTGGGAAGCGGGAAGTCGGGCGCGCTGGGCTCGACCAGCAGCGCCGCGGCATGGGTGGTGCGCGCAAGCGGGCTGTAGCGGAGATTCACGAGGAAGCTGATCTCGTGCGGGCCGGCTTTTTCGAGACCGGCGACACCGGTAATTTCGACGGCGGCTGTCGCGGCTGCGTCACCATCG
>DATCFM010000061.1:0-24288 GCA_036509515.1 Acidobacteriaceae bacterium
ATTTTAGATGTTAGAGGAGCCACGAAGGCCTTCGTGGTAGAACTGCCACGCCCGCGCGCGAGAAAGTAGGCATCTTCCTAAAATCTAAAATCTCCCGCCCCGGCGCTCCCAACCTCTTCGAACGTCAGGTGCTCTGCGGGGTGGTAGCCTAGAGATTCCGGGCTTTTGCCTCGGCCGCACAGCATGGACCCCAGGTACATCCGCAACTTCGCGATCATCGCGCACATCGACCACGGCAAATCCACGCTCTCTGACCGGCTGCTGGAGCTCACCGGCTCGCTGTCCGCGCGCGAGATGCAGATGCAGGTGCTCGATACGATGGACCTCGAGCGCGAGCGCGGCATCACCATCAAGGCCCACACCGTGCGCATGATGTACACGGCCTCCGACGGCGACACCTATCAGCTCAATCTCATCGACACCCCCGGCCACGTCGACTTCAGCTATGAGGTCTCGCGCTCGCTCGCCAGCTGCGAAGGCGCGCTTCTCGTCGTCGATGCCTCGCAGGGCGTCGAAGCGCAGACGCTCGCCAACGCCTACCTCGCCATCGCCGGCGGCCTCGAGATCATCCCCGTCATCAACAAGATCGATCTTCCCTCGGCGGACATCGAGCGCACCAAGGAGATGATCGAAAAATCCGTCGGCCTGCCCGCAAGCGATGCAGTTCCCGTCAGCGCCAAGACCGGCCAGAACGTCGGCGACATTCTTGAAGCCATCGTGCATCTGCTGCCGCCGCCCAAGGGCAACGCCGACGCCCCGCTGCAGGCGCTCATCTTCGACTCCTGGTTCGACCCCTACCGCGGCGTTACCGTCCTCGCCCGCATCATCAACGGCCGCCTCAAAAAGGGCCAGAAAATCAAGCTCATGTCGAACGGCAAGGTCTTCGACATCGAGAGCATGGGCGTCATGACGCCCAAGCCCGTCGAGCTCCAGGAGCTCAGCGCCGGCGAGGTCGGCTTCTTTGTCGCAACCATCAAGAACGTCGCTGACACCAAGGTCGGCGACACCATCACCTCCGTCGAAAATCCCGCGACCGAAGCTCTGCCCGGCTTTGAAGACATCAAGAGCATGGTCTTCGCCGGCCTCTACACAATCGATTCGCATGAACATGCGCTGCTGCGCGACGCTCTCGAAAAACTGCGCCTCAACGATTCGAGCTTCAACTTTGAGCCCGAATCCTCCGTCGCCCTGGGCTTCGGATTCCGCTGCGGCTTCCTCGGCCTTCTGCATCTCGAAATCATTCAGGAGCGCCTTGAGCGCGAGTACAACCTCGACCTCATCACCACCGCGCCCGGCGTTCGCTACAAGATCACTTTGACCGACGGCCGCGTGCTCGACGTCGACAATCCTTCGCGCTGGCCCGATCCCAGCGAGATCGAAAAGATCGAAGAGCCGGTCATCACCGCCAAAATTCTCACCAACGAAGAGTACGTCGGAGGGATCCTTAAGCTCGTCGAAGACAAGCGCGGCCGCCAGCAGAACTTCGAGTACGTCTCGGAGACGCGCGTCATGCTCACCTACGAGCTCCCGCTGAACGAAATCGTTCTCGACTTCTACGATCGCCTGAAGTCCGTCTCCCGCGGCTACGCTTCGCTCGACTATCATCTCGCCGGCTCCTGGGCCTCGCCCATGGTGAAGCTCGACATCCTCGTCTCCGGCGAGCCCGTCGACGCGCTCTCGATCATCGTTCATCGCGACTTCGCCTACGATCGTGGCAAAGCGCTGGTCGCCAAGATGCGCGAGCTGATTCCGCGCCAGATGTTTGAGGTCGCCATCCAGGCGGCCATCGGCTCCAAAGTCATCGCGCGCGAGACCGTAACCGCCATCCGCAAGAACGTTATCGCCAAGTGCTACGGCGGCGACATCAGCCGCAAGCGCAAGCTCCTCGACAAGCAGAAGGAAGGCAAGAAGCGCATGAAGCGCATCGGCAAAGTCGACATCCCGCAGGAAGCCTTCCTCGCCGTGCTCAAGGTAGGCGAGGAGTAACACGATGAAGCCCAGCTTCGCAAACGAGCTCGAGCGCACGCTCACCGGCGACAGCTTCGCAGCGCCGCCCAGTCATATTCTGGAAGGCATCGACGATGCGTTGGCGCATCGTGAACTCCCGCATGTGCCGCGCTCCATCTATGCCGAGCTTTGGCACATCACGTTCTGGCAGCAACTCTCGCTCGACTGGGTGCGTGGAATTCCGACTCCGAATCCCGCCTCCGCTGCGGCGGGATTTTTTTCGCAGGCCGATATCGAGCGTGAAAATTGGAGCGAGCTGCGCGTTCGATTCGCCCGCACCAGCGCTGAAGCGGCAGAGAACGGGCGCGATGCGGCAGCTTTCGAGCGCGTGATTCGTTGCCCTTCGCCGCCCGGTCATCCGGAGCGGACGATGACGGTGCGAGAGCAGCTTGAAAACCTCACCGCACACAATGCGTATCACTTTGGCCGCATCGTTCTGATGCGTCAGATGGCTGGCAGCTGGCCGCCGCCCTCCGGCGGCTTCAGCTGGTAAGGTTGGCTGCGCCAACTGCCCGCCTCGCTCAAAATTAATCCTTAAGACCAATCGCGATTCATTTTTCTGCCCACGTCCAAGGGTCGGGACGGCGCATCTCTGATTTGCGGGATGCAGCGCACCTCGCTTCGGTGTACCATCGCCTGCGATGAAGCGAAATTCTGTATTCCTTGAACCGCTGACGGCGGCTCTGCATCATGCGCTCGATCACGTCGACGGCCTTCGCGAGCGCAGCGTCGACGCCACCGTCACACTCGACGATCTGCGCCGCCGCCTCGACGCCCCTCTCGCTCAGCAAGGCACTGACGCGCTGCAGGTCGTCGAAGACCTCATCCGCGCCGCCGAAGGCGCCATCGTCGGCTCGGCCGGCCCACACTTCTTCGGCTTCGTCATCGGCGGCTCCCTTCCCGCGGCTCTCGCAGCAGATTGGCTCACCTCCGCGTGGGATCAGAACGCCGGCCTCTACGTCATCGGCCCAGCGGCCGCCGTTATCGAAGAGGTCGCAGGCGCGTGGCTGAAGTCGCTGTTCAGCCTTCCCGCCGAGGCCAGCTTCGCCCTCGTCACCGGCTGCCAGATGGCACACGTCACCTGTCTCGCCGCCGCGCGCCATGCTGTCCTCGCGCGCGCTGGCTGGGATGTCGAGCGCGACGGCCTCACTGCCGCGCCCGCCCTCAGCATTCTCACCAGCACCGAGCAGCATGTAACCGTCCCGCGAGCCGCGCGTCTTCTCGGTCTCGGAACGGCGTGCATCCAGACTCTTCCCTGCGACGACGACGGCCGTCTCCGCGCCGACGCCTTGCAAGCCGCACTCAAAGAAAATTCCGCGCGGCCAACCATCGTCGTCTTGCAGGCGGGCGATCTCAATCGCGGAGCCTTCGATGACTTCCGCACCTTGATTCCTCTGGCCCACCAGCACAACGCCTGGGTCCACATCGACGGCGCCATGGGCCTTTGGTGCGCCGCTTCGCCGAAGCATCAACATCTCCTCGACGGTGCCGCTGCCGCAGACTCCTGGAGCACCGACGGCCACAAATGGCTGAACGTCCCCTACGACTGCGGCTACGCCTTCGTGCGCGATCCCGCCGCCCACTACGCAGCCTTCGGCGTGCACTCGGCCTATCTCGAGCAAGGCGCAGGCGCGCGCGATCAAGTCGATTGGACGCCGGAGTTCTCGCGCCGCGCGCGCGGCTTCGCCACCTACGCCGCTCTGCGCCAGCTCGGCCGCGACGGTATAGCAGAACTCATCGATCGCTGCTGCGCGATCACAAAAGCCCTCGTCGAGCGCATCGCCCAACTGCCCGGGGCCCTCGCCCTCTGCGATCCACTCATCAACCAGGGCATGGTTCGCTTCCTCGATCCTGCGCCGAATGCAACCCAGGTCGACCACGACAAATTCACCGACAACATCATGGTCGCCATTCGCGCCACCGGTGAGGCCTACTTCACCGGAACCAACTGGCACGGCATGCGCGCCATGCGCATCAGCGTCTCCAACTGGCAAACATCGCTCGCCGATGTCGATCCTGTTGTCAATTGCATCGCACGTGTGCTCGAAGCTGCGCGCGCCGCCCGTACGCGCTAGATGGTATCGACATACCGGTAGCTTGTAATTGATTGAACAAGCTGGAAATTGTCATCCTGAGCGGAGCCTCTCGCAGCTTCATCGCGAGAGGCGCAGTCGAAGGATCTGCTGTCTGCCAGTAGCGCCCACACTTGCTCCCGGTTTTCAACCCATTGTGCCCCCCAGCACGTTGACCTATAGGTCGATCCACGTTAACCGCTCTTCGCTAAACAACAACGGAGACCCGAAGGTCTCCGTCATCGATCAAAGTTACGTTCCGATTAGTGCTTGGGCGTCGTGCTGGGATGCGTCGCAGCCGGTGCAGCGCGGTGCGGTGTCGGAGCAGCCGGCGGCGGTGCCGCTACGCCCGAGCTCGCGTTGTACGCATTGATCACAGCCTGCGTGATGTCCGTCTGCTGCGTAAACCACAGCACCGGATTCGGCGTCTGCTGGTTGCCGCCGACGTTGAGCATCAACGTGAAGCCGTTCGCCTGCGCGTAGCTCACAGCCGCTTTGCCAACCTTCTGCGCCACCTTGCCATACGCCTCCTGCAGGTCGGTCTGGTAGGAGTTCTGCGCATCTTCCGCGTCGCGGTTCAGCTCCTTCTCCTTGGTGTCGATCACCTTGAGCCGATTCGCGCGCTCCTCATCCGACGTTGTGGAGGGAAGCGCCTGCACCTGCTTCTTCAGCGAGTCGACCTCGGCAGCCTCGCCGTCAATCTTCGTCTTCTGCGGTTCGTACTTCTTCTGCACCTCGGCGACGGACCGCTGTCCTTCATTGGTAGCGACGACGGCCTGTTCAAACGCGATGACGGCGATCTTGGCGGGGATGGCCTCGGGCTGCACTGCCGGAGCGGCAGCAGGCTTCTGCGCGGCGGGAGCCTGTGCGACAAGACTAGGAATGGCGAGGCCGGCGGCCAGCGCTGCGGCTATAACAAGCTTGCGGTTCATGCTGTGATTGAAGCTCCTTCGAGGATTGAAACCAGGGTTGCGGAGAATAATGAATCTTTCAGTTCGCGCCAGGTAGCGCCTTGTGGCAGGCCATCCCCACCCGCTTCCTCATCAGAGTTGCGGGAACCGCCAGCTTGCTCATGCTTCTACCACTAAAGTAGGGGAGGGTCGCGGGCGCGGTCCGGGGCCAGACTGCATGCAGATTATATAGGAGCCCGGCCACCGCTGGTCAATCGCCGCGTCTCCGCCTCTCAATCGCCTCCTTCTTCCGAAAAACGGAACCAGCCCCCACCCAGTCTCCGGTTTTGGGTAGACCGCAGCATCCCGCCCCTGATTTTCATAGCACTTAGGCGGCATCCGCTTTGGAACGACAATTGCTTATCTACCAAGTGTTCGTTCCGTTATCCCGTTTTCGGGCCAGAGCGGCGAATGTCCGGCGGCGAATCAAGATGCCTCAACACAGAGGCACGGCCCGCAGGACAGCTCCGAGGGGAGCGTTTTCGGAGGCCAGTGACTGGCCTGTAGGGGTCTGAGGGCCATCTTCCGGGGAGGGGAGGTGGCCCAATGGCTTTTTTGGCGTCCTCGCCCCCGCGCCTCAGACTCGCACAGCCCGCTGCAACGGTCTGCAGCCCGCAAAGAGGATCAGGTGGAACGCAAGCCCTGCAAAACGGCTTGCACGGAAACTCAAGCAGAGGTAAACTTAAGAAGTTCCGGGCGCAGAGTCCATGAGCCGTCGGCGATTTTGAGTGAGCCGATTGTGAAGGCTGCACGACTCGCGAGACGCCCGAGTACAAATAGGATCTCTCTCTGAAAATCGAGACGCAGGGCAGTCGAGCCGGATTGGGAACCGGCAGAGAGCCGTCCTGACCGAAGCCTGATATTCGGCTGCGGTATAGAGAGTGCAGTAAAGACCATTGACTGGAAGGTCGAGGATTCGGCGGGTTCAGAACGCGAGCGCGAGGCGCCGCAGATCGGAACCAGATCACAACTTCGCCGCTTGCAGTAACCAAACGTTCCAAGAGCCAGGACTTGAGACTGTTCACAGACTCTCCCGTTCGGATTACGGCCCGTGCTCTGCTCGTCAGAGGCGCGTGGTTCGAGGTCCGCATCTTCCGGGCCCTGGGTACACATGAGTAAGGGGAAACCAACAGGAACCATGTCAGAACAAAACAATGTAGCAGACGCTCCCGGCCAGTACGCGGGAGAGCAGTTTGACGGCGGCGACTTCGGCGGCAACGACGAATTCGAAAGTAATCCAGGCAATAGCAGTGAGGGCGCTGGCAGTGACGGCGCCGGCGCCATGGCTCCCGGCATGGGCCAGAGCAAGAGCAGCCGCCGCCGCCGCCGCAAGCGGAAGAACAAGCTGACATCCCCAGCCGGCGCATCCTCCGAAGGCGCGTCCTCCGCCACATCCGACGGCCCCGACGCCCCCTCCGCCCCCATCGTCATGGAAGGCGAGAGCCTCGCGCTGGCCGCCTCCGCCTCCGCTCCGGCCCAGCGCCGTTCCCAGGCCCAATCCCAGGGCGGCCAATCCCAAGGTGGACAGGGCGGCCAGTTCCAGGGCGGACAGCAGCAGCAGCAGCCCGGCCAGGCCCCCGGCAAGCGCTGGAAGAAGAAGTTCCGCGACCGCGAGCGCCGTCCCCGCAACGAAAACCCTGGCAACGACTTCCGCGCCGACATCAGCGGTGGCGCCACCTTCGGCAGCAACGGCGGCGGCAATGGCTATCGCCAGAACAATCTTCCCGACAACTTCGGCAACCTCGCCGGCGGCTTCAAGCGCAAGAACAAGGGCGGCCAGCAGCGCGACCGCGGCTTCGTCGGCCCCATGGACCACAGCTATCGCGTCGGCAACAGCGACTTCGCCGAGGCGCCGCCCTCCACCATCCAGCTCCACGGCCACGCCCGCCGCGGCGGCCACCGCCATCAGGGCGACAGTCAGCCGCTGGACTTCTCCGGTCCCCGTCCCATCCCGGTTGCCGAGGACGCGCAGACCCACATCTATCTCTTCATCGAGGATCTCTTCCTCACCGCCAAGATCAACGAGACCGCGCGCAAGCTGGGCGTGAAGGTCGCCTTCGTCAAGAACGAGAAGGACGCGCTCGCCGAGCTGACCAACGGCGAAGACGAGAACAAGCCCTCGCTGATCGTCTTCGACCTCAACAACGCCAACGCCAAGCCTCTGACCACGATCCCCAAGATCAAAACCAAGCTGAAGCGTTCCGTCTCGGTCATCGGCTTCCTCTCGCATCTGCAGGGCGACCTGAAGGCCAAGGCCGTCGAAGCCGGTTGCGACGTCGTCATGCCCCGCGCAGCCTTCTCGCAGAACCTTCCCAATCTCCTCCGCCGCTACGGAGTCGAAGAGGAAGAAGAGATCAACTTCAACTACTAAGGCGGGCGACGAGCCCGCGAGTTAGGAAGTTAGGGAATTAGAAATTGGGGAATTAGGAAGTTAGGGAATTAGGAAGTTAGGGGAATGTAGGAAGTTAGCGAATTAGGGACTTCGCGAGTCAAGTAAGTATGCACTTGCGACGTTCCTGCATCCCCATAAAACCTGTCATCTCGACCGGAGCGAACGGTTTCATCGTTCGCGTAGTGGAGAGACCTGCAGTTCTGCCTGGACAGGTTCCGGTTGTCACCCCATAGCGCTCTGCTTTAGCCCCCTTGCCTTTTTGGTTGTCATCCTTCGCCGCAGGCGGAGGATCTGCGTCTGCGCTTGCTTTGCCCTCGCCTCTCGCATCGTCATCCTGAGCGAAGTCGAAGGGGAAGAACCTGTTTTAACTCGAAACTCACAACGCGAAACTCGAGACTCGTCGAGACCAGCTGTTGTTTTTGCTTTTGCTGTTGCTTCTGCCCTTGCTTTTCCAGTTGTCATCCTGAGCGCATCGGGGTCACCGGCGAGCTTGCTCGCTGGGGTGAAAGCGAAGGACCTGCTTTCCTTCATCACGGCGAAGAAGCCGATGGAAAGCTGGGAATCGTCAGGGCACGGCTTCAGAGCCTGTCCTGAGCAAAGCCGAAGGATGCCGCAAAACTCCCAACGAAAAGGGGCTTCGTAAGCTTTGCTCTCTCTCTGCGGTGACTTCCGATATTTCAAGACTCAACCTAGCGCCTTGTCAGCTCTTACGGGTTCTGTTAATTTTTGTTCGACACCATCGGAGGTTCGATCAAATGAACAGAATCGTTTGTGGCGACAATCTTCCCATTCTCAAAGACCTTCCGGCCGCATCCATCGATCTAATCTATATCGATCCGCCATTCAACACCGGTAAAACGCAAGTCCGTCACCGCATCAGCACAGTACGAGATGAAGAGGGAGATAGAACTGGTTTTGGGGGGAGGCGTTACAAGACAATCAAAGTTGGCTCAACTGGATACATCGACTTCTTCAGCGACTATCTAGATTTTTTGGAGCCTCGATTGGAGGAGGCGTATCGGGTACTCTCCCCGACCGGTTCGATGTTCTTCCACATCGACGCAAGAGAGGTTCACTACTGCAAGATTGTTCTCGATCAATTGTTCGGGCGAGATAATTTTCAGAACGAGATCATCTGGGCATACGACTACGGGGCACGGTCAAAGCAAAAGTGGTCAGGAAAGCATGACAATATCCTGTGGTATACGAAGCACCCCACAAAGTTCACGTTCAATTTGGACGTTGTTGACCGCATTCCTTACATGGCACCCGATCTCGTAGGCCCAGAAAAAGCGGCGAGAGGGAAGACGCCTACGGATGTGTGGTGGCACACAATCGTTCCCACTAACGGAGCGGAAAAAACAGGGTATGCGACGCAGAAGCCATTGGGCATCGTAGAACGGATCGTCAAGGTGCATTCAAACGAGAGCGATCTCTGCCTAGATTGCTTCGCAGGGAGCGGCACTCTGGGAGAGGCGGCGGCCAAGAACGGTCGCAAGTTCCTACTCGTAGACAGTAACCCGGAAGCGGTTCGTGTAATGGAAAAGCGGCTGAAGAAATATATCTCGCCTAAAGCGACATTCGAAGAGGATAATCATCCGAACGGATTTTTAAAACTGCAAGAGGCATAGAAGAGCTACCAATTGCTGTCGCAGCGTTCTGCCGCCCTTAGCCTTCAATATCCAGAAGACGACGGTCTCTGGGAGGACAGCCCTTTTAACTGGATTAGAAACAAATCGGCTCCCACAAAGGGTAAGGTGGGGCGCGAGTTTGCGACCTCTCTAATCGAAGCAGCCGGGTTTCAGGTAACGAAAAGTGGTATGGCTCTGACCGCGAACGGGAAAGCTCTGCGCGTAAAGCTTTCTCTCATGGGAGAAACGGGTACCCTTATGTTCGAACAGATCAAAAATGATAATTTTGATTATCTGGTCTGTATCGGTCTGTATCCCGAAAACTCGTATGGATGGCTAATCCCCAAGGAAGAGATGCTGGTCGATGGCATACTTCAGGAACGAGAAGGGCTCAGCGGACAGCATATTGGAGATGCCGACCCTAGTGATTTCTGGATTACAGATCTTAATGCGGCCCAACCGTTCTCGTGGCTTCAGCCCTTTGGTGGTACAACCAGCGCATTGATACCGATCATTCAAAATAGTCTTTAGAGTTGGGTTAACCAACGCAGTAGCAGCAAAAAAGGTTTCATCGCATCGAGCGATGAAACCCTTTTTGCTTTTACCCAATCGCAGAAAACTAACTCCCTGCCCCACTAATCTGCAACTTCGCCTGCGCCGAGTCCTTGAAGAAGTCCAGCGTCAGATCGATCACATTATGCTGCCGATCCGTCTGCGGCTCAAACGAGTAGTCGAGCCCATGCAGAGTCGCGCTGTCCTGCACCTTCTGGTGAAGCTCGTCGATCGCCAGCTGGTCATACACATCTCCCGGTACGAGCGCCAGCATCGTCCGCACCTCGGCCTCCTGTGAAGGAGAGAGATTATGCACCGTCAGCGTGCGCAGCCTGTACTGCGGCCCCGTCAGCACCTGCAGCCGATAGGTTGCAATCGCATGATCGCGGTCCAGGATCGGCGTATCCATAAAGTGCACCGACGTAAAGCCCGACTGGAAATAGATCGTCATGATCGAGTTCTCCAGCCGCTGAAACGCATACGGCGTCGCAACCTCTCCGGGCAGCAGATCGAAATAAGGCGACAGGTCGCGTCCACGCAGCAGCGGTCCGCCATCGGCGCTCACCATGCCCACGTGATACTGCGGCCCCGCATCGACATTGGCCTCCAGCGGAACCATGTACTGGCTTCCGTGAAGCTCCGGCTGACCGGCCGCAAGGCTGATCGAGGCCGACAGATATCCGCTGTGCTCCATCGGCTCGGCAAGCTGATGCGCCTGAAAGTCGAGCGTGTTGGAATCGAACGGCTTGCCTTCCATCTGGTGCGCGATCCGCCCCAGCACATCGCTCTGCGAATCTGGAACCGCGGCCACTTGAATCGCGCCGATCACGATCTCCGGCGCTGAAATGCTGAACACGATGTGCGGCCGCTGGTCCGATCGTCCCGGAATGAAGAACGGCAGCGTCGCCACAAAATCCGAAACCTTGGTCGAAACGTCGGACGGGTCCGTGCTGATGACGGTGGCGTGAACTCCCTTGGCCAGCAGCATCGCCGTCAACGCGTCGCGAACCTTCGCCTCTTGGGCAGAGCCGCAAGTCAGGTCGGCCTGCAGGCTCGGAATGCGTTCTTTGAGCTCGGCGCGAAGCTGATCGTCCGTCCACCACGCAAAGTTGCTGAACACATACGGAACGCGCGCCGTCGATGCAGGCGGCTGCGGCGAATCCGGCGGAGCCCCGAAGGCGCTGCGCACGCCCACCGGCAGTACCAACAGGACCGATAGAAGCGGGAGCGCGGCTTTTTTCAGGGGGTAGCTCACGTAAATGAGCTTATGCCACTTTGGTGGGACTGCTACACAAAAAGTGGCAGGAAAACGGTACGCACGTAAGTAACTTTGGTGAAGTGAAAACCGCCCGAGCTTCCCGAGCAACCCCGACGAATTCCCGTCCGAACCAAGGACGAACCAAGCTGGTTAACCCCGGGTTCAAGTGTCACTTTAGGTCTTCAGAGCCACGCACCCGACCATGCACGAAACCACAAAAAACCACGCGTTCACCACAACGAAACCATGGCGAAATTCGTGGTTCAAGCGCTCTTGGCGCGGCCCTGAATCTCCAGAAAACACTGGATAAGTGAGAGAGCGGCAGGGGTTACGCCCGGCAGGCGGCTGGCCTGTCCAAGCGTCGTGGGCCGCACCCGTCCCAGCCTCTCCACCATCTCCCGCGAAAGCCCGCTAACCCTTGTGTAATCAAAGGTATGCGGTATCTGTCGAGCCTCATCCCGCCGCAGCCGGTCCATGCTCCTCCGCTGCTGCGCTAAGTACCCGGAAAACTTGATACTTATCTCCACCGTCTTCATTTCGTTGCGGACCCACGCTGGCAGAACCCCTTTGTTTTCATAGTCTGCCGCCTCCAGCGCAACCACCCAAGGAACCATGGTTTCGTTGTGGTGAAAACGTGGTAACAACGTGGATAACACATGGTCCAGTGTTATGGTGGGCCGCTTGAGAAGCTGCGCAAGGTAATCCCCCTTGGACGGCGCAGGCTCCAGGGCGCTCAATCGCGTGGCGTCGCCTTCTGTAAGTCTAGTTACTTCAAGGAGTTCTGTAAGAGCAGCCTGGCGGGCCTGTTTCGCCTGGAAGGCTGCCCAGGCTGCGTCGTCGATGAGGCCGAGCCTGCGCCCGTGCGGAGTGAGGCGCGTGTCCGCGTTGTCGATTCGCAGGTGCAGGCGGAACTCCGCACGCGAGGTGAACATGCGGTACGGCTCGTCGGTACCCTTGCTGATGAGGTCGTCGATGAGGATGCCGGTGTAGGCTTCGGTGCGGTCGAGGGTGAAGCTCTCAGGGTTCAGGGCCCAGGGTCCAGGGTCCAGCGAGCCTGCAACTTCTAATCCTGCCGAGAGGTTTTCTGAGCCCTGAGGCCTGAGCCCTGACCCCTGCTTCATCTGCTTGGCGAAGAGCGCGGCGTTGATGCCAGCCATGAGACCCTGGCAGGCGGCTTCTTCGTAACCTGAGGTTCCGTTGATCTGGCCGGCGAGGTAGAGGCCGGTGAACTTCTTGACGCGCAGGGTGCGGTCGAGCTCCGTTGGATCGATCGCGTCATACTCGATGGCGTAGCCGGGGCGCAGCATTTCGGCGTTTTCTAGGCCGGGAATGGAGTGGACCATCGCCGCCTGCACTTCCATGGGGAGCGACGTGCTCATCCCGTTGATATAGACCTCATGGGTGTTCAGGCCCTCGGGCTCAAGGAAGAACTGATGCGAGGTTTTGTCGGGGAAGCGGACGATCTTGTCTTCGATCGACGGGCAGTAGCGCGGGCCGATGCCCTCGATCTGGCCAGTGAACATCGGCGAGCGGTGCACGTTGTCGCGAATGAGCTGGAGGGTTTCGGGGGTGGTGGTGGCGATGTAGCAGGAGACCTGTGGGAGGGGCGGCGTCCAGTGCGGAGAGCCGTCGGCCGGTGCACTGCGAAAGCTGAAGGGCGTGGGGTCGACGTCGCCGGGCTGGGCCTCAAACCGCTCCCACTGTATCGTCCGTCCATCCAGGCGCGGAGGGGTTCCGGTCTTGAGACGGCACTCGCGCAGGCCGAGCTTCTTGAGATTCTCGCCGAGCAGGACGCTGGCAGCTTCGCCGGAGCGGCCCGCAGTGTATTGCTGCTCACCGCAGTGGATAAGGCCGTTGAGGAAGGTGCCGGTGGTGACGACGACGGCGTGGGCGTGGATGGTGCGACCGTCGCGAAGCTTTACCCCGCTGACGCGGGGTAAAGCAGGGATTAGGGAACAGGGATTAGGAATTAGGGGGACAGTGGTGGCTTGTTCGGCGGTGACTGCCAGTGGCTGGGGATTTTCTAATCCCTGTTCCCTAATCCCTAATCCCTCATCGACGATGAGGTCGACAACCTCGGCCTGCTTGATGAAGAGGTTGGGGATCGACTCCAACTTCTCGCGCATGCGGACGCGATAGAGGGCCTTGTCGCACTGGGCGCGGGGGCTCCAGACGGCGGGGCCGCGGGAGGTATTGAGCAGGCGGAACTGGATGCCGCAGGCGTCGGCGACCTCGCCCATGATGCCGCCCAGGGCGTCGACCTCGCGAACGAGATGGCCCTTGGCGACGCCTCCGATGGCGGGATTGCAGGACATCTGGGCGATGAGGTCGAGGTTCAGGGTGAAGAGTGCCGTGCGCAGTCCCATGCGCGCAGCCGCAGCGGCGGCCTCGCAGCCGGCATGGCCCGCGCCGACGACCAATACGTCGAACTGTTCAGAGAAGCTCATTTTCGAGTTAGAATTCGTCGCTGCCCTTATTTTACGGGGGCATGCGTTCGTCGTGCCGGCCCTATCGTATCCAAGGAGACAAACTGTTTATGAAAGATGCTCTGAAGAGAGGCCTTTTTGCGGTCCTAGCGCTGGCTGTGACCCTGACCGCCGCGATGCCGGCGATAGCGCAAAACGGCAAGCTGAAGCTGCCGGTAATCAAATATGAGAAGTACACGCTACCTAATGGCCTGACTGTGATTACGCATGAGGACCATCGGCTGCCGCTGGTGGCAGTGGACCTGTGGTATCACGTTGGCCCTCTGAATGAGCGGCCGGGGCGCACCGGCTTCGCACACCTCTTCGAGCACATGATGTTTGAGGGCTCGGAACACGTTGGCGAGAAGGCGCATATCAAGGACGTGCAGGAGGCGGGCGCGACCGACGTCAACGGAACGACCTCCTTCGACCGCACCAACTACTTCGAGACCATGCCGAGCAATGAGCTGGAGCTGGCGATGTGGCTGGAGAGCGACCGCATGGGCTTCCTGATGGAGGGCTTGAATCGCACGCTGCTGGCGAACCAGCGCGATGTGGTGCGCAATGAACGGCGACAGGGCGAGGGACGGCCGTACGATCTGGCCGGCGAACAGGTGATTCATCTGCTCTTCCCCAAGGGCCATCCGTACTATGGCAGCGTGATTGGCAGCCATGCGGATGTCGAGGCCGCGCGCATTGCCGATATCCGCGACTTTCACCAGCAGTTCTATACGCCCAACAACGCGTCGATCGCGATTGCGGGCGACTTCGATCCGAAGGCGCTGCATGCGATGTTGATCAAGTACTTCGGGCCGATTCCGCGCGGACCGAAGGTGGCGCCGGTAAATATTCAGACGCCGCCGATTACCTCGCAACGGCGCGCGACCGTGACGGATACAGTGCGGCTGTCGCAGATCCGCATTGGATGGCTGACGCCGCCGGCCTATACGCCGCACGCCTACGACACGGACGTGGCCATGTACGCGCTGGGCGAAGGCAAGGCCAGCCGACTGGATGAGGCGCTGGTTTACAAGACACAGATGGCCCAGAGCGTGGGGTGCTACAACCAGTCGTTGAAGCTGACCGGAATGGCGGAGTGCGTGATCACGGTGCGGCCGGGCGTGAAGGTTGAAGACGTTGAAGCGGTGTTCTGGAACGAGCTGGCGAAGCTGCAGAAGGACGGGCCGACGGCGGAAGAGGTAGAGGCCTCGAAGGCGGGCGATCTTAATGGCAAGATCACGGGCCTGCAGCGGCTGGGCGGCTTTGGTGGCGTGGCTGACGCGCTGGATGAGTACAACCAGTACACCGGCGACCCCGGCTTCCTTCCGAAGGATATTGCGATGACGGAGGCGGTCACCATCGCCAGCGCGAAGGAGGCCGCGAATAAATATCTGGCGAAGGATGCTTCCGTGGTCGTCATCTGCATGCCGGGCAAGAAGGTGGTCGACGATGTGCCACGCAGCCCGGCGGACACGGATGCAAATGTGAAGCTGGTTGACCCGTACACGCCGGCGTTTGAGAAGTCACAGGAGTGGCGCAAGACCAAGCCCGCGGCCGGGCCGCCACCTTCGGTCCACCTGCCGGTGCCCGTGACCTTCTCGCTGAATAACGGGCTGAAGGTTTACCTGATCGAAGATCATGCGCTGCCTGTGCTCTCGGCCTCGCTTGTGTCGCGCGCCGGAAGCGAGACGAACCCGCATGATAAGGGCGGTCTGGCCACACTCACCGCGGAGACGATGGGCGATGGAACGGCGAGCCGCGATCTGAAGAAGCTGGCCGACGACGAAGAGGTGATCGGTGCGCGCATTGCGCCGAACGCGACGATGGACGGAAGCTCGGTTGAGTTGACGGTGCTGACCGACCATACGGACCGCGGCATCGATCTGCTTTCGGATGTGGTCGAGCATCCAGCGTTCCGGACCGAAGACCTGGACCGGCGAACGAAACAACGGCTGACACGCATCGCGCAGGAGACGGACTCGGTGCAGGCGATGGCGCTGCGCGTTGGACCGAAGCTGGTCTTCGGCGATACCCCTTATGGAGCGTCGCCGAACGGAACGACGGCGAGCGTGGAGGCGCTGACGCGCGATGACGTGACTGGCTTCTATGCGAGCCACTATGGGCCCGGCGACTCGGCGCTGCTGCTGGCCGGGGACGTGACGCCGGCCGAAGCTCGTACGCTGGCGGAACACTACTTCGGCAGCTGGAGCGGAACGGCCAGCGCCGCTGTCAACCTGCCGCCCGCACCGGAGATGCAGTCAACACATGTGGTGATCGTTGATAAGCCGGGGGCGCCGCAGACTGCGCTCTTTGCCGTCGGGCTGGGCGTTCCGGCCAACTCGCCGGAGCTGCCTGCACTGCAGGTCATGAACTACACGTTGGGCGGCTCGTTCGGCAGCCGCATCAACATGAACCTGCGCGAGGTGCATGGCTATACATACGGTGCGAACTCGCGCTACCAGAGCTACCGCGGGGGCGGAGAGTTCCTCGCAGGCGGCCTGGTGCGCACGGATGTAACCGCGCCGGCGGCCAAGGAGCTGATGGCGGAGATCGATCGTTTCCCAACGAATCCTCCGACAGAGGCGGAGCTGACGTCGAGCAAGGACGCGCTGGTGCAATCGTTGCCCGGCGAGTTTGAGACGACGGCCGCGGCCGCGGGAGCGATGCAGTCGATCTTCCTCTACGACCGCCCGCTGGACTACTATGCGGCGCTGCCGGCGAAGTATCGCGCGGTGACTGCGGAGGATGTCGCGCGTGTGGCGAAAGACAACCTGCATCCGAATGCTCTGGTGATCGTCGCGGCAGGTGATCGCGCGAAGATTGAGCCAGAGCTGAAGGATGCTGGCCTGGGCACGGTAGAGGTGCGCGACATCAACGGCGATTGGGTGAGCGATACGAAATAACGCTGGGGTCAATCAATGCAAAGGCGCAGCTTTCGGGCTGCGCCTTTGTCTTGCGTGAGGGCGTGACTAGCTTGCGGGTGCGAGGCTGGCGAGGGCCTTCTCCAGGCTCGCGGGATCTTCGACGTTGGTTGTCGTGAGCGCGCGGTCGATCTGACGATTGAGGCCGGTGAGAACTTTGCCGGGGCCGACCTCGATGTAGTGCGTCGCGCCGGCCTGCTGCAGGAGTTGAATGCACTCGACCCAGCGAACGGCGCCTGTGACCTGGCGGATGAGTGCGTCGCGCACCTCGGGACCGCGATGCAGCAGGCGGGCATCGGCATTGGAGGCGACGGGGAATGCGGGGTCCTGAAAGGTAATGCTTTCGAGGGCGTTGGCGAGCTGGTCCTGCGCGGGCTGCATGAGCTTGCAGTGGAAGGGTGCGCTGACCGGAAGCATGACGGTGCGCTTGGCGCCGGCCTCTTTGCAGAGAGCCGCGGCACGTTCAACGGCTGCAACCGAGCCGGAGATGACAGTCTGCTCGGGCGAGTTGAGATTTGCCGGAGAGACGACGGCGCTGACGCGCGAAGCCGCTCCTGAGGGCGTGCTGGCCGGGTTGGAGGGATCGTGGAGTGCGTCGACGGCAGCGGCGGCCTGCGCCGAGGGGTCGGCGGGCTTGTCCGGCGGCGGCTGGGTAAGCTCGTCGGAGACACGCGCGCAGATGTCGTTGATGCGCTCGGCAGAGAGGCCGAGGATGGCGGCCATGGCGCCTTCGCCGGGTGCGACAGCGGACTGCATGAACTGGCCGCGTGCGCGGACGGTACGCACCGCGTCGGCAAAGCTGAAGGTGCCGGCGGCGACGTGTGCGCTGTACTCGCCGAGCGAGTGCCCGGCGGCGAAGGCGACGGCGAGGCCGCGAGATTTCAACTCCGGCTCGAGTACGCGCAGAGCGGCGATGGAGACGACGAGAATCGCCGGCTGGGTGTTCTCGGTGAGCTTCAGCTTGTCTTCCGGGCCTTCGAAGATAAGCTCGGAGAGCGCGAAGCCCAGCGCGCCGTCGGCCTCTTCGAAGATTGCGCGCGCGGCGGGTGAGTTGTCGTAAAGGGCGCGGCCCATGCCTACGCTCTGCGAGCCCTGGCCGGGAAAGAGAAGGGCAATCTGCACATTGGGTGTGTTGTCACTCATCGCCACTAGTGTAGCCAGATTCGACTGCGGCGGCCGGGCGGCGAGGTTATTCGATGATGCCAGTCACGAATGTCTGCTGCGCCTGGGCGGAGACGAGCGAGTAGAGCGCGAACTGGCGGCTGGCGCGGGCGCGCAGCTCGAAGAGCAGGCTGGCGCGGTGCGAGTCGTCGGGATCGACCGCGTCGACAAGCCGCATCCAGGGCGTGCGGTCGAGATGCGCGTCGTCGGTGACGGAGTGGAGCGAGGTCTGGAGCTCGCCGGAGGGCAGACGCTGGGCGACGAGCGTGACGCGCAGCAGTGGACCCGATGCCGTAGGAATGGCGGCGGTGTAGACGAAGGTAGGCAGGCCGCCGTAGCTGAGCGTGAACCCTTCGATCTGCGCCTCCTGAAACGTGAGCGGCGCGGGACCCTTCGGCGCGGCGGCGCGATGCGTGGAGTGCCTGGTACGTGACGTTTTGGAAGAGGATGTGACAAGCTTCGGGGCTGTGGAAGCCGGCGCGGCCTGTAGATGGTTGGTGGTCATGTACTGCTGCGCGAGGGGCTGCGCCAGGGTCTGCATGGCGGCAAGCGTGTCCGCGCGCTCGATGGGCGAGTCCCATTCACGAGCGAAGACGTGCGCCTCGTGGGTGACGGGGTCGGAGACGGCGATGGCTTGATGCAGATCTTTGGGGATGCCGGTAAGTTGCGGCGGAGCCTGCTCGGATGCGACCTTGCCGCGATGCAGCATGGGGCGGTTGGGGTCTTCGTTCAACGAGCTGCCCATGGGTATCACGGCGCCTGTATCGCCCTTATGTTTGCGGTGCTTCTCGTCTTGCGTGTCGTCGTGGCGCTTGAGCGTGGGGCGTTCTGGATCGTCATCGGGAACGGAGGCGGTTCCCGGCGATAGAGGAGCGTTGCCCGGCGTGGTTGAACTAGTTGGACTTTTGCCAGTCGTGTTTGTGCCCGCTGTGTTTGTATCCGACCGGTGCAGCGTAGGCCGGTCGGGGTCGTCCGGGGGCGCCGGCGTTGTGGGCGTGCTGCTTGTGCTGGAGCCCGCCCCGGGTGAGCGATTGACGAAGTGGGGCTTGTCGTCGTCCGTGCTGGCGACGATGACAGGCGGATGCGCGGACGGATTGAGCGCGGGCTTGGGCTCGGTAGAGAGTGGAAGAAAGCGGCCGTAGCCGTACCACGCGCCGATGGGGTTATCGTCGGCGACATCGCGCCGGTCGACGACATCGCGGGCGTAGTCGAGGTCGAGGGTCCCTACCGGATCGCCGGATTTCTGGATGGCGTAGACGTTTCCGGTCTCCACTGCAAGCGGGATGGGCTGCGCGAGATAGACGCCTGCGTCTTCGAAGTGGCCGTTGATGAAGATCGAGACGGGGATAAGGCGGGAGGCGTCGGGCTTGGCCATGTCTCCAGTCCACTCGTAGACGCCGATGGCGCGGGTAACACGCTGGGGCTTGTCCACATGGTGCATCTGTGCGGAGAGTGCCGTAGACAGGAGCAGGGGAACCACAGCGGAGATGACGCGACGCAGATACATGGCTCTTCATTAGACGGTAACGGGACGGGGGGAGTTTTGGAAGGGCAACGCGGCAGTCGGATGCGCCGACCGATGGTGGGTTACGGCTTCACGATACAAGGAGGCGGGAACGCGGCCGAGGGGCCGGAAAGGTTCTTCGTGTACAACATTTTCATGGCTGCTACTCAGGGAATGTGCGGTATTTTCACGGTTTTGATTCTCGCGGTCTCTCTGCCCAGTTTTTGCGGACAGACCATTGAAAGCGTCAAGCCAATGGCCCAGGGCGAACATCCGTCGTTTGAAGTCGCAACGGTCAAACCGAGCAAGCCGGATGACCACAACAGCGGGTTTCACACCTCCGGGCGCAACATCTTCATCGAGAACGAGACGATGAACGACCTCATCTCCTTTGCGTACGGCGTGCATGTGAAGCAGATCGCCGATGCCCCTCCCTGGTTCAGCTCTGAGCATTTCGATATCCAAGGCTTCCCGGATATAGAGGGTGCGCCCAATGTGACGCAGTATCGGGAGATGGTGAAGAAGCTGCTGACGGATCGCTTTCATCTGCAGTTTCAACTAGAAAAGCGCGAGATGGCGTGTTTTGTGCTAACCGTCACAAAAGGCGGACCGAAGATCGCGGCCACAAAGAGTGCGCCGGACGCGATGCAGGACCAGACGGGAAGCATAAACGAGGGCCATATCTTCTGGCGCTTTACGGACAACTCGATGCCGGAGTTTGCTCAGTTCCTGCAGATGGCTGTGCTGGATCGTCCGGTGGTGGACAAGACGGGGCTGAAGGGCAAGTTCGACTTCAACCTGCAGTGGACCACTAATCCTGACGCTGCGACCGACCCCGCCGCAGCGCCCGGGTTCATTACGGCGGTCCAGGAGCAGGCCGGGCTGAAGGTCGAGCCCACGAAGGCTGAGGTCGACGTGCTGGCGATCACGCACGTGGAGCAACCGTCGCCGAACTAGGGGGCATTCTTAGAGCATTTCTCCTGATGCTGTGGATTCGACAGGAATCTGTGGAGGTCGTTTTCCTTGGGAGAAAACGACACTAACGATTTCCGCCATGGCTACACCTTCAGGAGAAATGCGCTAGTCGCCGGCTGCGGGCGTGGGCTCGCCGCTGTGCGAGCGACCCGGGCGGCGGAAGCCGAGAGCTTCCAGCGCGCTACGCCGCCAGCGGGGGATCGCACCGCGCAGGCGGTCGAAGAACAGATAGATGACCGGCGTGGTGAAGAGCGTGAGGCACTGGCTGACGATGAGGCCGCCGACGATCGTGACCCCGAGCGGGCGGCGCAGCTCCGAGCCTGTGCCGCTGCCGAGGGCCAGCGGGATGCCGCCGAGCAATGCAGCCATGGTGGTCATCATGATGGGACGGAAGCGCAGCATACAAGCCTCGTAGATGGCCTCTTCGGGCGTCTTGTGGTGCTCACGCTCGGCCACCAGGGCGAAGTCGATCATCATGATGGCGTTCTTCTTCACAATGCCGATCAGCAGGATGATGCCGATCATGGCGATGACGGACAGGTCGATCTTGAAGATCAGCAGCGCCAGCAAGGCGCCCACGCCCGCCGACGGAAGCGTGGAGAGAATGGTGATCGGGTGGATGTAGCTCTCATAAAGAATGCCGAGCACGATGTAGACGGTGAAGATCGCGAGAAGAATCAGGATGGGTTCCGTCGAAAGCGATGCCTGGAAGGCCTTGGCGGTTCCCTGGAAACCGCCATGGATCGTTGAGGGCATTCCGATCTCGGTACGCGCATTCTCAATGGCTGCCGTGGCCTGCGATAGCGAAACGCCTATCGCGAGATTGAACGACAGCGTAACGGCCGGCGAGAGCGACTGATGGTTCACCGCCAAAGGGACGCGCCTCGTGACGAGCTGGGTTACGGCGGAGAGTGGGACCTGCGCACCGGTCTTCGACTTCACATAGATGTCTCTGAGTTGCGCAGGATTGTTTTGATAGGGCTGCGCTACCTCCATGACGACGTGGTACTGGTTGAGCGTCCGGTACATGGTCGAGACCTGGCGCTGACTGAAGGCATCGGAGAGGATGGCATCGATGGCCAGCGCGCTGACGCCAAGGCGCGACGCGGTGTCACGGTCGATGAGGAGCTCCGATTCGAGTCCCTTGTCCTGCTGATCAGTGGCGACATCGCGCAGTTCGGGCAGCTTCTGCATGGCGGCCATCAATTGCGGCATCCACTGATCGAGCTCCTCTTCGGTGTCCGCGGTGAGCGTGTACTGATACTGGGTGGCGGAGGATCGGCCGCCAATGTGGAGCTCCTGCGAGGATTGCAGATAAAACTTCACACCCGGCATGTTGGCTGTCTTGGGACGCAGGCGGGCGATGATCTTGTCCGCGCTGTCGCCCGTCTTCTGGCGCTCGGCATCGGGCTTCAGGACGACATACATGCGCGCGCTATTGGAGGCGCCCCCGCCCGGACCGCCGCCGCCTAAAAAGCCGAGCACGTTCTCCACGCCGGGGTCCTGTTGGACGATGCTGGCCACCTTGGTCATGCTCTCCCGCGTTCTAAGGAAGGAGGCGTCCTGCTGGGTTTGTAGCGACCCGCTCATGCGGCCCGTATCTTGGAGCGGGAAAAAACCCTTCGGCACAATGATGTAGAGATAGATGTTGAGCGCGAACGTGATCAGGAACACGATCAGAATGGTGACCTGGTGCCGGATGACCCAGCGCAGCCCGCGTTCATACTCGGCAGTCAGGTGGGCGAGATGTTTCTCTCCAGTACGATAAAACCAGCCTTTTTTTACGTGGCTGAAGGGCTTAAGGAACTTGGCTGCCAGCATGGGTGTGGTGGTGAGTGAGACCACGAGCGAAACGGCAATCGCGACCGAAAGAGTGATGGCGAACTCGCGAAAGAGCCTGCCGACGATGCCGCCCATCAGCAGAATCGGAATGAACACGGCGATCAGCGAGGTGGACATGGAGAGCACTGTGAAACCGATCTCCTTGGAGCCAAGCATCGCGGCGTCAAAAGGAGTCAGGCCCTCTTCGAGATGACGCGAGATGTTTTCGATAACAACGATCGCGTCGTCAACGACGAAGCCGGTGGAGATGGCCAGCGCCATCAGCGAGAGGTTGTCCAGCGTGTAGCCGAGCAGGTACATCACGCCAAAAGTGCCAAGCAGCGAAAGCGGCACCGAGACCGAGGGGATGAGCGTCGTGCGACCCTCACGCAAAAAGAGAAACACGACCAGGATCACCAGCAGAATAGAGATGATGAGGGTGCGCGTGATCTCCTGAACCGAGGCGCGGATGGTGCCGGTGCGGTCCAGCACCACCTGCAGCTTGATGGCCGGCGAGATGGAGGCCTGCAGCTGCGGCAGAATGGCGAGGACGTTGTCCACGGTCTGGATGACATTGGCGCCGGGAGATTTGAAGACGACGATCAGGATGGCGGGCTTGCCGTTGAAGGTGCCGCCGGTATGCACGTCGGCGACGGAGTCGACCACCTGCGCGACATCGCTGATGCGGACGGTGCCGGACGCATTGGCCGCGCCCACCGTGGTGACGCTAGATGTCGCGAAATTCTTGGCGGAAGCGGAGCCGGCGGAACTCGCACCGGCCGCCGATCCAGAGCTGACGCCGGACGAGTTGGAGTTGGCTGTTGTGCCGTTGGAGGAGGTGCTGGAAGGGGTCGCGCCGGCCGCGCTCGATCCGCCGGCAGTGGTTGCGTTGGAGGTACTGCTGACTGCGGAAGCGACCGACGCGGGAAGGCCGGTAGCCGCAGCAGCGTTCGAGACCGGCCCTTTGCTCGTGGCGATGATCAGCGGAGCGTACACGGCGGCGCCGTAAAGCTGATCGGTCGTGGAGATCGCGGTACGCGTCGAACCCCGACCTGAACCGTTGATGTAGCCGGTGGGCTGCATGACGTTGAAGGTGCCGATGGCGGTGCGGAGGTCCTCGAGGCTCAGGCCCTTGGAGGTGAGCAGGTAAGGATTGACCTCGATGCGCACCGCAGGACTAGACGATCCGCCGGTGAAGGTCTGGCCAACGCCCTGCACCTGCGCGATCTTCTGCGCGAGGATAGAGTCCGAGGCATCGTACATCTGCGGCTTGGGCACGGTGTCAGAGGTGAGCGCGAGGATCAGGATCGGCGCGTCGGCGGGATTGATTTTGCGATAGGTGGGATTGGATGGAAGGTTTGCGGGCAGCTGCGCGCGCGCGGCGTTGATGGCCGCCTGCACATCGCGCGCGGCTCCGTTGATGTCGCGGTCCAGATCGAACTGCAGGATGATGCTGGTCGAGCCGGTGCCGGAGGTGGAGGTCATCTCATTGACCCCGGCGATGCGAGAGAACTCTCGCTCCAGCGGTGTGGCGACGGCCGAGGCCATGGTGTTGGGGTCGGCGCCGGGCAGCGAAGCGCCCACGGAGATTACCGGGTACTCGACCTCGGGCAGCGACGAGACGGGAAGCAGCTTATAGGCAACTCCTCCCGCGATGATGAGTGCGATCGAAAGCAGAAAGGTGGCAACGGGGCGCTTGATGAAGGGCGCGGAGAAGTGCACCGCGCCGACGCTGCCGGGTCCCTGCGGCGAGTCGCCCTGGCCCAGCGGCGCGTCCTGTTCGTTGAGCTGGCGATGTATCTTCGCGCGGTCGGCGGCGCTGGCCGAGTCTTTCGGTGAATGCTCGCCGCTGAAGTCGTTGGGTCCGCCGCTGGCATACGCCTTGGCTTCATCGCCGGGGCGCGCGCCTTCCCCTGGGGCCTTGTCGCCGGGTTCGAGAAAGTCGTCGCTCACGATCAGTCTCCGTGCGCGGGCTGCGGCAGACCGCCGTCGTGGTTGGGCGGATGCTTGCCGCCGTGGGTGTGCTCGTAGAGCTCTTCGTCCGCTCTTGCTGTGCCCAGGTATTTGCGGCCGATGCGGTCGAAGAAGAGATAGACGACGGGCGTTGTGAACAGCGTGAGCACCTGCGAGATGAGCAGGCCGCCGATGATAGTGACGCCCAGCGGACGGCGCAGCTCCGATCCGGTGCCTGTGCCGAAGGCCAGGGGCACCGCGCCCAGAAGCGCGGCCATCGTCGTCATCATGATGGGACGGAAGCGCAGCAGGCAGGCTTGATAGATTGCCTCTTCGGCGGTCATGCCCTGTTCGCGCTCGGCCTGCAGCGCGAAGTCGATCATCATGATCGCATTTTTCTTAACGATGCCGATTAAAAGAATGACGCCTATAAGAGCAATAACGGAGAAGTTCTCATGGCAGATCAGCAGCGCAAGAATCGCGCCCACGCCGGCCGACGGCAGCGTGGAGAGAATCGTTACCGGATGGATGTAGCTCTCGTACAAGACCCCGAGCACGATGTAGACGGTGATGATGGCGGCGAGAATCAGCAGCGGCTCGTTGGTGAGCGAAGCCTCGAAGGCGGC
>DATCFM010000062.1:0-15748 GCA_036509515.1 Acidobacteriaceae bacterium
ACCACCGCCGCCGCCGAACCCACCGCCACCACGCCCACCACCGCCGCCGCCATGGTGTCCATGTTCACCGCCACCAGGGCCTCCCGGTTCGCCACCGGGGCCTCCGGCGTTGGCCGCAGCCTTCGTCTCTCCAAAGCCCCAAGTCTTGGTCAGCCGGAAGTTGAGCGTGAACAGTCCGGGGCCGGTGCAGTAATTGATCGGAACAACCGGCGCACCCGCAGTCTGCGATCCCGGCTGCGCAAAGGTGCCGCATCCCGAAATCGACTTGACCGTATCTCCATTCGGCAGTTGTCCATTCACCAGATAGGGCCGGTCGTTGAAGATGCTGTCGTTGTTATTGTCGGTTCCGGTGGTGATGTTGAACGGACGGCCGCTCTGCCCAACCATGAACGGGCTCAGCTGAATATAGTACGGCAGCGTCACCGATCCGGACAGAAACACCCGGTTATGAACAGCGAACGCCGTCCGCCCGTAATCCGCCCTGATATTGCCAGGCGTCGAGATGAAGTCGCCCGACGTGTCGCCATTGGCCGAGTTCAGCGAATAGTATCCGAACAGCGACACTCGGCTCGCAAGTTGCATCCTTCCGTTCACGATCAGTTGGTTCTGGGTGTACGTTCCTTCGGAGAAGTACTGATACTGAGGTCCCGCAGTCGTAATCGCCGGGGCCTGCTCCGCGATGTTGTAGTTCAGGTTCTGCGACGCCAGCGCATGCACTCCCTGCGAGTGCAGATAGTTCACCGAGAGGGTTCCGATCCGCCCCACCTGCTGATCACCGCCTATCGCGAACTCCACGATGTACGGCGTGCGCAGATTGCTCGCCGCCGTATACGTCGTCTGTGAGCTCGCCTCCACGCCCTTGATGCACGCAGCGAGGGTTGCCGCCGAAAGCGGCGCGCCGACCGTAGGAGCGCAGCCCGTGGTGGGCACATTGTCCACCGTGTACACCGTCTCGTTGGTGCCGTTCTCCTGTTCCAGTGTCATGATGTTGCCCTGCGAAAAGCGGTCATAGAACAGACCAAATCCAGCCCGCAGAACTGTCTTCGGTGCCCCCTTGCCGCTGAACAGGCCATAGTTGAGCGACAGGCGCGGCGCGAAGTCATGGTGATCGCGCAGATGGTTCTGCGTCTCATAGCGCAGTCCATAGCTCACGGTAAAGTTCGGCTTCACCTTCCAGTCCGTTTCGGCATACAGCCCCAAGTCCACAAACGTGTCGCCGATCTTGTGATTGTTGACGATCGTGTAGGCAAACTGCCTCGGTATACCCGTCTGGTAGCTGTAATCGGTAGGGCACGGGTTGTCCGGCGAGGGCGTGCAAGGGGGTAGGGTCGAGGTCAGGCTCGAATACGTAAATGAGCCGGCGCTGTTCACGCTGCCTTGCGCCTCCCTGTCCGCACGCAGCCGCATTCCCATGCGGATGAAGTTCTTCTTCAACTGCATCGATGTGTAATTCTGCACCTCGAAGTGGTCCGCGTGATCGCTAAAATTCTGAGTCGGGAAACCGCCGCCGCTAAAGTTTCCCTGCACGCTGATGCTCGCCGCATCGCTCACAGCCGCTGTTGAGGTGTGCTCGCGCTCATACTCAAATCGCGTCTCATTGATCAGAGTCGGACTGAAGGTCTGCGTATCGCTCATCTGCAGAACGTTGCTCGTCGAGCTCGAGTTGTGAGCGACGCTCGGCAGCGCCAGGTTTCCGATGCCGGCGTTCGTCGAATCGTTCTTCACAAACTGATAGCGCGTGGTTAGAACGTTCTTCTCGCCCAGCGAAAGGTCGAGCCGCGGGTTGATGTCGATTCGCCTCTGTGGATAATACGTCGAGAGCTGAAACCTGCTCTGAACGCACGTCACGTCGCCGGGATTGCAAAGGGTTGCCGAACCCAGGGACGGCGCGAGAATCGTCGCGTCGGTAAACTCGTCGTCCTGAATCTGCCGGTACGTTGCGCCGAAGTTATAGGAAGCCCCCTTGCTCAGCGGTCCCGTCAGGTTCCCGAACATGAACATCGTGTGATACGGCGGCTGATAGGTCGTCGTCAGCGGATTGCTCGAGTTGAACTGCGACGGATTGCCGTTGATCTGAAAATTCCCATGCAGCTTGTCCGTGCCCGGCTTGGTGAAGACCTCGACACGTCCATAGCCGAGCCTGTCATACTCCGCCGAGAACGGGTTCTGGTTGATGCGGATCTCCCGGATCGACGACTTCGGCGGAAGCTGCCCGCCCGTAAAGCCATCCACATAAATCTGTCCGCCGTTCGGTCCCGCCGAAGGCCCGGCCAGCGCGCTCAACTCGCTCGAAAGCTCATCCGGATCATCCGACAGCGCTTCAAGATCCTTGCCCTGCAACACCGTCGCGCTCGCATTCGAATCCGGATCGACGCTCAACTGAATCGCATTCGCCTCGACATTCACCACCTCGTTCGTCTGGCCGATCTTCAGCTTGAAGTCCAGCGTCGTGCTCGCGACCGGCGGGATGTTCAGGCCCTTCACCGCGTAGGACGCGAACCCCGGCATCGAAACCACCACCGAGTAGGTTCCCGGCGAAAGGCTGATCGAGTACGTTCCGTCACTTCCCGACTTCACCGAATGTCCCGCGCCCTTGGACGGCGTCAGCATGATCGTTGCACCCGGAATCAAATCTCCGTCCGGGTCGGTAACAATTCCGTGCACTCTCGTCGCGCCCGTGGGAATCGTCGCGGCTCCGGTGGCAACGCTGGTCTGTCCAGCCGCCCCTGCGGCCGTTTGTGGGGTGGTCTGCGTGGTGGTTGGTGCAACGGCAGGTGCGGGCCCTTGACCGCTGGCTGGATACACCAGCAGCGAGCACACCAGTCCTGCAAATAGCGTCTTTAGCAACGACATCTTCTCTCCTCAACAGGTACAGCAGGCAACTACAGATTGAACGGCAGCTAACTCGCGGCGGCTAAGACTCTCTTCTCTGCGCAGCGCCGTTGTTTTCGAACATACTTCCATCACTTGCCAGGCCCGGATCCGCCCTCGCCTCCGCCTCCGCCCGCATCGGGCTCCGAGCCCACACTCCACGGCGAAAGCGTCATCGACTCCCCGCTCGGCGCCGTCAAAATCGGCTCCACGCCCACCAGCAGCGTCACAGCCGAGTTATGTTCCGACTCCCCCGCAGGCGAAGTCGCGACAATCATTACCGCATCGCCCGTCTTCAGCCCCGCCAGCGACTCCGCCGGCAGACGCGACAGCATCTGCGAAAGGTCCATCCCCGCGCGTTGCGTTCCCGAAGCATCCGCAGCCCCGCCGTGCGCGCCCGCGCCCCCAGGCTGTCCCCCTCCGCTCCGTGCGCCGCCGCCGTTTCCTTCCGCCCCGCCGTGCATCCGTGTCGCAATCATGCGCGCTGCCGTCGGTGGCAGCCGCCGCACATCGCTGTTCGGCGTCACCTCAACCGTGACAACCTTATGCGTCGCCAGGTCCTTCAGCGTCACCGTACCCGCCGCCTGGTCCACCGCCGTCAACAAACCCGAGAAGTGCCGAAACGTCCCCGTCACAATCTCGTCGGCGGCAATCGTGCTCCCATCCGCCGACCGCGTCCCACGCACCCGCAACTGGTCTCCCGGATGAATCTCCGCAATCGTGCTCGGTCGCGCATCCGCAAACCGCACCGAGTCGCCCGCATACCGCCGCAGGATCGTCGCTGGTTGCGTCGTGATCGTCACCGTCCGCAAGCCGCTCGAGATCGCAATCTGTCCGCTCGTGGCGTCCACCGACTTCACAATTCCGCCGCCGCCTTTGGTCCACGCCGCCTCTTCCGCCTCGTGCGTCTCGGCGATAGCGGTTGACTTCATCAGGATCACCCGCGCTGCGTGCAACGCGGTCGCCGTGTCCCCCTGCGTCCCCGTCACCAGTGCACGATCGCCGGCCTGCACATCGGCGACCGTACCCGGGGTCGCCGCACTTAGAGTCTTGCTCCCCGGCGGCACGATCAGCACCTTCGCTCCGCTCGGCACCGTAACCGAAACATCCTCGCCCGCCGTCGTCGTCAGCACAAAGCCGTCGCCGCTCACCGACTTTACCGTCCCAGTCCCATGGGGCAACGTCTGTGCCGTCTGCGCAGCCAGCGGCGGCGCAACCATCAGGCCCAGCGCTACCATCAGGCCCAGCGCCATCGCCAGGCTCCCTTGCGCCAGCACCTTCATCCCTCTGTTTGAAAAACTCATCATCAATCTCTTTGGAAAGCGATTACATCGCGCCTGGCATCTCGCCATCGCGTTCCGGCTCCGCAGCGGATACACACCCGCCCTGCCGGAAAAGCTCTCTCTCCATTGAGATACGACTGGACCCCGCAAAAGTTTCCGCGAGGATTCTTTTCCTTCATCAAATCAAACAGGCCACCGAACCAAAGTTCCCCGCCAACTGCCTCCCCTAAGGCAGCGCACTCCCATCCGCCAGCGGAAGTTCAAGATGCGACGGATACTTCGCCGAGTCATAGATCGTCACTGTCTCCGCCTTATATGCACTCGCCGGCGCGCTCATGATGTTCGGCACCCACGTCTGCGGATTGCGGTCATACAGCGGAAACCAGCTCGACTGCACCTCCACCATCATCCTGTGCCCCTTCAAAAACGTATGGTCCGCTCCATGCAGACTCCACTTGTACTCGGTCACCTCGCCCGGCTTCACCGGCTCCGGATTCGTGCGGCTCGTGCGATACCGCCCGCGCAGAATCTCCTCCGCCACCATCACCTCATAGCTGTCGTTCGGATACACGTCGATCAGCTTCACCACCCAGTCCGCGTCGCTTCCCGTCGTCGCCGCAAACAAATCCGCCTCGACATCGCCTGTCACGGTCACATCGGCCGCCAGCACCGGTGTCTCAAAGTTCGCCAGGTCCTTCCTCCCCGAAACGAACCGCTGGTCTTCCACCAGCCACGTCCGCCACTGCGATCCCTGCCCATACGTCGATTGAATCGGCCTGTGCCGGTAAGGTATCGGATTCGCCGGATCGGCCACATACTTCGCCGCAACCTCGTCCTTGCCGGAAGGCGCCTCAACTCCCAGCCGCTTCCCCGCCTCCAGATAAACCGCCGCCTCGTGGAACCCTCGCTTCGGCGGCCACACCTCGTAGCGATGCCACGCATTCTCGCCCGTCCTGAAACTTGCCGTGTCCTTCAGATCGAACCCCGGCCTGCCCTTCAGATAAAACTCAAAGAACGGAGCCTCGAAGTTCGCGCGATAGTACGCTCCCGTATTCTGCCCGCCAAACGTAATCCCTCCATACTTGCTCATCAACTGGCTCCCCGGTCCGAACGCAAACCCGCCATGGTTCCACGGCCCCAGCACCATGTACACGCGGTGTTCGGGGTCGTTCCCCTTCTCATGCGAGCGCAGCGCCGCATACTCCGCCTGCGTCCCCCACATATCCTCTTGATCCCAATAGCCGCCCACCTCCAGCGTCGGAACCTCAGGCGCCTTCAGGTGCGTCTCAAGCGCCATCTCCTGCCAGACCTTCCCATAAGTCGGCTGCGATAGAAACACCTTCGCCGTCGGCAGATTCGACATCCCCGCCGCCGCAGCCGCGCCCGCGAAGTTCACATGGTCCAGAAAGAAGTTGTACTGGTCCACCTTCGAGCTCTGCACCGCATCCGTCTTCTGCGCCTCCAGTTGTTGCACATAATCGAAGCCGTAGGTCTCGCGAAACGCTCCATTATGAAAAAAGTCGTCGCCCACCCATGTATCCGTCATCGGCGCCTGCGGACTGATCGCCTTCACCGCGGGATGCGCATCGATCCCCGCCATCATCGATAGAAACCCCGGATAGCTGATCCCCAGCACACCCACCTTGCCGTCATTGTTCGGCACATTCTTCACGAGCCAGTCGATCGTGTCGCGCGTGTCCGTCGTCTCATCCACATCGTTCTTCGTGGTGTGCGCCACAATCGGCTGGTTCATCACAAACCGGCCGCTCGACCCATACCGCCCGCGAATATCCTGAAAGACAAAGATGTACCCGCTCGTCGCCAGCTCCGGCTTGCTCACCTCCACCGACTCCGGAGTCGTCTTCGCCACACCATACGGCGTGCGCGTCATCAGAAACGGCAGCGGCGCCCCACTCACATCGCTTCCCTCCGGCCGAACGATGACGGTATGCAGCTCGATGCCATCGCGCACCGGAATCATCGCCTCCGTCCGCACATACTTCGGCCCGTGATAGCTCTTCAGCAGCTCCGCCATCTGCTGCGCCCGCGAGGTCTTCTGCGCCCCAGCCACAACTCCCGGCACAACAGCGACCATCACTCCCACCACTCCCCAGCGACCAAGGCGTTCCAGCATCGTCCCTCCTTCATCCACGCGAACAGCGAAGTATTTCACACGCCGGATACCGAAAACACATCTCAACCGCCCGCGTCAGATAAGCCGGTAAATCGGCGATCATCTTCACGCGCAGCCTCATCGCGCCAAGGTAGGCTTCGCACTCCCGCACACGATGACCAAATCGACACTACCTGCCAGTTACAAAAAGTCCCGCTTCCCCACTCCGCAAAAATATTTCTCTTCCGCCGCGAGACTTCCACCCTCCATCCAGCGTTTACCTCCATCAGGTTGGCAGGCACAGACACTAGCCACCAAACCCGGGGCCACATCCATGCAGCACGCGATACGTTCCACCCTTCGCTGCACCGCAATGGTTCTTTCCTTCGTTCTCCTCTTCGATCAATTCGCGCACGCCGCAACTCAATCGCACAAACTCGCCGCGCTCCAGGCAGCCCAGCAGCAGAGGGCGCAGCAACAGCAACCGCCCGCACCCATCACGCGCCAGAACCCGGAGCGCCAGAGCCCGGATACCACGCCCACAACTCCTCCGCTCTCGCCCGAAGCCCTCGCGCGCCAGCGTCTGCTCAGCGCCCACACCCTCTACCTTGCCCGCTCCACCCAGGACGCGCGCTTCCCCGCCTCGCCCGACGACGCCTACAACCTCGTCCTCAACAACCTCAAAAACTGGGGCCACTACCAGATCGTCGACAACATCGCCCAGGCCGACCTCGTCCTCCAGCTCCGCGACGCCGTCCACGCCAGCGTCGTCGACGCCAACGACCCTAACGACGCCTCCGCCTCCGACGTCTACTATCTGCCCAGCTTCCAGCTAACCATCGCCGATCCCTCCACGCTCTCACCCCTCTGGACCGTCAACACCTCCATTCCCACCGCCGTCAAAACCAAGAACCAGCCCGCCTTGCTCTCGGCCGCCGCCACCAACCTCGTCAGCCAGCTCAAGCTCCTCGCCGGCGATCAGCTCACCCCACAGGACCAGGCCGCGCAGAAGCAGGTCACGCACTACTACCACTCCCACGCCGCCTTCGTCATCGGTTTTGCCGCCGTGAGCGTCGCCGCCGTGCTTGCTCTCTTCTTCATCGGCAGACACATCTCCAAGGACAATGCCGCCAACTTCTGCAAGGAGCACAACCTAAGCCCCTGTCCCGGAGCCTGAATGGGACGCACCCAACGGGAGACCTCGACTATGCCTCCCGTTAGCGCGCGACTATGGCTGCTCGCGAATCAGAGAAAAGTTCACCGCATCTCCCGGAGGCACCCTCAAGCTCAAAAAGTAGAAGTCTCGCGGCGACGCAGCGACGAAGGCTAACCCGTAAGCGCCCTTGACCTCGTAAGAGGCCATCAGTGTCCCGTTATAGCGGTCGTACACAGAGATCGAAAAACTCTTCAATGGCCCAACCTTCTGTCCTTCATCGAGAGTCGCCTCGCACAGGTACAGATAGCCGTGTGAAACGACCAGCTCCATGGGCATAGTGTTCGAATGCGGATTCGCCAGGCTTATCTCCGTTGCCTTCCCGCTCGACTGCACGCGAATCACCTTTCGACCCCACGCCGAGTTATAGAGATAGACGGAGTCATCCTCTGCGCTCGCCATCTGGATCATGCCCGCCTCGCGCATCGCATGTTCATCCGCCGCCTGCGCCGACTGTCCAGCGGCTCCCTTTGAGGTCGAGCCCTCCTTGTCCCCATACGCGACCACCTGCTGCTTCAACAGGAATCCACGAAAGTCGAACAAGGCCACCTTGATCTTCCCGTGCTCGTCATAGCCGCAAATCAGAAAGTTCCCGCTGGAGCTGAACTCAACCGCATGAGTTGGAGTGAAGCCTGCATCAGCATCGATCCACGTCAACCCGTCGTAGGCCCCGTCGCTGTCGAAGCGCACGAGGCCATATCTTGTCTTCGTCGGCGTCTCATCCCACAAGACCGTGCCAAGAACGCCTCCGCGCGTGTCTGGCGCCAGGTCGACAAGAATAAGGTCCTTCGAACTCATCCCCTCTGTCGCAGGAACCGAAGCGAGGTCGAGAGCCGGATGCGTCTCTCCGTCCAGATCAACCGAGATATATCTTCCAGGGCCTGTCGAGACATAAAACTCTCCATTCCCCCCAACTGTGTGAATGCCGCGTGCGTTGACGCGAAGAGAGGAGACCGGCGTCTCGTCCGTGATTCGCAAAGGCACGAGAGGACTTGCCGCCTGACCGAAACTAATGCAGGACGCAAGAGCGACGAAGAAGAAAAGGCGACTGAGTCCAATAGGCTGACGCATCGACACTCCCGATGGCTACACCCGTCCGAAGGTTGATCGGAATAGCCTTCCACGCCAGACAGCACGACTGTACGCTGGTCATGCCAACAATACAGCGCCATCGCGTCGAGCTCGCCGAATCAACGGCACGCCGCACACGCAATTCCACTCCCGCTGTAAACACCAAGGCGTCAGTTGCTGTCCAGTCTCTTTATCGCCGACAGTCAAATCTTGTCAAGCCCTGAATCCTGCAACCTGCTGTAAACAAAGAGAAAAATCGTTGCACAGTATTTACACTCAATTTGGTAAAATAGAAATAGCTCAAAAACACAGCGACGAGCTGCTAGCTCAAGCTGAGATTTGAACGCACAAACCGAGATCGCAGCTAACTCGCTGAAAGCAGAGATTTTACGGATAAATTCTCTGCTTTCAATATTTTGCAGCGAATTTTGTCCGCAAACTACTGAATCCAAAGATTCGGCCTCAAGAGACGGGAGGGGGACCCCCTACCTGAGGTATCCTCTTTCAGAACCCGAATGAAGCGCATCCTCACCGCCATCGTCCTCATCGCTCTGGTCGCCGCGCTCATCCTCCTCGGCAAGCTCTGGATGGTGACGGTCTTCGCCGCCATCGTCGCCGGCCTCGCGGCACTCGAGTTCCGCCAGCTCGCCGCCGCCGGCGGCAATCCCATCCCGCTCTGGTGGACCCTCGCCGCCATCACGCTCTTCTTCGCCGCCACCTTCCTGCGCCCGCAGGACACCATCACCGCCGTCGTCTTCGCCACGCTGGTCCTCTTCAGTTGCAACACCCTGCGCGCTCCTCTCGCCCGCGTCCTCCCCGAAACCGCTGCTGGCCTGCTTCTGCTCCTCTATATCGCCTTTCCGCTGACGCTGATCCCGCTCATCTGGAACCGCTCCGAAGGCGACGGCACCGTCCTCGTCTTCTTCCTCTTCCTCTGCGTCTGGTCCGGAGACATCGCCGCGCTCTACATCGGCAAGCGCTTCGGCCGCCGCAAGCTCGCGCCCAAGCTCTCGCCCAACAAGACCTGGGCAGGAGCCGTCGCCTCCCTCCTCGCCTCCGTCGTCTTCGGCGTCGGCCTCATCCTCTACGGCGACTGGCTCAGCATCCACGGCTCCAGCTTCACCCGCCTCCACACCAGCTCCCCCTGGTGGCAGTTCCTCCTGCTGGCCATCCTGATCAATGTCGCCGCACAGTTCGGCGACCTGCTTGAATCGGCCCTCAAACGCGGCGCCGACGTCAAAGACTCCGGCACAATGCTGCCCGGCCACGGCGGCATCCTCGACCGCATCGACGCCCTCCTGCTGGCCGCCCCCGTCCTCTGGTTCGTCCTCGTCGTCCGCGAATTCTTCGCTCTCGGCAGCTTCTAAGCAGAGACAACACTCTGAGAAAATAGCCCAGTAAAATAAACCAAGTGAAGAAGATCGCCATTCTCGGCTCGACCGGCTCCATCGGCCAGTCCACGCTAAATATTTGTGAATCGCACCCCGACCGCTTCCAGCCCATCGCTCTGGCCGCGGGCTCGAACCTCGACACCGCCTTCGCCCAATGCCAGCGCTGGCGCCCGCAGGTCGTCTCCATCGGCACTGAGCCACTCGCCGACGACCTCCGCAAACGCCTCAAAGCCGCGGGCCTCACCACCACCGAAGTCGTCCACGGAACCGCCGGAACCGTCCGCGTCGCCACGCTTCCCGACGCCGACTTCGTCGTCTCCGCCATCGTCGGCGTGGCCGGTCTCGAAGCCACCTACGCCGCCGTTCTCAGCGGCAAGACCGTAGGCCTCGCCAACAAGGAGTGCCTCGTCGCTGCCGGCGACCTCATCCTCGCCGCCGCCCGCGAGCGCGGCATCAATCTGCTGCCCATCGACTCCGAACACAACGCCATCCACCAGTGCCTGCGCGGCGGCACGCCCGCCGAGGTCAAGCAGATCTGGCTCACCGCCTCCGGAGGCCCATTCCGCAATACTCCACTGGCGGACTTCGCCCATATCACGCCTGCGCAAGCCCTCAAGCATCCCACCTGGGTCATGGGCCAGCGCATCACGGTCGACTCCGCCACCATGCTCAACAAGGGCCTCGAAATCATCGAAGCCTGCCGCCTCTTCAACCTTCCGCCCGAGCGCGTTCGCGTCACCATTCATCCGCAGTCCACCATCCACTCGCTGGTGGAATACATCGATGGCTCGATCCTCGCGCAGATCTCCGTCACCGACATGCGCCTGCCCATCCTCTACGCGCTCTCCTGGCCCGAGCGCATCAATAGCAACCTCACGTTCGACATGACTGCGTTGAAACAGCTCGACTTCCGGCCCCCTGATCTCGAACGCTTCCCCTGCCTTCGCCTCGCCTATGAAGCCGCCGCCTCTCAGGCCCACTGCATCGCGCTCAACGCCGCCGACGAGATCGCCGTAGCCGCCTTCCTCGCCGGCCGGCTGCCCTTCCTCGGCATTCCACGTACAATCGAGACAGTGCTCTCGCTCACCCCAGCAGCCTCGCCCGCATCCATTGCAGAGGTGCTCGCGCTGGATCGCAACGCCCGCGAGATGGCCGAGCAGATGATATCTGGGAACTCCAGGAGCTGACGGAACACATCGCCCAAGCACCCGAAATCGCACCCTGAGGTCTTTCCAGCACTCGCATCCCTGAGGTCTTCTCACTCTTCTTATGCATCTTCTTCTCGTCCTTATTGAGTTCGGCATCGTGCTCGGCATCATGGTGCTCGTGCACGAGTTCGGCCACTTCGCCGTCGCCAAGCTCTGCGGTGTGCGCGTGGAGACCTTCTCCATCGGCTTCGGCCCTCGCCTCTTCGGCTGGCGCCGCGGCGACACCGACTACCGTCTATCCCTGCTCCCGCTCGGCGGCTACGTCAAAATGTCCGGCGACGTTCCCGGCGAGGAGCCCACCGGCGACCCCGGCGAATTCAACGCCCATCCCCGCTGGCAGCGCGTTCTCATCGCCCTCGCCGGCCCCGTGGCCAACTTTGCGCTCTCCTTCGTCCTACTCATCGTCGTCGGCATGTGCCACCACGAGGTGCAGCAGTATCTCAACGCTCCCGCGGTCGTCGACTACGTTCCGCAAAACAGCCCCGCCGCCCAGGCCGGCTTGTCCGCCGGCGATACCATCACCGACTTCAATCACCACGCCAATCCCACCTGGATGGTGATCATCGAAGACTGCGTTCTGAACCTGCATCGCAGCCTGCCCATCACCTTCACCCACAACGGACAGCCGCAAACCGCCAGCCTCCGCATCGACACCTCCAGCGCCGACCAGTTCACGCCCGACAGCATGCCCGAGATCGGCCTCATCCCCGAGATGCAGGCCACCCCGATCACCGTCATGAGCGTCGAGGGCAACACTCCCGCCGCCCAGGCTGGATTCCAACCCGCCGACCAACTCGTGCAGGTCGATTCAATCCGGCCGCACTCCGTGCAGACCCTGCTCTCCTACCTGCAGGATCGCAACGGCGCGCCCACAGCCGTCACACTCCTCCGTCACGGTCAGCTGGTTCACGTAGTCCTCTCGCCGGAAAAACTGCCCACCGCCGGCGAGGTCGCCTTCCGCATGGGCTTCGCGCCCGAGCCGCCCCCGGTCAACATCGAGCACCTTCCGCTCGGCGGCGCCATCGTGCAATCCTCGAAGGACAATCTCGACGACTCGACCCTGATCCTGCGTGTGCTCAAGGGCATGTTCACCCGCCACGTCTCCGTGCGCTCGTTGAGCGGCCCGGTCGGCATCGCGCAGCAGATCGATATCGCCGTTCAGCTTGGCTTCTGGACGCTCATGCGGCTGATGAGCGAGATCTCGCTCAACCTCGGCATCTTCAATTTGCTGCCGATCCCCATCCTCGACGGCGGCATGATCCTCTTCCTCGCCATCGAATCGATCATGCGCCGCGACCTCAACCAGCAGGTTAAGGAGCGCGTCTACCAGGTCGCCTTCGTCTGCCTCATCGTCTTCGCCGTCTTCGTCATCTTCAACGACATCACCAAGCTTCACCAGCCCTAGCTCGAAACTTCAGCTCAAGCCGGTTCACGCGCGCCCAGCTCGGCCACAATCTCCGCAGCCGCCGCCCGTGCTTCCTCTTCCTTCTCGATCGGGAAGCTGATAGCCCCCACCCGCGCGTGTCCGCCCCCACCATAGCGCTCGCAGATCGCCGCTAGGTTTGCCAGCTCGCTGGCCGGCTTCTTCGTCCACGGATTCGTGCCCACCGCAACCTTCGTCCGAAAACTCGACTTCGACAGCCCCACGTTGTACGTTCCGCCCGGATGCAGAAAGTACGGAATGAACTTGTTGTAGCCCTCGGTCGGATGGTCCGTAATGTCGAACGCGATCACACCGCGCTCGCAACGGGATCTCTCCCGGATCAGCTCGATATCTCTTTGATGCTTAGCGAGCAACGGCCCCAGCAGCTCCTGCACAAACGGTTGATCCAACACCTCCTGCAGCGGCATCGCTGTCAGCAGCGGAATAATCCTCTGCACCAGCGCCGAATCCGTCGCGCTCTCGATCACCATGGTCAGCTTCATCGCCGGCTCAGCCATCCCCACCGCCGCCTCCGCGCTCTCATACTTCGCGCCGTCGACGATGTCGGCCCAATGGATCAGCTCGCGGAGCGGACCGATGTCCATGCCGAACTTCGTGCTCGCGATATGCGCGATCCATCCCGCGCAGCTCGTATAGCTCGCATCGAAGAACTGCCGCATCGCCAGCGGCCCCGGCGTCCCGTCCGCATTCTTCTGCCCGCTGCGAAAGTGCGCCTCGTCCTCCGGCGTCAAAAACGCCGAGAGATGATGATCGAACCACCACGTCACCCGCGGCGACGGCGAGTACTTGAAATCGACGATTGCATTCTCCTCGCTCTTGAAGAACCAGCTCTCCTCATAGAGCGCGCCCGCGCGATGCACCAGCCCTTGATAGTCGAACGAGGAAGCCGTGCCAACGCACTCGCGATGAAACCGAGTGAACAGCGAAGCCGAGCACGCCCCATCGAAACACTTGTCATGGTAGAAAACACGGCAGTTCACGCGGATAGGACCCCCCTTGCAACTTCAGCAAGTCTTCAGCATAGACGAACGGCCCTCGAAAACGGTTCGCGTCCGCACCGTATCATTCTGGAATGAACTCTCCCGAAGACGACCTGAACAAGGATGCGCGGCGCGACAGACTGGAGATGTCCGCAGCTCAACACAACTTGACATCTGCGATGGGAAGCCCCATCTTCTTCGGCGCGGCGGGCCTTCGTCCCTTCTGGGGTCTTCTGATTTACTTGGCAATCCTGGCGCCAATGGTATGGCTCGCCATCGCCTTTTCAACGCCGCAGGGGAATCCATCTCCAGCGGAGGCTGTTCAACCGTTCTCTCCATTCACCGTCGCCACCAGGGAGTGGCTCCTGTTCGGCTTCCTCTTCTTCGCCACCTGGATCATGTCGCGCATCGAAGACCGCAGCGTCTTCGACAACGGCTTGCAGCAAACGCCACGCCGTTGCCGCTGGCTGGCCACCGGCGCGTGCTGGGGACTGCTCTTCCTGTCTCTGCTCATCGCTATCCTGTGGAGCACGCACCATCTCGTCTTCACCGCTGTTCTGCTGCGCCCTCTTCCCGCTCTGGGCTACGGCCTGGCCTGGATCGTGGCCTTCGTGGGCGTCGCTTTCTTTGAAGAGTTCTGCTTCCGCGGCTATCTGCAGTTCAATCTCACCCGCTGTTTCGCCGGCCTCATCCGCTGGTTCGCGCCCAACGCCCGCTTCGCCGACGCCGCCGGATTCTGGATCGCCGCCGTGCTCATCTCCTTCGGCTTCGGGCTCATTCACAAGACCAACCCCGGCGAATCGCCACTCGGTCTTCTCTGCGCAGGCTCCGCCGGTCTCGTCTTCGCCTTCAGCCTCTGGCGCACTGGCTCGCTGTGGTGGGCCATCGGCCTGCACGCCGCCTGGGATTGGGTGCAGTCCTTCCTCTTCGGCGTCGCCGACAGCGGTGCTCTTAGCCAGGGCCGCCTTCTCGAATCCCACCCCTCTGGCTCCGCCCTCATGAGCGGCGGCCTCACCGGTCCCGAGGGCAGCGTCTTCGTTCTTCTCGTCCTTCTGCTGATCGCGCTCGTCGTCACGTTCACCCTGCATCGTGATCCGACGGCCGACGTGCCCTGGTCGACTGGCCAATCCACAAATGCCTCCAGCAGTACACTGGCTTAGGGCATGAGTTCCTCCGGCAACGACAACCAAAACGGCCTCCAGCGAAGAGGATCGAGCGTGCAGAGCTCTCCTGCTTCGGACGACGAGCCCCGTCTGCTCACGCGCCGCGATCCTCTCGAACCTCATCAGCCGCCACCCCCACGCCTGCGCCTGGCCGACGCAATCGCCGGCGAAAGCAATGACCAAATCGATACCGAAATCGATCCACCTCTTCGCTCTCACGCAACCGTCTCCGCCACTCGACCCAGGCGCAGAGGCACATTCAAGAGGCTGCTCGCCAACCTCGCTGTCCTGTCCGTTCTCGCGGCCATCGCTCTGGTCGTTGCCGCCATCTGGCTGCGCCATTCCATGCGCGCGGCATTGCCTCAGATCGACGGCACGTTGCACGTCGCGGGCCTCACCGCGCCGGTCACCGTCTCGCGCGACGCGCAGGGCGTTCCCTCCATCCGCGCCGCCAACCTCGACGACCTGCTCTTCACGCAAGGCTTCGTCACCGCGCAGGACCGCCTCTGGCAGATGGACATCCTTCGCCGCCACGCCGCCGGCGAGCTCGCCGAGATTCTCGGCCCGCGTCTCGTCGACCACGACAAGCGCCAGCGCTACCTGCAGCTTCGCGCCGCCGCCGACCGCGCCGCCCAGAACATGACTCCCGATCAGCTCCACCAGTTCCAGGCCTACGCGCGCGGCGTCAACGCCTTCATCGATACCCATCGTGACCATCTGCTGGTCGAGTTCCATCTCCTCCACTACACGCCGCGCGCCTGGACTCCGCGCGACTCGCTGCTCGTCTCCCTCGTCATGTGGCAGGATCTCTCCACCAGCTTCCCCGAAAAGCTCGATCGCGAATCACTCTCGCGCCACCTGCCTCCATCCCTACTCAGCGATCTCTACTCCACCGGCTCCTGGCGCGACCGTCCGCCCACCCAGCCGCCGCCCGATCTGACCACGCCTCATGCGATCGAACAGGTTCCTCTCGACAACACGCAGTCGAAACTGGAATCGCCCGCGCCTGCC
>DATCFM010000063.1:0-14569 GCA_036509515.1 Acidobacteriaceae bacterium
CAGGCTCTCGGTGTCGTAGTCCGAGAACAGCAGGAAGTTGAACCGCCGCACCTTGTATGGGCAGTTGTTGGAACAATAACGGGTGCCCACGCAGCGGTTGTAGATCATCATGTTGAGGCCTTCCGGCGAGTGCACCGTGGCGCCAACCGGGCAGACCTGCTCGCAGGGAGCGTTTTCGCAATGCTGGCAGAGCATGGGCTGGAAGTGCGCGCGGGGATCCGCAAGATCGCCTTCGTAGTAGGTGTCGATGCGGATCCACTGCATGATGCGGCCGATCTTCACCTGCTCGCGTCCAACCACCGCGATGTTGTTCTCCGCATAGCAGCTCACGATGCAGGCATTGCAGCCGATGCAGGAGTTCAGGTCGATCGCCATGCCCCACTTATTTTGCAGGTGGTTGGTGAACTGCTCCTTGTGGTCGTAGCGCCAGTTGTCCGGCCAGAAGCTCTCGTCGTGCGGAACCTTCTCGCCCTGCGGGTTGTAGCCGATCTTGTCGACCAGCGTATGGCTGGCGCCGTTGTGCGCGTAGTCGGAGTCCTTCTCAACCTCGGCGACCGTGGCGAAGCGGATGATCGAGCGCTCCTCCGCCTCGTGGCCGGCCAGCGAGTAGACGCCGTGGACGTCAAACTCCTTGCGCTCCAGATCATGCTGCGCATAGCCGCCGCGGTGCTCGATGTTGTGCACCTTGGTGACACACAGATCGTAGGTGCCCTTGCCCTTGTTGATCTTCAAACCCGAAGCCCACTGCGGGTTGGTCGAGGTGCGCAGCGCGTAGGAGTCGAAGCCGACACCCGCGCCCACGCGGCCCGCCTCGGCGCGGCGGCCGAAGCCGAGATGCACCGTGACGCAGTCGTTGGGGTGGCCCGGAACCATCAGCACTGGAGCGATGACCTTGCGGCCGTTCAGCTCCAGCTCGATCGCATCATTCTCCTCGATGCCCAGCCTGCCCATCGTCTCGAGGCTGATCAGAACAGCGTTGTCCCAGGAGAGATTCGTGATCTGCTTGGGTAGCTCCTGCATCCAGCCGACGTTGGCATAACGGCCGTCATAGAGTGAAGGATCGGGAAGGAACCTGATCTCGAGTGTGCCATCGTTCGACGGCGCGGGAGCCGGCGTAGCCGTTGGAGCCGCAGCCTTCGGGGCGGAAACCGTCGAAGGCGTGAAGGCCGTGCCCTCTACCCATCCGTCGTGCAGCGCCTTCGTCCACGCTGTGGCGAAATCCCCACCCTGGATATAGGTCTTCGCATTCGCGACCACCGCATCATAAGCCGACCGCGAGGGATCGAGCAGCGTCTGCAGGATGTCATGAGCGCTCTTGCCGTTGTAGAGCGGAGCGATCATCGGCTGGACAATCGAAATCGTGCCGTCGGCCGCGCGCGCGTCCGTCCAGCTCTCCAGATAGTGTGCTCCGTTGATGTGCCAGTTGGAGTAGAAGCCCGTCTCATCCACGTGCGAGCCGAGGTGAACCGGGTTCGGCACCGTGTTGAAGCCAGCCGCGAAGTCAAGATCAACCGGCGCGTTGTAGAGCGGGTTGACGTTGAGCATCACCAGCCACTGCACCTTGCCGGCCTTCATGTCGGCGACCAGAGAGACAAGCTCAGCGCCCTGCTCCGTCGGCATGGGCACGAGCGGCTGCGTGTAGACAACCGTCTTGCCTGCTGCGCCAAGCGATGCATTCAGCGCGTGCGCTGCGGCGTGGCAGGCCGAAGAGCTCTGCGGCCCGGCGATCACGACGCAGCGGCCACCGGACTTCTTCAGGTCGTCGAGGACGCCGGTGAGGAACTTCTGCGCATCGGGATTGCTAAGCGCCGGCCCATTCCCGCCCGCCAGCGCGTTGGCGAACGCATCTACTTCGCTCGGCTTGAGCGCGATACGATGGTCGGCCTTGAAGCCGGTAACCGAAGGCATCGTTTCGACGACGTACATCCGGTTCATCGTCTTGCCGGGCACATAGCGATGGCGCGCGGCATACGCCGCAGCCATCGGAAGGAAGCCGGGGAAGGCGATGCCGCTCAGAAAGTCGGCGTCGAGCGAGAGAATGACATCCGCGTCGTCAAGCTTGTACTGCGTGTCGTAGTAGTCGCCAAAGGCTGCCTTCGACGCCGCGCGTGAGACATCGGCGTTGACCGGCTCGTACTGCACGAACTTCGCCTGCGGATACTTGGCCTGCACCTGCTTCCACTGCACGGCCAGCGTCGGCGAAGTAACCGTCTCGGAGAGGAAGTAGAGTCCCTGTCCGCCCGGAAGCTGGCCCGCGGCCTTGGCGAACTGCTGCTGGAAGTCGCCCCACTCGGCCTGCTCGCCGCGAAGACGCGGGTGCTGCGAGCGGTCGGGATCGTACAGATCGAGCAGCGTGCCCTGGCTGAAAGCATCCGAGCGGCCCTTCGACATCGGGTGCTCGGGGTTACCTTCGACCTTGATCGGGCGGAAGGCGTCGGACTTGATGAGTACCGGCACGGCGCCGGTAGGGAACGGATGCGCGCTGGCGAAGTACATCGGGCGGCCCAGGATCAGGTCCTCAGGCTGCTTGATATACGGATAGATTGGTTCGTCAGGCTGCTTGGTGCAACCGGCCAGGCCCGCCAGCGCGAGGCTCGCACCCATGACCTTGAGGAAACCGCGGCGGGAGACCGAGTCAACCCACTCGCCGACGGCGGACTGACGCGGAAACTCCTCCTGCATCAGCTCCTGAAACGCCGGGGTTTCGGCCAGCTCATCCAAGTTCTTCCAAAAACGGCGGCCCGTCCGGCCCTCGAGCTTCGCGCGTACCTGGGCCAGCGTCATCTTCGGCTGGGGCGCCTCAGCCACAGGCGCAATGCGCGTGACGATTTGAGTCGCCTGCGCAGTGCTTTCGTTCCCTGCCGCCGAGCCCGCGGCTCTGGTCTGTTCGTTCATCGTCGGTGTGTCGTTCATCGGTGGCATGTCTCGCAGCTGGAGAGCTCGTTGGCCGTGCGGATGTGATATTGCTGCATCAGGTAATGGCCCAGATCGACCTGGTCGGTAAATTTCTGATAGCTGGCCGGCATCGCGATCGCGGGCATATCCGAGACCGAACCGGGCTCATTCCGCGGATGCGGCTGCAACCCTATTCCGGATTGGTCCTTACCCTGTCCGATCGACCTCAACCCCTCAGCCTGCGCGAGCTCCGGATTCTGCCCGGTGCCGGGATCGGTTGTCGTGCAGGAGACGTCGCCTGAAGTGGGACCGGGTTTGCCGGTCGTCGTGCACCACACCGGCTTCCTGTCACTCGGGCCGCCCCAGGCCATGTTGTAGATCTCCGCCGTCGGCCGCAGGTTCACCGCAGGATTGCGATGACAGTTGAGGCACCACTCCATCTGCAGGCTGTTCTCTTCGTACATCAGCGGCATCTCGTCCACGCGGCCGTGACAACTGGCGCAGCCGATGCCTTTGTTCACATGAATCTCGTGATTGAAATAAACGTAGTCCGGAAGATCGTGCACGCGAATCCAGGGGATGGATTGTCCTGTCGCCCAGCTCTGACGAACTGGCTGCAGCAGCTGCGCATCAGTCCATATCTCCGAGTGGCAGTTCATGCAGGTCTTTGTGGGCGGAATGCCGGCGTAGGAACTCTCTTCGACCGAGGTATGACAGTACTGGCACTGCAGGCCGAGGCCCTGGACGTGGTGCTTATGGCTAAAGGGAACCGGCTGATCCGGGCGTTGCCCCTGCCGCGTCACCCAGGGCGACCGTTGCAATTCGTTCAGCGTTACGCCGAGCGCGATGACGATCAGGCCCGTCAGCACCAGACTAAAGCGAACCAGTGCGTTCGAACTGCGGTCAAAGACTTGCGCCATGAGTGAGTCCTGCTCTCCCTTGCCAGGCCACGTTGCCTGGCTTCCTTACCTTCGCATGCTGCTGCCCCGCCCTGAAGAAAGGACGCGGGAAGCAAACCATCTGTCCGTGAGAAGAATCCTACGAGACCGACACTGCCCTATAAAAGCCAAAGTATAACAGCCGAAACCTCGCGTTACGAAGAGGGTAGAAGCCCGGTTGACCGATGTTCGACCCGGAAAATGATTATCGAAAGAATGACCCCATCAAAAAACTCACTCGTAGCATCGCCGGACTCGCGTGTGCACACGACCGCTTTTTCGCCTCGAAGGGGTATCTGATCCGTCAACTACGTCCACATAAGTCCGAGTTCTGCGGAGGATTTCTTCGCGCAAATTCAAGCTGAAATAGCGGCGATACTGCGCTCGACCCAGGCCGTCCATCCGTCCTCAGTGATCTCGCTGGCCGCCGCGCGCAGGATCATCGCAGTCTCCTCCACCTCGGAGCACGTCAGGCCATAGCCATTCAACCTGAGAAACACGACCATGCTCACCAGACCAATTCTCTTATTGCCATCCACAAAGGCGTGGTTCTTGATCAGCCCCCACCCGAGCGTGGCCGCAAGGCTGGCCGCCGTGGCGTCTGGATCGTAATTGGCCTTGTTTTCGGCGCGCAGGACAGCTGACTCCAGCAGACCTGCGTCGCGCAGGCCATGGGATCCTCCAAAACGGACAATCTGCTGTTCCTGCAAAGCCTCGACGGCCGCGACATCGAGGAATCTCCAGCTCACTTAGCTAGTTCGCGGTAGGCTGCTTCGTGTTGAGGCAGCGTCTCTTCGAAGGCACGCAGAGCGTCCTCCGTGGTGGCATACCGCACCTGCGTTTGCGGCTCTGCGGTAGGCGCGGCCACCGGAAGCACTTCAACAGCAGACCCTTCGGTCAGATGAAGCGCCTCAACCATCTCCGCTGTCAAAACGACGGCGTAGCCATTCTGTACGCGCTGGAGACGGGCAACCATCTCCTTATTGTACGGACTATCCTGCAATTCCAAGACGAAATTCATGACAAACTAGTCCGCATGCCGCAGCCCGCTGGCCGCACCCGCAAACTCCCCTATGACAGCGAAGCCGCCGTCGCCGCGCTCTCCGCCGCCGACCCAAAGCTCGCCAGACTCATCGAGCGCGCGGGCCCCTTCACGCTGCGGCTTCCCGCGCAGCAATCGCCCTTCGAAGCCCTCGCCCGCTCCATCGTCTACCAGCAGTTGAACGGAAAAGCCGCCGCTTCGATCCATGCGAAGTTCATCGCCGGCTTCGGCGATGTGTGCGGGCTGGGACAACATCCTTCGCCGCAGCATCTGCTCGATTGCCCCAACGAGCAGTTGCGCGCCGCCGGGCTCTCGCACAACAAGACGCTCGCTCTGCGTGATCTCGCCGCTAAAACGCTGGATGGCACCGTGCCCACGCTCGCGCAGATTCGCCGCATGTCCGACGAGGAGATCATCGAGCACCTCGTCCAGGTGCGCGGCATCGGGCGCTGGACGGTGGAGATGATGCTGATGTTTCGCGTTGGCCGCCCCGACGTTCTCCCCGTAAGCGACTACGGCGTGCGCAAGGGTTTCGCGCTCACCTTCCTCGGACTCAAATCCACGCAGAAGGTCACCGACCTGCTGGCAACGCCCGCGCAGATGGAGCGCCGTGCGCGCAAGTGGGCGCCGTGGCGCTCCGTCGCAAGCTGGTACATGTGGCGCGCCTGCGATCTGGCCGCGGGCAAAATCGTGCAGCCGCAGTAGCCGCCTTGTTCAATAATGTGAGCCGAAACCTCCATCGCCGTCTTCTCTGCGCAGCGGTCATGGCGCTCCTGATTCCACTCGGCCTACTCTGCCGCTTCGCGCCGATCGGTCTTCCGCAGGCCGTCGTCAAGTACGGCGGATCGTTTCTGTGGGCGGCAATCGTGTATTTGCTCGTCGCCGTGCTTCTCCCGCAGCTACGGCCGCTCGCCGCCGGCACACTCGCTGCTGCTATCGCAGTCGTCGTGGAGTACGTGAAACTGATTCAGTCGCCCTCTCTCGATATCATCCGCGCGACATTTGCAGGCAAAGTTTTGCTGGGCCGTTTCTTTTCCTTCAAGGACATCGCCGTGTACTGGGTTGCAATTCGTTGCGCCGCGTGGATCGATCGTCGTGCCTCTCGCGGCGGGTGCGCTGTGAAGAGTTAGCATGCTAAGAGATGGTGCGCAGACACACCCAGGCCCGGACCGAGCATGGCTCAGCGAGCCCGACACGATTTGTGTGTGTGCACGGGCACTTCTATCAACCGCCGCGCGAGAACCCGTGGCTCGAAACAGTCGAGGTACAGGACTCCGCCGCGCCCTACCACGACTGGAACGAGCGCATCACGGCCGAGTGCTACGCTCCCAACGGTGCCTCGCGGGTCACCAACAAGCAGAACCAGATCACCCGCATCGTCAACAACTATTCGCGCATGAGCTTCAACTTCGGTCCGACGCTGCTGAGCTGGCTGGCCGAGTTCGCGCCGCGCGCCTATCGCATGATCCTCGACGCCGACGCAGCCAGCATGGAACGCTACTCCGGCCACGGCTCGGCGATCGCACAGGTCTACAACCACATCATCATGCCGCTGGCCAACGAGCGCGACGAGCGCACCCAGATCCGCTGGGGCATCGCCGACTTCAAGCATCGCTTCGGTCGCACCCCCGAAGGCATGTGGCTGGCTGAAACCGCCGTCTCGCGCAAGGTGCTGGACCTCATGGCGCAGGAGGGCATTCGTTTCACGATTCTTGCGCCGCATCAGTGCGCCCGCGTGCGGCCGCTAACGCCCGCCGAGGCTGCGGCGCATGCGCGGATCGACTCGAACTCATCCAACGGTCACGGCCCGAATGCAGGGCCGCCCCAGGGCCCCGGCGAGGAGCACGACCAGACCTCGCACGACCAGATGCACGCAGAGTGGACTGAGACCTCCAACGCCAGCGTCGACCCCAGGCGGCCCTATCTCGTGCGTCTCGATGAGGGCCGCTCCATCGCCGTATTTTTCTACGATGGTCCGGCCTCGCGCGCGATTGCGTTTGAAGGCCTGCTCAACTCAGGTGAGGACTTCGGACGAAGGCTGGTAAGCGGCCTGCGCTCAGAGTACGCCGACGAACATCCTGAAGAGCCCCAACTTGCGCATGTTGCGACCGACGGGGAAAGCTACGGACATCATCACAAGCACGGCGAGATGGCGCTGAGTTATGCGATGCACTGGATCGAAGAGAACCATCTTGCCACGCTGACGAACTACGGCGAGTTTCTGGAGAAATTTCCGCCCGCGTGGGAGGCTGAGGTCTTCGACGACAGCTCCTGGAGCTGCGCACATGGTGTTGAACGCTGGCGCGCCAACTGTGGCTGCAACGGAGGCAAGCAGGGGTGGAATCAGCTATGGCGCGGCCCGCTGCGTGAAGCGCTCGATCTGCTGCGCGACCGCACCGCACCGCTCGCTGAAGCGGTGGCAAAGCCGCTGCTGAAGGACCTCTGGGCCGCGCGCGATGCCTACATCCGCGTCGTGCTCGACCGCAGTGCGGAGAACGTCGATCGTTTCCTCGCCGAGCACGCAACCCACGCACTTTCGCACGAAGAGCGCGTCAAGACGCTGGAACTGTTGGAGCTTGAGCGCCACACGCAGCTCATGTACACCAGCTGCGGATGGTTCTTCGACGACATCTCCGGTATCGAAACCGTGCAGATCATCGCGTATGCTGGGCGCGTGCTTCAACTCGCCGCAAGGCTCTTCGGAGAGCCGGGCCACGAGCTCGAAGCCGAGTTCCTCTCGGTTCTCGCACACGCAGAGAGCAACGTGAGCGAGATCGGCAACGGTGCCGATGTCTACCGCCGGTTCGTCACCGACGCGCGACTCGATCTTGAGCATGTCGGTGCGCATTACGCCATCAGCTCCATCTTTCGCAACTATCCTGCGTCGGGGCAGCTCTTCTGTTTCGATGTACAGCGCCACAGCTACGATCTGCTGACCTCGGGCCGCGGGCGGGTTGCGCTTGGCCGCGCCGCGCTGCGTTCGCGTATCACCGAGGCCACGGAAGAGATCTGCTTCGCGGTGCTGCATCTTGGCGACCAGAACCTCTCGGCGGCCGTCAAACGCTTTCACCTGAGAGATGTGCCCGCGTGGGACCTCTTCCTCGACGAGGCACGCACCGCCGTCCGCCGCGCCAACCTGCCCGAACTGATTCGCCTGATCGATGGCTACTTCGGCGGCACGCTCTATTCGCTGACTTCACTTTTTGCCGACGAGCAGCATCGCATCCTGACCAGCATCCTCAACCAGACGCTCGAAGAGGTGGAGAGCTCGTTGATGCGTATCTACGAGGAGCATGCGACGCTGCTGCACTTCCTCGGCGAGAACAATGTGGCCGCTCCACCCGCGCTTGCCCTGACGGCGAGTTTCGCTATTAATGCAAGCTTGCGCCGCGCGCTGGAAGCGGACGTCTACGACACGGCCGAGGTTACGCGGCTGCTGCGGCGCGCCGACATCGACAACGTCACTCTGGAGACTGCGCTGCTGAGTTTCACGGCTGACAAGCGCATGAAGCGGGCGATGGTGCAATTGGAAGATGCTGTGGAGAGCCAGAATCTCTCGGTTTTGTATGAGACGCTGGCCGTCGCGGAGAGCCTCCAATCGCTGCCGATGGATGTGAACCTCTGGCAGGCGCAGAACATCTGGAACGACATGCTGCGCCGCAGCGACAGCCGGCTCTCGTCGCGCGAATGGCGCGAAGGGTTTTTGAAGCTCGGGACCATCATGAACATCAACGTCGATGAGTTGGTGACCGAAGAAAGTGTGCGCGCGTTCTAGTCACTCGGGGCGCTGAGATGCACGCGCCCATGATGGAAGCGCGGTCCCTTAGGAAAACGCACGATCGGCGTCAGGCGCAGACTCAGACCGGCGCTGATTCCATAGGGCCGCAGATTCCCGTACGGGAAAGCTCTCCATAGCTGATATTCGACGTCCACAATACGCACGTTGACGACGCTGCTGAGCTCCACATCGAGGCCAGCGCCCGGGACGAGCGCGAGGAAGTCGCCGTGGCCGTATTGAAAGGGCATATCGATATGGCCATCGCCGATCAGAAACTTCCCATACGGCTGCCATCGTCCCGAACGCACGAGAACTCGCGGCCCCACAAGATAGTTCTTCTCCGTAACATCCTCTGAGGTGTGCAGGCGAAGATAGCGCGCTTCAGCCTCAACGCTGAATCGCCACTGCGGCTGGATGTCGACGAAGACAAAGCCGCCGCCCAGATCACGCTGACCATATACCGACTGAAACATCGACACGCCGCCGCCGACTACGACGGACGCACCCGGTCCTGTAGCCGTCGCACTGGCCTGCGCGGAAGCACGCCCGTTGAAGCACGCGACGATCAGCCCGATGGCGGCTGCGAGCGCAACGCGCCGCGCACACCGCTGACTCATTGCGTCACCGTCAGCGTAAGCACCTGCGACTGTGTGGCTCCGGAGCCCTGGCCTGAAGCCGTGACCTTGAACGCATACGTCCCCGGAGGCGTGCCGCTTCCCTGCAATCCTGCACAGCCTGCGGAGGTCAGTGTCAACGCAGCCGCGCAAAGCACCAGGATTAAGCCGAGGAATTTGCGCCGCGCGCGACGTCGAAACACCAGGCTGGCCAGCAGCATCCCGGGCAGGAAGCAGAGCAGCATCGTCGATTCTCGACGCCGTGTCCTTGCGCTCGCCTGCGCTCCGACGCCAAGCGGGTCACCTGTATCCAGCGTCAGTTGCACAGTTGCCGTTCCATTGGCCGCGAGCTTGGTCTGCGGCGTTGAGAAGACGCACGTCGCGGCAAACGGCAGCCCCAGACAGCCGAACTGAATCGTGTCGCTGAAGTCTTTGATCGACGCCAGGCCAAGGCTGATGGTCGTATGCTGCTTGCTTGCGATGCTGACGACTGCGGGAGCGATCGTCAGCGTGAACTGCGTCGCCGGGCCGCTCTGGACTGCGGTCGCAGCAGAGCTTGAGGCTGCATACACCGCGTCGCCGCTATAGCTCGCAACGATGTCTTCACTCTTACTCTGCAGCTGAATCGTCAGCGTGGCCACGCCGGTCGCGTCTACGGACACGCCGCCGATAGCCAGATTGCCGCTCGTGAAGCTCACCATGCCAGTGGGAGGGGCCGTTCCATCGGGGTGCACGACACCGATCAACGTCACCTGTTGCGGGTTCGCCGCGTCAGTCTGCGACGCCGAGAGCGTCGTCGTCGTCGCACGCAAGTTGACGGTCTGCGTCAGTGATGCGGAAGGGCTGGCAAAGTCGCCTCCATCACCCGTATAGCTCGCAGTGATCGCGTGGACTCCGGCGGGGAGCGATGGCAGCGTCAGCGAAGCATGATCGTTTCCATCGAGTGCCGCTGTTCCAAGTTGCATGCTTCCATCACTGAAATTCACGGTGCCAGTCGCTCTGGCAGCTCCGCTGTTGGTCAGCGTCGCCGTAATCGTAATCGGGCTCAGCGTCAGCGCGGGATTCGCAGACGAGGCCAGCACGAGCGAAGTGGTCTGCTTGACCACAACCGTCAGCGGCGGCGAGGCCGAGACGCTCGCCCGCCCGTCGCCTGCGTAGCTCGCCACAATGTTGTGCGATCCCGGCGTGAGCGTGCCGAGTGTCAGCGTCGCGATCCCCTGCGCATTGAGGACGCCGCTGCCGAGTGTCGTTCCGGCTTCCGTAAACGCAACCGGCCCGGTCGCCGCGCCTCCGTTGGTGCTCACATTCGCAGTGAGCGTCAGGGGAGCCGCATAGGTTACAGGGTTGGCGCTGGTCGCGAGCGTGACCTCCGTCGTTGCAGCCTGGATCGTCTCGGTAAGCGAGGACGAAGCCGCCGCAACATCCGCATCGCCCGCATAGCTCACGGTAATCGTATGCGCCCCAACCGCAAGCGTGGACGCATGCAGTACAGCCGCGCCGTTTCCATCTAATGCGCCAGTGCCGAGCGTCGCCGCGCCGTCGCGAAACGTCACATTCCCCGTCGGCGTCTGACCGCCGTTCGCAAAGACTGTCGCCGTGAACGCAACGTCGACACCCGTGATCGCCGGATTGAGGCTGGAGGCAAGTGTGGCTGTAGCCGGCTCGACGATGCGTTCACTCACAACGGCCGAAGTAGAGCTCGCATGTTGCGTGTCGCCGCCGTAGACCGCTGTGATGTTGTGGATGCCAAAGCCGAGCGTGGATGTGGTCAACGCAGCCGTGCCGTTCGCCGCCAGCGTCTCCGTGCCGATAGACGTGGCCCCATCAAAGAACGCGACAGTGCCTGTAAGCGATGGACTGTCGCTCACCACGCTCACGCTAAGCGTCACCGGCTGGCCGAATGTTCCAGGATTTGCACTGGAGCCGAGCGCCGTCGCTGTCGGCGCCTGCTGAATGTTGACCGTAATGGAAGGTGAGCTCGCCGAGGCATTGTTGCTGTCGCCGCTGTAAAAGACCGAAAGAGTATGAGCGCCGACTGCGAGCGAACTGCTGATGAAACTAAACGTGCCGGAGACAGCCTGCGTCGCGATGGTCGTCGTTCCATCGCGGAGCGCGAGCGATCCAGTCGCCGGTATGCCAGGGCTCGTGAACGTTCCGGTGACCGTGACCACGGTCCCGGCATCCACTGGATTCACCGGCCCGCTAAGCGTCAGCACCGGCTGCGCAAGATTCACCGTCTCGGTCCAGGGTGCAGACGTGTTCGTAGCGTAGTTTGCATCGCCGTCGTAGCTGGCGGTCAGCGTGTGCGTGCCGGTCGTGAGCGTACTCAATGAAAACGTGGCAACGCCCTGCGCGTTCAGTGTTGCGATGCTCAGGACAGTAGCGCCGTCATGAAAGGTAACCGTGCCGGTCGGTGTGCCGGTAGAGCTGGTCACAGTCGCGGTAAAGCTGGCAGGCTCGCCTGTGAGCACGGTAGTCGCGGCCGGCTGGACCGTGATGTTCGTGGCAGTCTTTTGGACCTGCTCCGCGAGTGGGTCCGAATTGCTGACAGCATAGTTCGTCGCGCCGCCGTAGCTCGCGACGATCGTATGACTTCCAACGGTGAGCGCGCTGACCGCGAGCGTCGCGTGGCCGGAGCCATCGAGCGCCGCCGTGCCCAGCGTAGTCGCTCCATCCGTGAAAGCGATCTGTCCAGTCAGGGCGCCGTCCGCCACCGCGCCGGGCGCGAGCGTAACGGCTGCCGTTAGATGCAGCGTGGCCCCTGCGGAAAGTGGATTCGCATCAGGGGTTAGCGTTGTAACGGTTTCGATCTGCGCCACGGTTTCCGCTAGTGGCGGAGAGCTGCTGATCGCGCTGTCGGTGTCTCCGCTGTAGCTTGCGACAATGGAATGCGGCCCTGGTGTGAGCGAGTTGATTGCAAGCGTGGCCACACCTGAGCCGTCAAGCGGCTTGCTGGCAAGCGGCGCGCCGTTGTCGCTGAAGGTGACCGGGCCAGCCGGCTGCGGACCATCGGCGCTGACCACCGTCGCGGTAAGAGTAATTGAGTCCCCGACCGTAGGCGTTGCATTGGAAGTCGCCAGTGCGGTAGTAGTCGCCGCCTGATCGATCACCTCGCTAAAGACGACCGACACGCCGCTCGCGTTAGACGTATCGCCTGAATACTTTGCAGTCAGGCTGTGCGTGCCCGGAGCAAGCAGCGTCGTCGCAAAGCTCGCGACTCCACTGCCATTCAGCGCTACATTGCCGGAGATCGCTGCCGCGCCGTCATAGAAGACCACATTGCCTGTTGGCGTCGCCGGCAATGCGGTCACTGTCGCGGTAAGCGTGATGTTCTGGGTGACGGTCGCCGGACTGGGCGAAGCTGCAAGAACGACGGTTGCCAGTTGCAGCACCTTCTGCGACATGCTGACGGTATTCGCCTCGTTATTTGCATCGCCCGCATAGTTTGCGGTGATCGTATGCGTTCCCAGCGTAAGCGCCGAAGTCGAACAGGTCGCTACGCCTCCGCTGTTCAGGCTGACGCTGCTGCACAGAGTCGTCGATCCGTCTTCCAGAAAAGTTACCGGCCCGCTAGGAGGAGAAGGGTCGCCATTCTTCACCGTCGCGGTAAAGATCACCGCCTGGCCGAGCACACTCGGGTTGACACTAGGCGACAGAGTCACCGTCGTCGGATTGACATCGAGCGCATTGCCTGAAATATCGATCACCGTCGGTGTATTCCCCGCGTCGGAGTTCAACGTGACGGAGCCGGATAAATTTGGACTGACAGTTACTGGTGCGAACTCCACGCCGAGGCTGCAGCTCGATCCCTTGGGTGTCGCCGCGGTAAAGCTGCACGTGGTCGCCGTCCCCACATCGAGCGCCGCATTCACCAGCGTGGGCGTAGAAAGATTCAGGTCGGCATTGCCATCGCTGTCCAGACCCTCAACCTGCGACGAGGAGATCTTCGTGATCTTCGTAGCGGGAAATGGCGGCAGACTGAAGGGTGTGGCGAGCACACGTCGAATGCGATCGTTATGCGTATCCGCAAAATAGAAATCGCCATTCTGGGCAAAGAAAAGAGCGTAAGGCCCGTGCAGTTTCGCCAGGTTGGCTGCCGCTCCATCGCCGGAGTCACCTTCGCTGCCGGTCCCGATAATCATTTGAATCGTGGCAGTCCCGGCATTGACGCTACCGGTACCTGCGCTGACCTTGAGCACGCGGTCATTGCTTGAATCAGCAATATAGAGATCGCCTGCCGGATCCAGAACCACTCCATAGGGCTGGTTCAGCGCGGCTGCGCCCGCCTCCGTCCCATCGGCTGCGGAACCCTGAGAGCCCGTCCCAGCAATCGTGGAGATAACGCCGCCGCTTACCCTGCGGATACGATTGTTGTATGTGTCCGCGATATACAACGAGTTGTCCGGACCTACGGTGACTCCCCACGGGAAGTTCAGCTCGGCAGTTGTGGCCGTGCCCTCGCCGTTATAACCCTGGCTCCCTGCCACCCCGGCAACAGTACTGATCACGCCGGTAGCGGCGTCTACTTCGCGGATCACCCCATTTCCCGTGTCGGCGATGTAGAGATCGCCGGCGGCATCGAACGCCACGGCTTCCGGCGAACCAAGGGTTGCGGAAGTAGCGGCGCCACCATCGCCGGAGTCGCCCATCGTCTGCGGCACGCCTGCGACCGTCGTAATGACTCCGCTCACCGCATCGATGCGACGAACGATGTCACTGCCACTGTCGGCGAAGTAGACATTCCCCGCCCCATCCATCGCCAGCCCGGCAGGCTGATTAACCTCCGCCGCCGTCGCCAGTCCACCATCCCCCGAATACCCGAAGGTGCCATTGCCCGCAATCGTCGAAATTTTGCCAACCGTATCGACAAGACGGACGCGGCTGTTCAGTGTGTCCGAGAGATAGATCTTCCCCGCCGGATCGACGGTCACGCCGTAGGGCAGAAAGATCGCTGCGGCCGTGGCGTCCTCGCCATCACCTGAATAGTTCCACTCCGTATCGCCGGCCGCCGTATCGATTTCACCCGGGTCCAGCACCGCCAGCGATCCCGTCGCCATGCCCACCACCGGCACACTGCCTAGCAGCGTCTTTCCATCGGTAGTCTCGATCAGTACCGCGCCCGAGCGCACTCCCGGGTATTTCGGCGTGAAGACCACCGTCGCCGTGCATGTCTGCCCGATGCTTGTTACGGGCAGGTCCGACGTGCAGGTGCCGCCCGTAACTGAAAAATCGATCGCAGGGACGCCTTCAGTCACTGCCAGCGGATCTCCCGGCAGTCCGATAGCCGTCATGGTGACCGTTA
>DATCFM010000064.1:0-59232 GCA_036509515.1 Acidobacteriaceae bacterium
CGCTCCACCTGCGCCTCAATCTGCTCCGTGCGGTCCAGCGTCGCTCCGCTCGGCACATGACAGTAGCCCCACGCCGTATGCTTCCCCTCCGGCGCGCGCGACGAGTCGAAGAGACTCGGCTGCACCACCAGCACAAACGGCCGGTCGCAGTGCTTGCCCTTGAATGCCGCCGCTTCCGAAGCCGCAATCTCCTTCATAGACCCGCCCACATGCACCGTTCCCGCCCGCCGCACCTCCGCCGCCCGCCACGGAATCGGCTCCGACAGCGCCCAATCGATCTTGAACGCCCCTGGCCCGTACTCAAAGTGCCGCATCCGCGTCCGAAAGCTCGGCGTTAGCTGCTCCCCGGCAATCCGATCCAGCGCACGTGGCCCGGTGTCGAAGAGCGCAACGTCCGCCGCTTCCATCTGCTCCAGATGCTCGATCTCCGCGTTCAAAAAGACCCGGCCACCCAGCGACACCAGATAGTCCGCCAACGCCCTCGTCAACGACTGCGCTCCGCCCGCGGCAATCGGCCACCCTGTCGCATGTCCCGCCGCCGCCAGCACCAGCCCCGCGCCCGAGCTCCCCACATGTTCCAGCGGCAGCACCGAGTGCGCCGCCAGCCCGGCCAGCAGCGCCCGCCCACGCTCCCCTCGAAAGCGCATCTTCCCCAGCAGCGCCGCCGGCAGCGCCGCGTGCATCCCAAAGTGTGCCAGCCCCAGCGGATGCCGCGGCACCCGCAGCAACGGCTGCGTCAGCTCATTAATCAGGATCGGCCAGTCAGCTACCAGCGCCTCCAGCAGCGACCGCCACGCCCGCCCATCATGCGCCTCGAACTGCGCCGCCGTCGCCTCCAGATCATGCTCCAGCACAACCGCCGACCCGTCATCCAGCGGATGCGCCAGCGGCGCGTCCGGTTCAATCCATCGCAGCCCGAACCGCTCCAGAGGCAGCGTACGAAAGAACGGCGACGCCACTCCCAGCGGAAACACCGACGATCCCACATCATGCCGGAACCCCGGCAGCGTCAGCTCCGCCGTCGAGCAAGCCCCACCCACCGCCGCCGCGCGCTCATACACCATTACCGCCACGCCGCGCTCGGCCAGAGTGATCGCAGCCGCAAGGCCGTTAGGACCCGAGCCCACGATATTGGCTGTGCGCAGCGGCATCATCTTCTCTCCAGGTTGGGATGCTGCGGACTGGCGAAACGTGTTAGTTATTTGCTGCCACAGACCGCAAATCGGCCGTAATCGGAACAACCGTAGGCACAGCCAGCAGAATCGCCACAGGAATCATCAGCAGAAACCCGACACGCGAAAACAGGATCGCGCTCACCGCTCCGCCCGTGAAGAAGAGTCCCACCAGCACGGTCAGCAGAAGCAGCCGCTGTCTCTCCGCCCGCACGGGAACACGCCCGGTCGTGCGGTTCCAGTAGAACAACTTTCCCAGTTCGATGCCGATGTCCGTAATCATGCCGGTCACATGGGTCGTGCGAATCTCCGCACGAGAGACCTTCGTGATGATCGCATTTTGCAGCCCCATGCTGAACCCCAGCACAGCCAGCGAAACCATGAGATGCTCCGGCCCGGCAAACAGCGGAAGCGATGCCAGCAGCATCGCCTCCACAAGAACGGGAACCGCGAACAGGCTCTCCCGGTTGCGCCTGCGCTCCCAGTTCACCAGCACCGCGCAGAACGCCGCTCCGGCCACAAAACAGCCCAGCACGAACATCGGCTTCAGCAGAATCGCAAACCTGTGCGCCGCAAGGTCCGCCGCCAGCGAGGAGACCGTACCCGACATATGCGAGCTAAACTGCCGCAGCGCCAGATACCCGCAGACGTCCACCGTGCCTGCCGTAAACGCAAGTAGCGACGCAAGCTGCCAATTCGCAGTCGTAGAGCGCTCACGTGCCGTCATGTGTCGAAGCGGCATACGTTACTTCGACCACTGCACACGCACGGCTTTCCGTCCCAGCCGCAGCGTAGGCGCGTCGCCCAGCGTCTCCATGTCCACGAAAATCTGCGAACTCTTCTCGCCGTTGATCGAAACCGCATTCTCCTTCAGCTTGCGGTTCGCCTCGCCGGCCGAAGCAGCCAGCCCCACCAGCACCAGCAGCTTGGCGACGCGGACCTCCGTCACCTCCTTGGCTGCCTTCTTCCCTCTGCCCAGCGGCGCGCGGTTCGCCACGCTCAGCAGGCCCTCGCTGTTCAATGCCACCTCGACCACCGGCACATCTTCCGCAACGCCCTTCTGCTGAAACTGCTTCGCCCAGCTCTCTCCCGCCTTCTCCGCCTCAGCCTCCGAATGAAACCCCGCCGTAATCGCGCGCGCCAGTTCCTTCTTCGCATGCATCGGATGCAGCTTGCCCTCGGCCACCGCCGCCTGCATCACATCGATCTTCGACTGCGGCAGGTCGGTCAGAAACGTCCAGTATCTCCACATCAGCTCATCGGAGATCGACATCAGCTTCCCATACATCTCCGCCGGCGGCTCCTGGATGCCGATCGCATTGCCCAGCGACTTCGACATCTTCTGCACGCCGTCCAGCCCTTCGAGAATCGGCGTCATCAGCACGATCTGCGGCTTCTGCCCGAAGTGCCTCTGCAGATCGCGCCCGCGCATCAGGTTGAACTTCTGGTCCGTCCCGCCCAGCTCCACATCGCACTCCAGCGCGACCGAGTCATATCCCTGCGCGATCGGATAAAGAATCTCGTGCAGCGAGATTGGCTGCTCTTCCTGAAAGCGTTTATGAAAGTCCTCGCGCTCCAGCATCTGCGACACCGTGAACTGCGCCATCAGCTTCACCATGTCGTAGTAGTTCAGCTTGTCCAGCCACTCCGAGTTGAACCGCACCTCGGTCTTCGCCGGATCCAGCAGCTTGAACACCTGCTCCTTGTACGTCTCGGCATTCGCGCCGATCTCCTCGCGCGTCAGCGGCTTGCGCGTCACATTGCGCCCCGTCGGATCGCCGATCAGCGCCGTCGAATCCCCAATCAGGAAGATGACCGTATGCCCCAGCTGCTGAAAATGGCGCAGCTTGCGCATCAGCACCGTATGGCCCAGGTGTAGGTCCGGCGCGGTCGGGTCGAACCCCGCCTTGATGCGCAGAGGAACGCCCGTGCGCAGCGACTCCTCGATCCGCGGCCGCAGCGCCTCGGCCGCCGTGCTCTCCGCGTCCGGAATAATCTCGGACGCCCCTTTGGTAATGAGATCCAGCTGCTCTTCGACAGAAGGAAAGGTGGACGACGGGGCTTGCTGGCTTTCAGTAGGCATCTGACTGTCCAAAGTATAGGGGAGCAAGTTGCAGCCGCCTATACTCCGAACGATGGATGCCGAACGCGCCCGCGCCTTTCTCCTCACCCTCCCCCACGCCGCCGAAACCATGCAGTGGGGCGCCAACCTCGTCTTCTGGGCCGGCGATAAGGCCATCGGCGGCAAGATGTTCTGCTTAATCAACCTCGACGCCGACGGCCACGCCCCCATCTCCTTCGCCGCCGGCCCCGAGCGCTACGCCGAGCTGCTCGAGCGCGAAGGCTTCACCCCCGCTCCCTACCTCGCCCGAGCCCACTGGGTCGCCGCCGCAAGCTGGTCCGTCCTCCGCCCAGCCGAGTGGCAAGCCGAGCTCCGCGCAGCCCACGCCCTCATCGTCGCCAAACTGCCCAGGCGCACCCGCGACGTCCTCGCCCTGCCCGCCAGGCAGCGCGAGGACATCATCAGGAGACGCAGGAAGCAGTTATCCCTCCGCGCGAAAAAGAGTTGACCCGAAAAAGAGTTAGTTTGTCGGCTTCGCCTGGGTCGTAAAGATCCCCGCAAACGATCCGCGGTATGCGTACAGCAGGACAATCTCAAGAATCGTCACCAGAATCGCCGGCGCAAATACGGCTGGCGCCGTCGCGTGAAGCAGCGTGTGGAACAGCAGGATATTGACCGTGATCGGGCAGAGAATGCAAAGCCCCAGCGGCAGCGTTCCGCCAATCAGAACCAGCAACCCGCCGATCACCTGGAAGGTGGCGACAGCCGTCGTCCATCCGGTGCTTTGCATGAGCGCGACAAAATCTCCCAGCGGATTGCCCGTCGGAGGCATTGGTGCCGGTATGAACTGGTGCAAACCATTGGCCCCGAAGACGACGAAGATGAGGCCGAGCAGGATACGGCAGATCAGGACAAGGATCTTCATAGGTACAACTCTCCTAAAAAAGAATTTCCAACTACTGGCCTCCGGCACGGCCAATCTTTACAGCTTGGGCGTCTGAGCCTCGGGGTTAGGCGCCAGCAGCGGCGCAAAGTTCCGCCAGTACACGCCCAGCAGAAACAGCTCCAGCACCAGCGCAAGAATCGCCAGCGCGTACCCATGCGGCCACAGCACCGCGTGGTACAGCAGGATATTCACAATCACCGGCGCCAGCAGCGTCAGCCCGAGCGGCACAAACCGGCCCACCAGCAGCAGCAGACCGCCCACCAGCTGCACCACCGACACGAAGTTCATCCAGTGGTGTCCGGCCATAATGCCGTACCACGTCAGCGCATCGCCCGTTGGATAGGGCATTGAGAAGAAGTGCAGCAGCCCATTCAGCCCCATCAAAAGAAAGATCAGTCCCAACACGACCCGCGCACCCAGCACGACATATCTCATCGAGGAAGCTCCTTCGCAACCGATATTCGATGGTAGCCACTATAGGATGATTCGCAATTCCCCGCAAAATTCCTGGCGGGCAGCCTTCAGTTGCAACTCCCCGCCTCCAACCGGTAGCTTCGGGGCATATGCCTCTCAACAAACAAGCGCCCGGCCTGAGCCTCTCCCTCATCGGCAAAGTCGCGCTGGTCACCGGCGGCTCCCGAGGCATCGGCGCGGCCACCGTCCGCCTGCTTCGCCAGGCCGGAGCCCGCGTAGCCTTCAGCTACCGCGACGCCCAGGACCGCGCCCGCGCTCTCGCCGCCGAATGCGGAGGCGACGACGCCTGCCGCGCCCTGCAGCAGGAGCTCGCCACCGTCGAAGACGGCCAGACCCTCATCGCCTCTGCCAGCGCTCTCTGGGGCCGCCTCGACTGCCTCATCGTCAACCACGGCATCTGGCCCTCGCACGAGCAGCCCATCGCCTCCATGAGCCCCGGCCAGTGGCGCACGACCCTCGGCATCAACCTCGACAGCGTCTTCGGCCTCGTCCAGTCCGCCACCGCCCAGATGCTCGCCCAGCCAATAAATTCGGGTGCCCCGCGTCTCGACTCTGAGACGTGGGTTACGCAGACTCCCCGCGGCCACATCATCCTCATCGCCTCCACCGCCGCCCAGCGTGGCGAGGCCTTCCACGCCGACTATGCCGCCAGCAAAGGCGCGCTCATCTCCCTCACCAAAAGCCTCTCCACCGAGCTCGCTCCCCAGGGCATCCTCTGCAACTGCATCGCCCCCGGCTGGGTCCGCACCGATATGTCCGCCTCAACCCTCAGCGATCCAATCACGTCCAAGAAAGCGTTAGGCCCCATCCCGCTCGGCCGCGCCGCCTCGCCCGAAGAGATCGCCGCTCCCATCGTCTTTCTCTGCACTCCCTGGGCCGGCTTCATCTCCGGAGAGATCTGGAACATCAACGGCGGTGCTGTCCTCGCAGGCTGAAACAGGAGATCAAGTAGATCAATGAGTCGCACCCAGAGTCGCAACCACCGCATCTCTCTCTTACTCGCTGGCCTCCTGTGCTGCGCGCCAACCCCGCGCCTGCACGCCCAGGCCTCCGCCATCCCCAGCGCCGCCCAGTCCGGCCCCGATACCAACGACCCCCACGCCGGCCGCAAGCTGCTCGACGAGATGCTCGCCGCCCTCGGCGGCCCCGCCTGGCTCGCCCGCACCGACTTCACCACCGTCGGCCAGTCCGCCACCTTCTACAAAGGCCACGCCAACCCTTACGTCACCGAGTTCGACCAGTACGTCCGCCTGCAACCCTTCGGCGAGCGCCTCATCATCATCTCCAAGCAGGGCGTCTTCATCCCCACCACCAAGCGCGACGTCGCCGAGATCTGGACTCCCGACTCCGGTTACGAGGTCACCTACAAGGGCAAGAAAGAGCTCCCCCAGAAAGACATCGACGAGTTCTTCCTCTACCGCAAGCACTCGCTCGATGTCGTCGTCCGCGACTGGCTCAACCAGCCCGGCACGCTCATCACCTTCGAGGGCAGCGAACTCGTCGGCCGCCGCCTCGCCGATAAGGTCTCGATCCTCACCTCCACCAACGACGGTGTCGAACTCGACCTCGACGAGTCCACCCACCTCCCGCTGAGCCTCACCTTCCAGTGGCGCGATCCGCTCTACAAGGACTTCAACACTGACGTCCAGCAGTACGACGACTACCATCCCATCGAAGGCGTCATGACCCCCATGACCCTCACCCGCCTGCACAACGGCGACATGACCACCCAGGTCTTCCTCAAAGAGGTCCACTACAACATCCACCTCCCCGCCGATCTCTTCGACCCCGACCGCCCCCTGAAAAAGAGCGCCAAGAAATAGGAATCGCCACAAATCCGGGTGCCCCATCTTCGCGACAGTTTCATCGTCGCTAAGGTGGGCCTCGCGACGGCGTCCGACTTGTTAACCTCTTGATCCGCCCACTCTTCAAACTCCTCAAACTGATATCCTGACCCTCGCCATGAGTGACACTTCAATTCCGGGCGAGCCGACCCCGCCGCCCGCCAAAACCACGATGGACATCACCGAGATCATGTCCATCCTCCCCCACCGCTACCCCTTCCTCCTCATCGACCGCGTCATCGAGATGGAGCGAAAGCACCGCATCGTCGCCCTCAAAAACGTCACCATCAACGAGCCGCACTTCACCGGTCACTTTCCCGACTACCCCATCATGCCCGGCGTCCTCACCATCGAAGCCATGGCCCAGGCCGGCGGCGCGCTCCTGCTCACCGAGTTCTCGCAGGAAGAGCGCGACCACAAGCTCATGGTCTTCACCGGCATCGAAGAGGCGCGCTTCCGCCGCCCCGTCGTTCCCGGCGACCAGCTCCGCATCGAGGTCACCGTCCTCAACTGGCGCTCCCGTGCCGTCAAGATGCAAGGCGTCTGCACCGTCGACGGCAAAGTCGCAGCCGACGCCACCATCACCTGCCAGCTAGTCCCCCGCGTCCGCAAACCCAAGCCAGAATCCGCCGCCGAACCACTCACAAGGCAAGCACCCGAGTAGAGGGCCGGTTGAGGCTCAGTTTCAGCGCTTTGAAAGGTCGGGGCTTTGCTTTGAAAGGTCGGGGCTTTTGCTTTGAAGGGGCGGGGCTTCAGCCCCGCCGTTAGGCCAAACGAAGAATTGGGGCTTTAGCCCCTGAGGTACGAAAGACAGCGTGAGCGTTCACCCCAGCTCGATCGTCGCCGACGGCGCCCTCATCCCGGCCAGCGCCACCATCGGCCCGTTCTGCGTCCTGGGCCCCAACGTCATCCTCGGCGAGCACTGCGAGCTCCTCTCCCACATCGTCCTCGACGGCCACACCACCCTCGCCGACCACGTCCACATCCATCCCTTCGCCGCCATCGGCATCAGTCCGCAGGACCTCAAGTACAAGGGCGAGCCCACCCGCTGCGAGATCGGCGCCGGCACCATCATCCGCGAGTCCGTCACCATCTCCCGCGGGACTGAAGGCGGTGGTGGTATTACGCGAGTCGGCTCCGACTGCCTCATCATGGCCTACACCCACATCGGCCACGACTCGCAGATCGGCAACGGCGTCATCCTCGCCAACGGAGCCACTCTCGCCGGCCACGTCACCGTCGAGGACTACGCCGTCGTCGGCGCGCTCAACCCCGTGCACCAGCACTGCACCATCGGCAGGCACGCCTACATCGGCGGCGGCACCACCATCACGCAGGACGTCCTGCCTTACTCCCTCACCAGCGTCGAACGCAACAACCACGCCTACGGCCTCAACAAAGTCGGCCTGCAGCGCCGCGGCTTCACGCCTGAAGACCTCCGCGAGCTCACCACAGCCATGCGCATCCTGACCGGCGGCAAGCAAAACACCACCCAAGCCCTCGAAACGATCAACGACATGCTCGCCCACGGAGCCGGCAACGAACACGTCCGCTACCTCGCCGACTTCGTCGCAAAAAGCGAGCGCGGCGTTATTAAATAGAGTGTTTATATCAGAATGGATATAATTTCCGTAAAGCCACTGGAGTGGCTAGGCGATTCGCGAAAGGCGCTGCGATCCTTTCCTCTTTCTGCGCAACGAGTCGCTGGCTTTGAATTGCGCAACATACAGAAGGGTAACCAGCCCGCCGATTTCAAACCCATGCCCTCCATCGGCACGGGAGTAGAGGAGCTTCGAGTATGGGTCGAGGAAGGAACATATCGCGTGATCTACATCGCCCGGCTTCCGGAAGCCGTGTACGTCCTGCACGCCTTTCAAAAGAAGACGCAGCGAACAAACCAAAGGGATCTCGCCCTGGCTCGCGCACGTCTCGATCAGTTGCTGCGGCACAGAAAGACAAACCTCTCGTAATGGAGAGATTTGATTCAGTTTGGGATGCGCTCGGTTTCTCTACCGAAGAATCAGCGAATCTCGAAGCCAAGTCTGATTTGATGATCCAGATTCGTGAACTCATCCGAAGCAGGAAGTGGACACAGGTCACCGCCGCCAAACACTGCGGCGTCTCCCAACCCCGCATCAACGATCTCCTCCGCGGCCGCATCGACAAGTTCTCCATCGATGCCCTGGTCAACATAGCCGCCCACCTCGGCCAGAAGATCCATATCCAGCTCAAAGCCGCATGAAGTGAGTCGCATAAGCATGCTGTCGCCAATCATTTGAGCAACCAACCGCCGCCGAAGTTCCCCCGTACCGTACAGCGTGGATATTCTTCTACGCGCGACGGCGGCAGATCCTCCGCCGTATCGGCAGATTTGCAGTGTTGGCTGTGGGCCTGTCGATACTCGGCCTGCTGGCAGGGCTCTTCATGGATCATCATCCATCGGCATCGGACATCGTCGGCGGTCTCGCTGCCGTCGCCATGATCGCCGCCGTGAGTCAATGGTTTCTGTTCGTCTGGTTCTCCAGGACATGGGACTGCCCATGCTGCGGAGAGACATTCTTTCGATCGACCTTTGTGCAGAACCCTTTCGGCCGGTCTTGTCGACACTGCCACTTGCACAGACCCGCTCGCTCGGAACTAGGCCCTCTATCGAAAGACCGCAGTTACACCGAGCCGTCTCCTACTTCGCCAGATGCTCCAGAAAAAAATTCGCCATGATGTGGTTGGCCTCGATCGATTCCGGCATCTCCGGGTGATACCAGAAGGCATGCGGCAACCCGTCGAACACCACCAGCCGCGCATCCACGCCCGCGCGCAGATACGCTCGATGCAAATTCGCCGTGCTGCTCAGCAGTGCATCGCGCTCACTGGTAACAAACAGCGCCGGCGGCATCCCATGCAGGTCCGCATAGATCGGCGACAGCACCGGATCCTTGGGATTGGTCGTCCCCACATACGTCGGATCATGCGGCCCGCTGGGCGGCTCCAGATGACCCGCCAGTCCGCTGAGCGTGAACATCGCATACGAATCGCCCATATCTGAAAAGTCGCTGACCGTGCTGAAGATCCCCAGTGCCGCAGGCATCGGCAACGCGAGTTGTTTCAGCTTCACCGCAACCTCAGCCGTCATCGTCGCTCCCGCGGAGGTGCCGTAAATAATGACGTGATCCGGTTTGTGCGTCTTCAGCAACTCCTTGTAAACCGCGATCGCATCATCCACGCCCGCCGGAAAGGGATGCTCCGGCGCAAGCCGGTAAAGCACCGCAACCACCTTGATGCCCGTGTAGCTCGCAATCGGAATCGACTCCGAATACGAACCCGAGTCACCGTTGAACCCGCCTCCGTGCAGGTTGATCAGAACCTTGTCGCGACTGCCCGCAGACATGTTCTCCGGCGTCACCACACGTACCGGGACGCCTGCGATCTTTGTCTCCTCAATCTTCGTCGGACAGATCCTGCTCCACTCCACGCGCGAGCGCGCCTCCCACGCATCCAGTCCCTTTCGCCGCTCCGCCAGCGACGGCTCCCGAGCCTCATCGGACGCCTTCCGGCCGATAAATCTCTGCGCCTCCGGGCTCAGGTCCCTCGGCAGCGGAACCACGCGCGTAACGCGCGCCGTTCCGCCGGCATCGATGTAGCTCGTGTCCCGGCTCGCCGCATCGGCAGCAGTGGTCGGCTGTTGCGCGACAGCCCGTGGAGCCAACAGACCCAACAACGAAGCCAACAAGCACACACAGGTAATTCCACACACAATCCGCAGCATCCGAGCTTGCCTCCAATCTCACAAACGTTCTCAGCTGGCCGAGCGACCACGATAGCAGACTGGCGCAAACCGGCTTATGTCTGCCCATGCATTACAGTAAGACCGGATGTCGATCCTCGGTCTCATCGCCGGCAACGGCCGCTTCCCGTTTCTCCTCCTCGACGCCGCGCGCGCCCACGGCCTTCGCGTCGTCGTCGCTGCCATCAAGGAAGAGACCTCGCCCGAGATGAACGACCGCGCCGCGCTCGATCCGGAAAACATCACCGTCCACTGGCTCTCGCTCGGCGAGCTGTCCAAACTCATCGAAACCTTCCAGCACGAGGGCGTCACCCGCGCCGTTATGGCCGGCCAGGTCAAGCACAAACAGATCTTCTCCTCCATCCGCCCCGACTGGCGCCTCGCCAAACTCCTGCTCAACCTCCGCACGCGCAACACCGACATGCTGCTCGGCGCCGTCGCCAAAGTCCTCGAAGACGAAGGCATCACCCTCATCTCCTCAACCTCCTACCTCGAACCGATGCTCGCGCCTGCCGGTGTCCTCACCCGCCGCGCCCCCACCCAAGCCGAGCGCGCCGACATCGACTACGGCCTTCGCGTCGCTCGCGGCCTCGCCGGCTTCGATCTCGGCCAGACCGTCGTCATCGCCGCCGGTGCCTGCGTCGCCGTCGAAGCCATGGAAGGCACTGACGCCACCATCGCCCGCGCCGGCGACCTCATGTGCTCCCTCCACGCCGACGACCCTCCCGGCGTCGACACAACCCTCGCCCGCAGCCTCACCGTCGTCAAAGTCGCCAAGCCCAGCCAGGACCTTCGCTTCGACGTGCCCGTCGTAGGCGCGCCGACCATTGAAGCCATGCGCTCAGCCGGCGCAACCTGCCTCTGCCTCGAAGCCGGCCGTACTCTCCTCTTCGATCGCGAAGCCATGATCGCCGCCGCCGATGCATCCGGAATCACAATCCTCGGCGAAGAAAATCTTCAAACCAGGAACGACACGTGCACCTCCGCCTGATCCAGCTTTCCGTTACATCTCTATGACAATTGCTCCGCCGCAAGCGGCGTAAGATGAGCTCACCGGGGCGCCGGGCCCGCAAGAAAATAACGCCCCAAGGAGACTGCTCCATGCTCGCATCCACCTTCGTATCCAAGGCCAGCTCCAAGGCAAACGTTGTCGCCCTGGCCGGCTCTCTCGCAGCCGTCGCGCTTTGCGTCTGCCTGCTCTCGCCCTCGCGCGTTCACGCCGCCGCATCCCCCGCGCCGGACCTCGCAGCCGTCGGCTCCGTCGCCCCCAACTTCACCCTCCCCAACCAGGAGAACGCCCCCATCTCACTGGCCGACTACAAAGGCAAGTGGGTCGTCCTCTACTTCTATCCCAAAGACCAGACCTCCGGCTGCTCGCTTGAAGCGCACAACTTCCAGCGCGACCTCGACAAGTACCACGCGCTTAATGCAGTCGTGCTCGGCGTCTCGCTCGACACTGTCGAGAGCCACAAAACCTGGTGCACCAAAGACTCCTTCACCTTCAAGATGCTCGCCGATCCGGACCACAAGGTCGTCGATCTCTATGGCGTCCCCCTGATGGACTACAACGGCATGCACTTCGCCAAGCGCGACACCTTCCTCATCTCGCCCGAAGGCAAGATCGTCAAGCAGTGGGAGGTCAAAGACATCCAGAACCACTCCAGCGAAGTCCTGGCCGCCATCCAATCCATGAAGAGCTAGCCCCTCGCTCAGTCCACCCAACGATGCGGCCGCACCCGGCCGCATCGTCGCTTTCCTCACCATTCCTATTCCCTGCTTCCAGCTTCTAGACGCAAAAACGCCCGGCTCTCGCGAGAGGCGCCGGGCGCTTTTGCTTGCCTGTACTGCGGTTGGGTTACTTCTTTTTCGCAGCCTTCTTGGTTGCTTTCTTTGCCGACTTCTTCGCGGCCTTCTTCGCTGGCTTCTTTGCTGCCTTCTTTGCTGCTTTCTTGGTTGCCAAAGTTTTACCTCTCATAGTGTGGTTTTTGTTGCGTGTGCCCCTGTTGCCTGCCGCCTTTTTACGGGCAGCCTTCCCGCCACGCCGGGCACCTGTCTTCGCGGCAGAACCTTTAAACTTTTTGCCCGCGGCCTTCTTCGCCGGGGACTTCTTCGCAGCCGTCTTGGTTGCTTTCTTTGCCGACTTCTTCGCGGCCTTCTTCACAGCCTTCTTCTTCACAGCCTTCTTCTTCGCGGGCGCTTTCTTGGCTACAACCTTCTTAGCCGCAGCTTTCTTGGCAGCAGCTTTCTTGGCAGGTGCCTTCTTCGCAGGCGCCGCAGTCTTCTTCGCCGCAGCCTTCACAGGAGCCGCCGTCGCACTGCGCTTGGGCTCAGCAGAAAGCCGTTGCGGCGGCTGGTACGGCGCAACCGGCGTCGATGGCTTCGAGAACAGATCGGCTGCCTCGGCGTGAGTGCTGGTTCGCGCCGGCGCTTCATAGTCCGCATCGTCGAGCGTGTGGTCATCGGAGGCGCTGAACGACTCCTCTTCTTCCTCTTCATCCTCGGCGAAGCGCGCGTCCTCGGCCTCCGTATCGTCGTCGTAGCCCGCAGCCGCACTCATCTTGAACGTCACGTCGTCCTCGAGCATCTTCCTTCTCCCTGACCGGTTTCGCGTCTCACATTGCGCCAGATACAAACGCAACTCTTGCGCGAATAGTAGCAACAGGATTACGCCGTACGCAATGAAATAGCAAGCACCTTTTTTGGTGCACGCCTAAATCCTTCGGGTCATCCTCCCCCGGCCGCCGTCTCCACCCAACCCCTGACGTGTATCCAAACGCGTTCCGGACGCGTTTATCGAGGCAGTACCCCTTAGCGTTTCTTTTTTGTTTTACGCGCATGCGATCTGCTCGCGGACGCGGTGCTCACATGTCCGTGGCTCTTCGCCGCCCGCGCGTGACGCCCGCGCCGCAGCCGCACCGAAGGCGCCAGCCGCACCGGCTCGACCACATACAGTGAGCGTCCCGGGCTCAGGCGGTTCGAAGACAGATGGTTCCACGCGCGCAGGTTCTCCACCGACACGCCAAACCGATCCGCCACCGTCACCAGCGTGTCGCCGCGCCGCGTCTTGTAACGCTGCTGCCCCGTCGCGCTCGTCTCCACCGGCACCACCAGCTCGTCGCCCGTCGCGATCGGTTGCGCATCCGTCACGTCGTTGGACGAAGCGATCGCGGACGCCCGCGTATGAAACGCCGTCGCAATCGTCGCCAGCGTCTCCCCGGCCTTCACCACGTGGAAGCGCCAGCTCGCGCGGTCCTGCTCCGGAATCTCCTTCAGCCGATCCAGAAACGTCGGCTTCGTCCCCGCCGGCAGATGCAGGTCGTAAGGAATATCGTGCGGTGTCGCCATCCGCAGAAGCGCCGGGTTCAGCGCCACGATCTGCTGCAGCGACGTATTCGTCAGGTCCGCCACCAGCGGCAGACTGATCGCATACTCCGTCGTAATCGTGTCCGACACCACCGGCGCATCCGGCACAATCGCCGTCAGCCCATACTGCTTCGGATTCTTGGCCATGATCACCGCGGCCAGAATGCCCGGAACATAATTCTTCGTCTCCGCCGGCAGCGCATTGCGCCGGTACAGCTCCCAGAAGTCCGCATACCCCGTCCGCGCCACCGCGCGCTGCACATACCCCGGGCCCCAGTCGTACGCCGCCATCGCCAGGTACCAGTCGCCAAACTGCGAGTACAGATACTTCATGTACTTCGCATACGCAATCGTCGACTTCTCCGGATCGAACCGCTCATCGAAGTACCCATTGCGCTCCAGCCCGTACGCCCCCTTAAACGGCATAAATTGCCACATCCCGCCCGCGCCCGATCCATGGTTCAACGCCTGCGGCTGAAAACCCGACTCCGCCACCGCCAGGTAAATCAAATCCTGCGGCACCCCATACTGCCGCAGAATCTTCTGGATCATCGTCTTGTACTTGCCCGCGCGCTCCAGCGACGCCACCAGGTGTGCGTGGCCGCCCGGCGAGTTTGAAAAATAGTTGATGAACCCCGCAACGTAATCGTTCACCACCAGCGGAAGGTCCGACTGCGTCGTCTTCAGCTCTGCGCTCAACCTTCCCAGCAGCGCCGGGTCGGGCGGAAACGTGACCTCGTTCATCGCCTCGTCCAGGGGCGCGGGTTCCACCGCCGGGGAGAAGCCGTTGCCCTGCTTCAGCGCCACCAGCTCCAGAGAATTGATCCGGTCCACCAGGTGCTCGAACTCATCCGACAACTGCGGATCGCTCTTGAGGTCCATGCCGCTCGACAGCATCGTGTCGACCGCAAAGTCGAAGTCCATTCGCGCCGCGTCCAGCCGGTTCGCGTTATAGTTCGCCACTCCCGAGCGATAGCTGTTCTCCGCCCGTCCGATCAGCGCCTGCACCTTCTGCGTATGCGCGATGGCGGCCTCATCCTGCGCTTCCTGCGCCGCATCCCCATCCTGCGCAGCTCCGTCCTGCGCAGCGCCCTCCGGCTGAGTCGCCGGTTGTTGCGCAACCGCCTTCGGCTGCCCTGCCTTCTGTTTTTTCTGAGGAGAGCTCGCCGCCCCCGGAGCCGCCGCCATCACCAGCAGTAATGGCGCGACAAGCGCGACCAGAGTACCTCGGCGTAGCTGCTGAATAAGTCGTCGAAGATCCATCAAACCTCTTCTTATTGTACGGGGCTGGGTTAGAACCCTTGTGACTCCGAGGGTGCCCTCTAACTGCAACGCAAGAGGGACGCCCCAGCGCAAGAGGGACACGCGGACATAACGGAGACACCCCAGCACAAGCAGAGATACCCCGCCCCAGAAACACTGTCATCCTGAGCGAAGCGAAGGACCTGCCTTTGCTTTTCTGGTTGTCATTCCGCGGCGCAGGAATCTGCTTTTGCTTTATTCACTATTCACTACTCACTATTCACTAACTACCGCCGTAGAATCGCAAAAGAGATGCCGACCCGCGTTCGTTCCTTCAGCAAGATCAACCTCGGCCTGGCGATAGGCCCAGCCCGCGCGGACGGCTTCCACGCCCTCACCACGGCCTACCAGACCCTCGCTCTCCACGACATCGTCACCATCACCGCGCGCCCGTCCGCCGCAACCGAAATTCATCTCACCGCCAACCACCCCGGCGTCCCCCGCTCCGAAACCAACGACGCCGACCGCAATACGGCTTACAAAATGGTGGACTCCGCCCTCCGCCGCCTCGGCATCACCGCCGCGGTATCTATAGATATAGACAAGCGCCTACCCGTCCAGGGCGGCCTCGGCGCCGGCTCCGCCAACGCCGCCGCCGCGCTCCTCGGCCTCGAACACGAGCTATCCCAGCACTTCAGCCCCGAACCCTCGGCCCTGGACCCTGAGCCTTGGTCTCTGGGCCCTGGGCCCTGGACCCTGGGCCCTGTCCAGCGCCTCGCCCTCGCCGCCGAAATCGGCTCCGACGTCCCCCTCTTCCTCCTCGGCGGCACTGTCCTCGGTCTCGGCCGCGGCGAAGAGGTCTACCCGCTCCCCGACCTTCCCGCCACGCCCTGCGTCCTCGCCCTCCCCGAAATCGGCGTCTCGACCGCCGCCGCCTTCCGCGCCCTGGACGAACGCATCATGGCCCATATCACCCCAGCTCTGTCATCTCGACCGGAGCGGGACAGCTTGATCGTCCCGCGTAGCGGAGAGACCCGCAGTTCGCCCCTGTCGGCCCCCGAATTGACCTCCAGCTCAAGTCCCGATAGACTAAAGGAGTTGAGCTGTGCTCTGGCTGCTGTCTGGACAGCAACCGGCGCCGATCTGGGTAATCCTTCGGGAACCCGATCCGCGCCAAAGCCCAGCCCCACCGGTATCGCTTCCACAATCCACCCGGACGAGAGTCACTTGAGTTCCGGGAACCCGCCCCCAGGCGGGGCTCCTGCAAGCCAGGAGTACGGACGGAGCGATCTGGCCGAGACTTTGCTTCTCGCGCTTGTCCGCACCGGGATTGAAAACGACTTCGAAGAGGTCGTCTTTCAGCAGCATCCCTCCTTGCGTTCAACCAAGCGTGACCTGATGGGAAGCGGTTCGAGCCAGGCGCTCTATGCGGCGCTCTCCGGTTCGGGCTCGGTGCTGTTTGGACTTTACAGGTCCCAGGCAGACGCGCGCGCCGCTCAACAGCGTGTCCAATCCTCCGGCACACGGGCTCTCCTCACCGAGACCCTGCCAAGACCGGAGTACTGGCGCACGATGCTGAAAATGAGCCTTCAGCAATGAGGGAGTGTTCGCAGAGTTGCTCTTTCCTCTTCGCGCAAGCGAGCAGGAAGAGACTGGGCGATCGACTAACGGTAGGTCAAGTGCCTTTGACGCACTCAGTCCAGGTTCGAATCCTGGTCGCCCAACCACCGCAAGTCGTTCGCTGGCCAAGCCGAAAGGCAAGGCCCGAACTCGAGAACAAGGGAGCTTTTTGATTTTTCCGGCGGCACAACGGCCGCAGAAGATTAAGCAAAACCCGCCGAGTCAGAAAACTCAGCGGGAGCAGCAAAGAAGTTCAGGCGTCGCAGCGGGAAGTGAACCACCTTCGCGGACGCCAGTGAAGAGACAAAGAGGCGCTTGCCATAAGGAGCAAGCCCCGCGAAAAACAGCGCAGGGTCCATACAGGTAGCACCAAGTCAACGCAGCAACGAAACGTCAATAGGTCAACCAGCCTTAGGAGTTTCCGAACGTGAGCCAACCAGACACGACTGCCGTCTCTTTCCCGAGTTCAACCAGCGCCGTTTCAACAATCGAAGAAGGCTCCGACAACCCGGCCCAGGCCGGACCGGAGCCCTCCCGGCAAGCCGATTTCGCACTAACCTCGGCCTCTGCCGGCGCCAAGCCCGCGACGGAGAAAAAAAAGCCGTCCAAGCTCAGCGAAGACAAGCGCTTCAAGATCTTCTCCGGCTCGGCTAACCGGCCGCTCACCGAAGAGATCTGCAAGTTCCTGGGTGTCCCCGTCGGCGAGTCCAAGTTCCAGCGCTTCTCCGACGGCGAGATCCACTTCCAGCTCCTTGAAAATGTGCGTGGCGCGGATGTCTTTCTCGTCCAACCCACCTGTTACCCCACCGATCAGCACCTCATGGAGTTGCTCGTCATGGAGGACGCGCTCCGTCGCGCCTCCGCCGGCCGCATCACCGCCGTCGTCCCCTACTACGGCTACGCCCGCCAGGACCGCAAAGATCGTCCCCGCGTGGCTATCACCTCCAAGCTCGTGGCCGACCTGCTCGTCACCGCGGGAGCCAACCGCGCCCTCTTCGTTGACCTCCACGCCGCTCAGATCCAGGGTTTCTTCAACATCCCGGTCGACCACCTCTTCGCCAGCCCGGTCCTGGTCAGCTACTTCTCGAACCTGAACCTGCCCAACCTGACCGTCGTCAGTCCGGACGCCGGCGGCGTCGAGCGCGCCCGCTTCTTCGCCAAGAAGCTTGAGCTCCCGCTGGCCATCGTCGACAAGCGCCGCACCGACATCAACGTCACCGAAGTCATGAACGTCATCGGCGACGTCCGCGGCCGCACCTGCCTCATCCTCGACGACATCGTCGACACCGCCGGCACGCTCGTCAAAACCGCCGAAGCGCTGCTCGAGCAAGGCGCCGAAAAGGTCTACGCCTGCGCCTCCCACGCCGTTCTCTCCGGGTCGGCCGTCGAGCGCATCGCCAACTCACCCCTCGAGGAGCTGATCGTCACCAACACCATCCCGCTGTGCGAAGCCGCTCAGCAGGTCTCGAAGATCAAGGTCCTCTCCATCGCCGGCCTTCTCGGCCGCGCCATCGAGAGCATACACATGGAGACGTCGGTTTCGACGCTCTTCAACTAAAAACAGGGATTAGGGCACAGGGATTAGGGATTGAAGCACCCTTTTCTCGCCTCATCCCCTCAACCAAAGCGGCAGCAGCCGCAAACGGAGTCGAGTCAGAGATTCTGAACAGCCAGGAATTTTCCTAATCCCTAATCCCTGTGCCCTAATCCCTGCTCTTCGCCCGAAAGGAAAACCAATGCCAAGCAACGCCACCATCGACGCCGTCTCCGCCAAACCGCGCACCGGCACCTTCAACAAGAACCACGCACGCCGCGTGCGCCGCGAAGGCCTCATCCCCGCCGTCGTCTACGGCGCCGGCCAGCCCTCGGTCGCCCTCACCGTCGACCCCAGGATCATCACGCGCATCCTCCACTCCGGCGCCGGCCACAACACCATCTTCGACCTCAACATCGAGAACGGCGCCTCCGGCAAAGCCATGATCGTCGACTGGCAGAACGAGCCCATCAAGAGCCATCTTCTGCACGTCGACTTCAAGCGCATCGCCATGGACAAGAAGATGCGCGTCTCCGTTCCCGTGCAGCTCATCGGCACAGCCATCGGCGTCAAGACCCAGGGCGGCATCCTCTCCCAGGTCCTCCATGAAGTCGAGGTCGAGTGCCTCCCCGGCAACATCCCCAGCCACATCGACGTCGACATATCGAACCTGGAGATGAACCAGTCCATCCACATCTCGGATCTGCCCCACTCCGGCGAGCTGAAGTTCCTCGGCGAAGAAAACGCAGTCGTCGCCAACGTAACCTTTGTCCGCGCCGAAGCCGAACCCGAAGCCGTCGTCGCCGAAACGCCGTCAGAGCCTGAAGTCGCCAAGAAGGGCAAGACGGAAGCACCCGCAGCCGAAGCCGCCGCTCCGGCCGCCAAGAAGTAAGGGCCCAGCGTCCACGGCCCAGGGATCAGCACCTCCCTGAACCCTGGACCCTAAACCCTGGACCCTGTTATGAAACTCATCGTCGGTCTCGGCAATCCCGGTCTGGAGTACCTGCTGACGCCGCACAACGCCGGATTCATGGCCATCGACCGCATCGCTCAACTCTGCGGTGTGATGGTTACGAACCGCCGGGGAAGGGCCCAGACCGCGCGCGTACGGCTCGAGGGACACGACGTCCTGCTGGCCAAGCCCGCGACCTTCATGAACCTGAGCGGGCTGTCGGTCGCAGCCCTGCTCGAAGAATTGGAGCTCGGCCTCGAGGACCTCATCGTCCTCTACGACGAGCTCGCCATCCCGATCGGCCAGATTCGCATTCGCGAACGAGGCTCCTCGGGCGGGCACAACGGAGTCAAATCAGTCTCCGCCGTGCTCGGCACTGAAGAATGGCTTCGCATCCGCATCGGCGTCGGCAAACCGCCCACCGAAACCGGACGCGAAGTCAAAGCAGGCGGCACCGAGTATCTGCTTTCGCCCATGCGCAAAGCCGATCTCCTGCAGCTCGAAGATGGACTCGAAGACGCCGTACGCGCCGTCGAAACCGTGCTGACAGAAGACGTCATCGCGGCCATGAGAAAGTTCAACAGGAAAGTGAGTAGTGAGAGTGAAGAGTGAATAAGACCTCCGCCTCGGCAGCATCCGCCTGAGCTTTTGTCTTTGCTTTATTCACTATTCACTAATCACTATTCGCTCTCGCAAATTCCAAACCGACCTCGGCTCTCCCAGCGAAGCGGTGCGGGCAGAACCCGCAGAAAGAAGTACCTTATGAATCGCAGCTACGAAATCATGTTCATCGTCCGCCCCGACGTCGAGGAGGCCGAGGTCGACAAGATCGTCGAGACCTTCTCCGGCCACGTCACCAACGGCGGCGGCGCCGTCAAGCAGGTTGAAAAGATGGGCCGCCGCAAGCTCGCCTACACCGTCCAGCGCTTCAACGACGGCTTCTACATCCTCCTCATGGTCGAAGCGCCCGCCTCGCTCATCGCCGAGGTCGAGCGCCGCCTCCGCGTCTCCGAGCAGGTCATCAAGTTCATCACCGTCCGCATCGACGAGGAAGACAAGCGCGTCGCCAAGATCAAGAAGCACCGCGACGCTCACGTCAAGCGCAGCGCCCTTCCGCAGGTCAGCGCCGAGGCCGCCGCACCCGCCGAAGCAGCCACACCCGAGGCTCCTTCCGCAGAAGCCGAACCAGCCGCCGAACCGGAGGCCGAGCCGGCAACACCGGAGCCCGCACCGGCCGAGGCCTGAGTCTCAGGACCATCACAAATCTGGGTGCCCCATCCATACGCGGTTTTATCGCGGATGGGTGGGTCCGAAGCAAGATCAAAAGGACAACAGCAACGCCGCTCATCGCTTCCACGGTTCTCACCGAACCAAATCCAAAGGCCTCATCGCAGGTCTGAAGCCAGAGCAGCCAAAACCGGTTTTTCACGCAAAGGATAAACAACCATGGCTGACGAAACTCAGAATCAAGCTGCACCCGCCCCTTCGGGCGACACACCCCGCAGCGACACATCCCCGCGCAGCGATTCACCCCAGCGCAGCGACTCACCCCAGCGCAGCGACGCTCCCCGCACCGGCGGCTACCAGGGCGGCGGCGGACAGGGTGGCCCGCGTTCCTCGAGCGGCCCCCGCACACCGCGTCCCGGCGGCGCTTCCAGCGGTCCTGGCGGACGCAAGTTCTTCCGCCGCAAGAAGGTCTGCAAGTTCACCGTCGAAAAGATCGACACGATCTCCTACCGCGACGTTCGCCTCCTGCAGCAGTTCGTATCGGACCGCGGCAAGATCATCCCACGCCGCCTGACCGGCACCTCGGCGCCCTTCCAGCGCAAGCTGACCAAGGCCATCAAGCAGGCCCGCGCCATCGCCCTGCTGCCCTACGCCGCCAAGTATTAAGCGAGCCTGGGACAGGTCTCTTCAACTGCTGCCGCAGGACACGGATCGGCCTCGTTAAGGGCACGGCTTCAGCCGTGCCATAACAGCCGGCCATGAACTGGGCTTTAGTCCCTGAGGTCAGCTTGAAGACGCCATCAGGGCCACAACCGAATCGGAGCTGCGCGAGATCCCTCGCGGCTCAACGGAGAACTCAAATGGAAGTCATTCTGAAGGAAGATGTCCTCAAGCTCGGCCACCGCGGTGACGTCGTCAACGTCGCCGACGGCTACGGCCGCAACTACCTCCTCCCCGGCAAGCTCGCCATCGAAGCCAACGCCGCCAACAAAGTCGTCATCGAGCAGATGAAGGCCTCCTCCGTCCGCAAATCCGCCAAGGAGAAGGTCGGCGCCGAGGAGCTCTCGACGCGCCTCAATGAGGTCGTCCTCTCCTTCGAGCGCAAGGCCGGCGAGCAAGATCACCTCTTCGGCTCCGTCACCGCCGCCGACATCGCCAAGGAGCTCGAAGCCAAGGGTTACGAGGTCGACCGCCGCAAGATCCACCTCGACGAGCCCCTGAAGACCGTTGGCGAGTTCCACGTCCCCATCCGCCTGCACCGCGAGGTCACCGCCCACGTCCAGGTCAACGTCAAGAGCGACCGCCCCGACGTCCCCGTCACTCCCGCCGAGCCAGTTGAGACGGCCGAAGAGACGAACGAAGTCGAAGCATAATCCCGCCTGCCTCACAAACCAAAACGGCGCTCCTCAGGGAGCGCCGTTTCCTCTTCCACCCGAAAAGCTGTCAAGCCCCCTCTGCAACAAAACCCGCATGAACACTGGTTAACTTTAGTGCGTAGTAATTCTTTCCGGAAGCTATAATAGATATATAGAGATAAAAAATACGAGCGATGAGCGGAAACCGCTCAGGCCACAGACGATCGGCGGCCACCCTCAACCCTCTGATTCCAGAGATTTTGTGCCTAAAATCTCTGGAATGAATATTTTGCGGCGGTAAAACGCTGTAAACCCAAGATTCCAAAGATTCAGGGATAAGCCAGCAATGGGGGCTCCCCTTCACTCATACTTCAGCGTCGCCACCGGGTCGAGCCGCGCCGCCCGCTCCGCCGGAAGCGTCCCGAAGATCACGCCCACCAGCACCGACGTCCCCAGCGCGATCACCGCGCTCCACGGCGAGACCGGAATTTTGAAGCTGGTAAACAGTCTCAGGCTCAGCGGAAGCGCCACCCCAATGATCGTCCCCACCAGGCCTCCGCTGAGCGACATGAAAATCGACTCCGTAAGAAACTGCGTGCGAATCTCTCGACGCGTCGCCCCCAGCGCCTTGCGAATGCCAATCTCCTTGATCCGCGCCTGCACATTCGCCAGCATCGAGTTCATAATGCCCACGCCCGAGACAATCAGCGTAATCGCCGACGCCAGCAGAAGCACGATCGTCAGCATATCCGCAATCTGCGCCATCGTCTTCAGAACGTCGGTGAGCGTAGCGGCTTTGTACACGCTGCCCGGACGATGGCGGCTTTGGATGATCTCTCTGATCCGCGCAGCGGCCGGTTCCACCTCGCCCGGAGATTCCATGCTGAAGAATATCTCCTTCAGCGTGTTAGTCCCGGTGAAGTAGCGCCCCACCTCGTAGGGGATCAGCAGCGTGTGGTCGCTGATCTCGGACGCGCCATAGGTGTCGATGCTCTCCTTGAAAACCCCGATGATCGTGAACGGAATCCCGTGCACCGAGATCCTCTTGCCAATCGCCGCCCCATAGCTGCCGTACAACTCCTGGCTCATGGCCGCGACGACGACCGCGACCTTGGCGTGGGTGACCGCATCCTCATCATCGAAAAACCGGCCCGCCAGCACTTTGAGATTGCGCACCTGTTTATACTGCGGGCTCACTCCCAGCAGCATCGCCGTCTTCGTAACCCCGCTGCCCATCGAGATGCTCGTATCCAGCTCCAGCATCGGAGAGCTCGCCACGATGCCCGGCACATCTTCATCCACCGCCTGCATATCCTCGAGCGTCATGTAATCGGGCGCGCCAATGTTATTCGGCCCCATCACAATGCCGCCGGCGTACTGCATCTCCACCTTGTTCGGCCCCAGGCTCGAAATCGTGTCAAGCGCATACTGCTTACCCGTGGAACCAACGGTCGCCACCAGAATGATCGACGCCGCCCCAATCACCATGCCCAGCATGGTGAGCAGAAACCGGGCCTTGTTGGCGCAGAAGCTATCGAGCGCCAGGGCCACGGTCTCGCGGAAGGCGACAGTCGTCCGCGCGCTTTGGAGCGTCAGGTGAAACGCTTCAGCCGTCGTCGCCATGAGCTGCTCCTTCCTGCGCCATCGTCAGTATCGCAGCCGGGAAGGTCCGCGACCACTCCCACACTCTCATAAGATGAGCGGGATACATTTAAGGAGCATCCAATCTGGCTCCCCTTCACCGGCCCGACAAGCCACGTGATCGCCTGGAGCGATCACGTGGCAGCTTCTCTTGACGCCAGCACGGAATTTGGCAACACTCAAGAGCGGCGAATATGGCAAAAGATTCGATGGCATTGCAGTGCGGTAGTCGGCTCCCAAGCCAAATCGACACAAGGAAACAATCATGAGACTCATCCGATTTGGCGAGCTTGGTAAAGAGCGTCCCGGCGTTCTGGCCGCCGACGGCACTCGCAAAGATCTCTCCACGCACTTTTCTGACTGGGACAGCGCCTTCTGGAGCGGAGACGGTCCGAACCAATTGTCAGAAATCCTTCGGACCCACGGAGATTCCCTCCCCTCCGTGCCCGATCATGTCCGCTGGGGTGCGCCAGTCGCGAGACCCGGCAAAGTAATCTGCATCGGCCTGAATTACTCTGACCACGCTGCGGAGACAGGCGCGGCGATTCCCTCTGAACCCATTCTTTTCATGAAGGCTCCCAACACTGTCGTCGGCCCCTTCGACGATATCGAGATTCCACGCGGCAGCACAAAGACTGATTGGGAGGTCGAGCTCGGAGTCCTCATAGGTCGCACCGCCAAATATCTTAGCAACGCCGAACAGGCGCGCGACTACATTGCTGGCTATGTATTAACCCACGACGTCTCCGAACGCGAGTTCCAGCTCGAGCGCGGCGGTCAATGGACCAAGGGAAAGAGCTGCGACACCTTTAACCCCCTCGGCCCGTTTCTGCTCACCGCGGACGCTCTCCCCAACCCGCAGAGCCTGGCAATGCAACTCGACGTGAACGGCCAGCGGAGACAAACCGGAAACACGTCCACAATGGTCTTTGACGTGTTTACACTCATCCATTACATCTCGCAGTTTATGACCCTAGAACCGGGCGACCTGATCTCGACGGGAACGCCGCCCGGCGTTGGCCTCGGAATGAAGCCGCCGCAGTACCTCAAGCCCGGCGATCTGGTCGAGCTCGAGATCGAGCAGTTGGGCTCGCAGCGTCAGCGCTGCATCCCCGCGCAGTGAACAGATAGTAGCTGCCTATAAGGGATAATGATGCGAACATTGATGATGGCGCGCAATGCTGTTGACTCGCAACACGGCTGACCGGGGAGACGAAAGTCTTGCAGAAATATTTGCTCATCGCGCTCGGAGGATCCTTTGGAGCCCTGGCAAGGTTCTGGGTCGGCTCGGCCGTTGCCGGCAGGCTTGGGACAAGATTTCCCTATGGCACGTTCGTCATCAATATCAGCGCGTGCATCCTCATTGGCTTTTCACTGGAGTATCTTGGCAGACATATCGAGATCAATCCCGCCTGGAGATACCTGATTCCCACGGGCTTCATTGGCGCTTACAGCACCTTCTCTACCTTCGAATGGGAGACGTTCGCTAATCTTCAGGCAGGTAGCTTTTTCATAGCTGGACTCTATGTCGCGCTCAGCGTCTTCGTTGGCCTCGTCGCCGTATGGGGAGGCGTTCTCCTTGCAAAGATCGTTCCCTAGAGAGCAGCCTGAAGAATGTCGCATACCCGTGATCTCACGACAGTAGAAAACGTCCTCGCGAGCAAAGGATAAATATGCTTTCTTCCGGCAAAGCTGTAAAAGTATCGATCTACTTGAGCGAGGGTGCGACCCATCATGGAGTCTCCACATATTCCAGCGTTCTCGATTTCCTTTTTTTTCGCGGCGTAGCAGGCGCTACTGTCCTGAAGGGCGTAGCCGGCTTCGGCGCAAATCATCATATCCATTCCGCTAACTTTGTAGAAATCGCCGACAAGCTTCCGGTAAAAATCGAATTTATTGAGACTCCAGAGAAGGTTAACCAGCTTTTGCCCAAACTGGAAGAACTGGTCGGATCCTCACTCATTGAATTACAGGAGACTACGGTGATCAAAGCTGAGGATATCTCTACTCCGGAACGGCCACCATCCGCCGACACTATCAAAATTCAGGGCAAAGCAAGGTTGATGCAGATTTACTTCGGCGAGAGCGATCGGTGGGACGATAAGCCGCTCTATGAGGCCCTCGTTCAGGCCTTGCGAGCTAACGATATCGCGGGAGTTACGGTATTTCGGGGCATTCTCGGCTATGGCGCTCATCGCCGAGTTCACAAGGAAAGTCCGCTTCATCTGTCGCACGATAGTTCAATCATGCTGTCGATCGTCGATACGGAGGAAAAATTGCAATCGTTCCTTCCCTTGGCCGACAAGATGGTGCAGGAGGGAATTATCGTAATGTCCGATGTCGATATCATTAAATACAGCCATCGTGCGACAGAGATCGTCAAAGGCGACGATAGACCATGAAAGAACAATTCAAGGCGAAGATGTTATGCCTTCATTTCACCGAAGACGATAAATGGCAAGGCAAGCCACTCTACGAAGCTATCGTCGCAAAGTGCATGGAATTCCGGCTCGCCGGAGCCACTGTCTATCGTGGATTCGAAGGGTTCGGCGCCAGTGCCAGGGTCTACCATTCCAGGAGCCTGTCGATATCGAAAAATGCCCCGGTCGTCGTAAGCATCATAGATGTCGAGGAGAAAATTCAACTTCTACTGCCACACCTCGACGAGATGTTCACTGGAGGACTTATAGCGATCTCGGACGTCGACGCTATTCGTTATTTCCTCTAGAACATTTACACGAAATCCGAAGCCCACCATACCTATTGAATGATCTGCAGTGAAGAGTCCGGATACGGCATCTTGCTGTCAATAGAGATGCACCTGGATCGCGCCACCGAGTTCCGGCAGCCCGCAAAAATGCATCGAGGCCTCTCCAAATAAGAGAGACCTCGATCATAAGCTACCCCAGTTGAGAGGCGTCCCTTAGGTCATTGCGACCGTCACCGTGGTTGTTGCCGACAGCGCGCCAGCCGTTGCCGTCACAGTAATCGTCGAGTTGGAGGGTTTGTCCGAGGATGATGAGCCGCATCCCGAGAGCATCCCCAGCCCGAGCACACTGATCGTCACCAGCAGAGCAATCTGTATACCGCGCCGCTTTCTGAATCCGAAGAAGCAGAGAGCCAGCGCCAGCGTCGCCTCGGGCAGCAACGGATTGGATCTATGATCCAGGGCCGCGCTCGTGGTCCTGCTGATCGTAACCGTGGTCGTTGCCGGGCCGCCCGAGACAATGAGCGGCGTCGAGCTGAAGCTGCACGTCACACCCACCGGCACGCCGGAGCACGCAAAGCTTACCGGCCCGGTAAATCCGCCCATCGGCGTCACCGTCAGCACATCGGTCCCATATTGAATACCTTTGGCTATCGTGAGCGAGGACGCGCCGAAGGAGAGCACAAGCCCCGGCGGCACCACATTGATTGTATAGGCCGCTGAAGCCACCGAGCTCGGAGTATATCCAGTCTCAACAGCGATCGCCTGGATCGTCTCCGTCATCGCAGTCGAGGGCAGCGTGATAGCTCCGGTGTACGCCGTCGAGCTAATAGTTGGTGTCGTTCCATCGGTCGTGTAGTAGATTGTTGCTCCGCTGGTCGCGTCGGAGAGGGTCACCGATTGCGCCGGCGGAACGTTGATGGTGCCGGCTGCAAGCGAGAAGGTCGGTGTAGCAACGATACCGAGCGGATTGATGACAACGCTCTGCGTTACTTCGGTCGCCGCTGCGTAGTTGGTATTGCCCGCCTGGCCCGCAGCCACCACGATCGTTCCGATCCCCGTAGGCGTCAGAGTGCTGCCGCTAATCGTTCCCGGACCCGAGGCCACACTGAAGGTCACCGGAAGACCGGAGGTCGAGGTTGCCGCCAGCGGTACCGTTGCGCCGTAGGTTACAGCCGTCAATGCCGGGAACGTAATCGTCTGCGCTGCCTGGCCAATGACAACGCTCTCAAGCACCTCAGGTGCTGCCCCGTAGGTTCCGTTGCCCGCCTGATCCGCAGCCACCACCACCGTGCCAACCCCTGTTGGCGTCAGCGTGCTGCCGCTGATCGTTGCCGGTCCCGACACAACCGTGAAGGTCACGGCCAGCCCGGAGCTTGCCGTCGCTGTCAGTGCTTCTGTCGTTCCAAAGTTTGTCGGCGTCGGTGCGGTGAACGTGATCGTCTGCGGCGTCAGGACGGAAGCGTGGCCCAGCCCAACAGCATTCACCGTTCCGGTGCCTCCCTTGGAATCGGTGGCTGTCAGCAGCGCCACGCGTGTGCCGCTGGCACTTGGATTGAAGTTGACCGTCGTCCCGAGAGCCGACGCTCCGGACATCGTCGAAGAGCACGAGCCGGAAGTAGCGGCCGAAAACTCTGTCGTTGAAGCTGCGCCTTCGGTAGCCACGAAGCTCACCGTCGGCGAAGCGGAACACGCAACATCATTCATGACGGTCGTCACATTGGTAGCGGTCGAAGGCGTTCCCACGCCCGTAGTCGGCAGCGTGAGGGTCCCGGTAGCGATGTGAACGGTCTCATCCCCACCGCTATAGGTAGCCACGAAGAAGTTGCCTATCCCATCCGTAGCCAGGATCTTGGCGCCCTGCGTCGAGACCGTGTACAGCTTGCTCGTGTCCACGACTCCCTGGTTGTTCGGGAAGGCGAAGATGCCCTCGTTCTGGGTGGCGAAGTACACCACGCCGGTCGCATCCACCGCCACTCCATCCAGTTGATCGTCGTAGTTGCCCGTCGACCCAGGCGTGAACGAGTACAGCTGAGTCAGCGTGCTGGCATAGGCTCCTCCCGAGTACACCAGCTCATTCAGCGTCGAGCCGCTGCTGTTCTCGTTCGACGTGTCTGTCACCGACTCCGTGAAGAACACGTCTCCCCACGGATCCACCGCCACACCCCCCACAAACGTCTTGCTCGCCGTCTCCTGGTACAACAGCTTCGCCGCCGGCGTCGCCGAGCTCAGGCATGCAACATTGCACTCGTAGATTCCATTCCCCGTCGTGCTCCCGCTCGTCGTTACGAAGAACAGGTCCCCGGCCGCATCCAACACCATCGACGTGTATCCGCCCGCGCTTCCCAGTCCCGCAGTCAGCGCCGGGAAGACGCACTCTGTCGTATCACTGCCCGTGCACGCCGGCGTCGAGCCCGTCGGCGAACTCACCGTCGGATAACTCCCGCCTACAAACGGTATCTTCACCAGATACAGACCGTACGCCGAATCGCCCGCGTAGATGTTGCCCGCCTTGTCGACGGCCACACCGCCTACATTGCTCATAGGTCCCAGCGTCGTCGCCGCTCCCGTCGCCGTGTCGTACTCCACCAGCGTCCCGCCGTACGAGGTCCCGATGATCAGGTTCCCCTGCGAATTCACGCCGAAGCTCGTTCCCGCCGGCGTCGATCCACCGTACGCTCCCCCGGCCGGATACGCCCCTAATGCCGTTACTTGGCTCATGGCTACCGTGGGCGGCAGGCCCGAACTTGTAAGGTTGACCGTGTAGGCCGCGCTCCCGACTGCACTATCGTCAAATCCGGCAGCTACAGCGATCGCATTGATCGTTTGTGCCGACGCCACCAGCACCGGAATCGTGAAGACGGTCGAGTTGGCAGTCGGCGTGCTCCCGTCGATCGTGTAATAGATCGTCGCTCCCGGGGTCGCATCGGAAATCGTGATCCTTTGCGCAGTCGTATACGTTCCCGCCGCCACCGAGAATGCCGGCGTGGCCGCCGGTCCCGCCGAAGTGACAACCACCGTCTGAGTCACTTCGGTAGCCGCCGCATAGGTGGCATTGCCTGGTTGATCTGCGGCCACCACAACCGTGCCGAGGCCGCTCGGCGTCAGCGTGTTGCCGCCGCTGATGACCGCCGGGCCCGAGATCACGCTGAACGTCACCGGCAGCCCGGAGCTTGCCGTCGCCGACAACGCATATCCTGCCGGGTCATACGCTGCAGGTGTGGTCAGCGTCGCAAACGTAATCGTCTGCGCTGTCGTTCCCGCGTTTCCCATTCCAGTCAGATTCGCCGTGCCCGAATTTCCATCCGTATCCAGCGCCGTCAACGTTGCTGTGCGCGTACCGGTTGCCGTTGGCGTAAACGTCAGCGTCGTCGCCAGCGCCGCGGCATTGGTCATGGTCCCAGTGCACGCGCCCGCGGTAGCGGCTGAAAATTCGGTCGTCGATGTCCCACCCTCCGAGGCCGCGAAGGTCACCACCGGCGCCGGCGTGCAGCTCTCATCATTGAGAATCGTCGTGATATTGGTAGCTGTCGAGGCCGTCCCATCCAGAGAAGCCGTCGCCGTCAGGTTATTGATCGACAGCCGGTTCACCGAATTGTCATTACCCACCACATAAAGATTGCCGTTGCTGTCGATGGACAGCAGTTTTCCCTGCTCGGTCGAGACCGAGTACATCTTGGTCGTATCGATCGCTCCCTTGTTGCTCGGGAAGCCGAAGACGCCACCCGTATTCTGGATCAGGAAGTACACTGTGCCATTCGCGTCCGTGGCTACGCCGTTGATCTCCGGCCCATACTGCGAGACGGTCGCCGGGGTGAACGTGTAAAGAACCGTCGGTGCCGCCGCATACCCGGTTCCCGCCGTGTACACCAGCTCGTTCACATTCGAGCTGAAGCTCTTCTGCGAGGTCGACGTGCTGATCGCCGAATCGGTGAAGAACACATCGCCCCATGGATCGATCGACAGGCCGCCGGGGATCAACTGCCCCACCGTCGTCCCACCCGTTGTCGTCGGTTCGGTATAAAGCAGCGCCGGCGCGGGCGTGCCCGTGGACAGGCACGCCGCCGTGCACTCCCAGATCGCGTTCCCCGTCGTGGCGTAAAACAGGTCTCCCTTTGCGTCGAACGCCATGGAGATCATGTTCGAGCCGCCGGTGCTCACATTGCTCATCACGCATTCCACCGTGTCCGTCCCGGTGCAGTTCGGCGTCCCCACGGGATACGGATTGCCATTCTTAACCGGCGCGCCCATCGCCACATACGCTCCACTCACATACGGAACCTTCAGAATGGCGCTGTTGTACGAGAACCCGATGTACAGGTTGCCATGGCTATCCACCGCCACACCCGCCGCGTTTCCTGGGGAGCCGACGTTCGTCTCTGCTCCAGTCACCCCATTGAACAGCTCAATGTTGTTTCCGTACGTGTCGCTCACCAGAACGTCCCCATTCTGGTTCACCGCAAAGCTGTCCCCATCGGGCACTGCCCCACTCTGCGCTCCGCCCCCTGCCAGCGGCCCCAGTTTCGTCAGTTGGGTCATCACCACGTTCGGCACGGTTTGCGCGCTCGCCGCCGGCATGCACAAGCCCGCGGCCAGCAAGGCCACCATGGTTATCCCTGCTCCCGCTGCGCAGTTCCGCGAACAATCTCTCAGTCTGTCCAAAATCGCTTGCATCACTACTCCTCCAGTGAGTTCTCTCCGAAATGATGGCAACGGCTCTACTTGGGGCCCGTTCGATTTGTTATCGATCCCATTCGTCGCTCTGTTTTCCCTCGCCGATGATTCGCTCTTCAATCGGCCCCGCTACTCGTCATTGTCAGAATTGTGCTACGCGACGTCTTCTCTACTGGGGCCGTTCAACTCAAACTTCTGTACCCTGCGCAACTCGACCCCGCGCGGGAAGAGATCGCTCCAGCGATCGCCCCGCAGATGCGGAAGCCTTGTAGCCGCCATACAAGTCCATAAACCGATCCACTCCCTGAGCCGGCGTGGAGCTGGCAACGAAAATTGCTGGATACAGTTGCGGATCAAAATAAAACGTGCAACATCTTCACCCGGCCCGGCGGCGCTGTCAAGCTGGAATTTTGCCTCAGGCCTCGTCCGCCTGTTTTCGATCCGCAAGAACGAGCCCGGCGGCCTCCTGCCACCCGATCGTCCTCCCTACAGCTCGCTCCGGTCAGCGCCTGAGAGCAATTCCGACTGCGGCTCTAGCCTCAATTCCACCTATTCCGGCGAAGCTACTCCAGCTTCACCGTCACATCGCCGCCGCTGTCCGGCAGCGTAACCGTGGCCGCGCCGTCCATCCGCTCCACAGTCAAGGCCACGGCCTGTCCGCTCCTCAGCGCGATGCCTTTCTTCGCCTGCCAGCCATAAATCTCCAGCCGCAAATCCGTCCACCACGGCTTGTACGCTCCCTGATGCGAGATCGTCACCGACAACCCATCCGCCGTCACCTCGCACGTAAAGCTCATGCGCAGCCATGCGCCTTGCCTGTACGCATACGTGTGTCCGTCATCGAGATACAGGCTCCCCCGGCAGTCCGGCCCGGCGAACACCCGCAGCGTCAGCGGCCCCTTGGGCGTCTCCTCCGTGCTCTCCACCAGCGGCGCGATCGGCAGAATCGCTCCTCCACGAACAAACACCGGCAAGGACCCCAGCTCTGGACGAACCTGCGCAGTTAGAGGCACGAGATCCGCCGCTGAAGGCGGCGACCCTGAATCCACCGGAGCCGCCGTCCGAACCGGCGGTTCCACGCGTTTGCCCGTCCAATAGTCATACCATTCCGCCGTCGGAAACTCGACCATATACGCATCCGGCTCCTCCGGATAAGGCGACGGCGCGATCAGAAGATCGTGCCCCAGCAGGAACTCGCCCTCCGTGCCCGCATCCGTATCGATCGCGTGCCCATCCTTCGCAGCCTTCGGATAATCCAGAAAGATCGGCCGCATCATCGGCAGCCCGGTGCGTGCACTCTCCTCCGCCAGCGTGTACAGATACGGCATCAACCGGTACCGCTCGTCGATATAGCGCCGCCGAATATCCTCCTGCGCAGCTCCTCCCACCCACGGCTCCTGCGCCCCCGTTCCGCTCTCGGTGTGGTCGCGATCGATCGGCTGAAACGCCGCCACCTCAATCCACTTCGTCAACAGATCCGGCGGCGGAGTCCCCGCGAACCCGCCCACATCCGCTCCGCTGAAGCTGAACCCGCTCAGCCCCAGATTCTTCAGCATCGGCGACGTCATGCGCAGATGATTCCACGTACTGCTGTCGTCGCCCGTCCATGTAGCGGCATACCGCTGCCCGCCCGCAAAGGTCGCCCGCGTCAGCACAAACGGCCGCTCCTCAGGCCGCAGCTTCCTCAGCCCCTCAAACGTCGCCCGCGAGTTCTCCATGCCATAAACGTTGTGAATCTCCGCATGCGTCGCCGTCCGTGCAGTGAAATCATCGCTCTCGATGCGATGGACCACATCCAGCGGAAACGTCTTGTTCGGCGTATTGAACACCGAGGGCTCATTCATATCGTTCCAGAAACCCGCCACGCCGTCGCTGACAAACCCGCGATACAGCCCGCCCCACCACTGCCGCGTAGCCTCCCGCGTGAAGTCGGGAAAAACGCTCGGCCCCGGCCACACGATCCCCGAGAACACCGAACCATCCGGGTTGTGCACAAACTCATCCTGCGCGACGCCGCTGTCATAAGGCGCATAGCCCTTCCCTGGCAGCTTCGCAATATGCAGATCCGTAATCACCACCAGGTGAAAGTTCATCTTCTTCAACTTTGCGACCGCGCCCGCAAAGTCCGGGAAAGCCTTCGTGTCCACCGTGAACGGCCGATTCTTCTCCTGAAAGCCGATATCCAGATACAGCGCATCCGCGGGAATCCGGTCCGCGCGCAGACGATCGGCCACCTCCATCAACTTCTGCACAGGCGTATACGTATAGCGCGACTGCTGAAATCCAAGCGTCCACAGCGGAGGCAGCGGCGGTTTCCCTGTCAGCCACGCATACGCCTCAACCACCTGCTTCGGCGTCGGCCCTGTAAAAATGTAATAGTCCAGCGGCCCGTTCACCGCGCCGAAGGTGTACACGCCCGGATCGTCCTTGCCAAAATCGAAGCTGCTGCGCCACGTGTTGTCGAGAAACACCCCCGCCGCCATGCCTGCGCGAAACGTCATAAAAAACGGAATGCTCTTGTAGATCGGATCGGTAGACTCCTGAAACCGATAAGCATCCGTGTTCCAAAGATCGAACGCCTCCCCGCGCCGGTCCACCGGTCCCGTCTTGTCTCCCAACCCGAAGTAATGCTCATCCTCGGGCATGCTCTTGAAGACTCGAAACGAGTTCCCCTGAAAGCAGATCGGCCGCGCATCCTCTTGAATAATTCTGCCGCTGTTATCCCGCACCGTTATCGCAAGATCGCTGCGATCGATCGCGACATGCACATCGGACGTACGAAAGCCAACCAGGCGCGGTGTATCTTCGATAGCCACCGCCACCGAAGCCCGCCTCGCCTCAGGCAGCGCAGCCCACGAAGCATCTTCCGGCAACTTGCCCGTCGCCGACACGCGAACCCGCAGCACGTCATCGCGCAGCGCCACGACCTGCGCCACTGCTCCCGCTGTGCGAAGCTCCACGCCATTTGCAAGTGGTTTCACCTGCTCAACTGCGCCTAGGCTGCACGCCTGCGCGCTCGCACTCGGGCACGCTGCCAAAAGAAGCGCACAAAAAGTCGCGCCGGCAAACAGCGCCTTCAGGGCGGAGGAGGATCGTTTCTGCATTCGTCCATCCAGTCGCAAAAAAGGCTCCATTCCCCTGAATGGAGCCTGGCCAGTACAGCGTATTCGTGTGCGAAGAGCCGCGGCGGAGAGCCTCCGCCGCAGCCGTCACAAGGGTTTAGAAGTCGTACTTCAGTGAGACCTCGGACAACCGCCGCCCCAGCTTTTGAGGAGCGAAGCCGAAACCTGAAGCAGGATCGAACTTCGCGCTCGATGGCGTCGCGCCCGCGGACGTATCGCTCAGCAGTAGCGTCGTCTGTTGCGCATACCCCGTACCGAAGCTGTGCAGCGGATGATTCAGGAAGTTGAACGCCGCATAGCGCAGTCGCAGCCTCCGCTCGCCCCCCAGCCCAAAGCTCTTCTCCAGCGTCAGGTCCGAGTTGAAGAACGCCGGCCCGTGCACATACGGCTCAATGTACCGTCCGTTGGTCCCCGTTGCCGGCAGCGAGAAGCACGATCCATTGATGTACTGGTTCGCGCCCAGCCCCGACTTCGGATTGCAGGTCATCATCGGCTGCAGATTCACATCCGGCGTTCCCAGGATGGTCGTGTTGCTCACGCCATAAGCACTCGCGCCCGAACCGATATTGCCCTGCACATAGTAACCGGGCGACGCGCTGATTCCCGTCTGCATATTCGGTCCGCTCGACACATTCGTAATGCCCGAGATCAGCCATCCGTTGATGAATCCACCCAGCATCCGGTCATGCGTAAACTTGCCCGTCTGATACGAGTAGCTCAGGTTCAATATCTGCGACCGGTCGAAGTTCATCGGCCCATAGTTGTTGAAGATGTTGAACGGATCGACGCCCGCGGTCCAGTTGAAGTCCGCCGACGATCCCAGAATGCCAAGCGCCTTCGAGAACGTATAGTTCGCGTTGAAGTTCAGGTTGCCAATCTGCTTGATCGCCTCCACCTGCAACGCGTTGTAGTTGGCGAACGTATTGTGTCGCGGCACCAGGATCTGGTTGTAGCGGTTATAAGGCCGCGCCTCCTGGATGCTCTTGTCGCCCGTGTAGTTGTAAATACCGTCGAGGCTCCCCGCCTGTTGCGGCGTGCAGCCCGTCGGATCGCAGGCGTTGTAACCTGCGCCCTTATTGATCGCCGCAGCCGCAGCCGGCGTAAACAACGTCCCCACCGGGATCGCATTGATGTTATCCAGCACCACCGTCTGCGATGTGCCATTGTTCATCAGCGAGTTGCTGTTGTTGCCGACATAGGAGACCTGAAGGATGGTCTTGAACGGCAACTGCTGCGCCATACTCAGGCTGTAGTTGTTAGTAACTGGCTCCGTGTTGTCGCTGGGATCCAGTCCATAGATAGTCGAGGGCGGAATATAGCTCTCGGTCCCACCCGCATTTCCATAAGTGTTCGGATTGAGATGCAGCGAGCTGATGCCCTTAAGCTCGTTGCCTCCAAAGCCCTGCAGGTCCGTGTAGCGCACGTTTTCCGCCTCGGCAAACTCGCTGGTAACATCAACCACCGAATCATGGAAGCGGTAGATGCCCGCGCCGCCGCGCACCACTGTCTTGCCGGTCTTGAAGACGTCCCACGCGAAGCCAAAGCGCGGCTGCAAGAACAGAGGATGCGCGCTCACACCCGAGTTGGGAACCGACTTATCCAGCCCATGCCACGTCAGGCCGGGCAACGGATTCGTCGTAATGTTCTGCGCTGTGTTGTAGAGACTGGGATTCCAGACCGCCGCCCCCAGTCCATGCGAATCCGTCCACTGGCCAAGGTGACTCACGCGAGCGCCATAGGTGAGAACCATATTCGACGTGACGTGCCACGTGTCCTCGAGATAGAGGTCCGTATTCCAGAAGTACAGGTTCGTGTAGGGATTGAAGTTCTGCTGGTGCCAGTCCTGAATCTGTCCTTCAAAGAAGTTCGCCAGCGCATTGCCGCTGTTGAAGTGCGTGCCCGTGCCGTCGTAGGCAGGCGAGCCGTCAGGATACGTCCCGTTATATCCGGCAAACTGATTCCAGGCCGGCCCATAGTAGTAGTTCTGAATAATGCCGTTAGTCGATGGATTGGTTGCCGTCTGGTTGTTCGTCGTACGCTGAGCAAAGATGCCGAGCTTGACCGTGTGCTTGCCCCAGACCTTCGTGAAGTTGTCTCCCGCGTTGGGCTGGAACTTCTTCAACTCCAGAGGATTATTCGAATAATCCGGCCACAGCCCGAGCGGCAGGCCGCCATAAGTCGTGTACGTACCCAGTTGCGGATACTGCGTATCGCCATTGTCAAACGCGCCGTTGTACGGATAGCTGATCGCCGACTTCTGCAGCGCCGCAATCTGGCGCGCCTCGAACGACTGCTGGAATGAGACCAGCGTTGCATAGATCTCGTTGGTCATCGTGGGCGTGAACACCGTAACGTAGTTCGCCGCCGCGCTATGCACCCAGGTGTCGTTATTCACGCCATATCCCGGCGTGTTAACCTCACCCATCACGCTGGTCGGCTCATAGTACGGAACCAGCGGCTGCCCCTGTTTGCCCTTCTCATAGCTATAGCGCGCGAAAAATGTGTTCCGTGGGCCGATCGCATAATCGACCCGGCCTGCAACCTGAGTAACATTATTGTTCACCAGGTCCAGTTGGTCGTAGTTATAACCATCCGTGCCGGTCTCTTGCCTCGTGGGAAGCGGCAAAGTGCCGTTGACCAGGGCCATCGCCCCTGGATCGAGCCACGGCGCGATGTTCCCCGTGTCGCCGACATACGTTCCGCTGTCGCTGGCGATAGGCACTGTATTGAAGGTGGCATAGGCGCCGTTGTTGAGCATCGGCCCGAGGAACTGTGCCAGCGACTCAGCGCTGAAGTCACCCTTCCGCATTGCCGCCGTCGGCACCAGCGCATGAATGATCGCGCTTCCTGCGCTGTTGTACGCATAGACGTTACGCTGCGCGTCATACTCCGCGCCCGCGAAGAATGTGAGCTTCTTCAACCCCGGAACCGGTCCGCTTATATTCCCGCCCGGATAGATAAAGCGGTCGTTCGGCCGCGCAATTCCGTTGTACTTCGCCAGCCAGTCGTTCGAGTTCAGCGACGACGTGCGCGCATAGGTGTACAGCGATCCGTGATACGCCGCCGTTCCCGATTTCGTCACGCCCGTAATCACCACCGGCCCATTGGACTGGTCCGCGCCGAAGTTCGAGGTCTGCACCTGCACCTCGCTCACAAACGCATCATTGATGTTCTGCAGGTTCGCGCCAAAGTTTCCCGCGTCGGTAAGATTTGCTCCGTCAAGCTTGATCGTGATCCCCGCCACCGGCGCGCCGTTGGACGCATAAGGCGTCGGCTGTCCAACCTGCACCTGCGAAAAATCGGGCGCCTGGTTCAACGGGCCGAGGCTGCGAATCGCAAAGCCCGGAAGGATCTTCTGCAACTCGGTCGCGTCGCGGCCCACAACTGACAGCCTCGCAATGTCATTGGCCGAAATCGTCGAGCTCAACTGCCCGTTATCCAGCGGTATGCCCGCCACCGTCTCGGTCACCGTCACCGTCTGGTTCGCCGCCCCTACCTCCAGGCGAATGTCGGTCAGCGATTTATTGTCGCCCGGGTCCAGATGAATCCCCGTCTGGGTAAACGCCTCAAAGCCGTTCCGCGTGACCGTCAGCTTATAGTCGCCGCTCGGCACAGACGAAAAGTTGAACGCCCCCGCACCATTGCTCTTCGCCGTCCTCTGCGCCGCCGTCCGCGCATTTTCGAGCGTAGCCACCGCTCCCGGCACAACCGCTCCGGTCGTGTCCTGCACCAGACCACTCAGGCTGGCGCTCCCAACCTGGGCGCGCGCCGCTCCCGCCAGAACCCACAGGCAAACTGCGAGGGTCGCCAGACACGCTCCGGCACGCCGAACCGACCTGCCCCGCAGTGTCATCGCGCCTGCGGTGTGCGTCGTTTCCATCTTCATCGTCAAGGTAGCCTCCATCCTGTCGCGATTACCGCAAGCCAGGATTCAATCGAGCCTCTTTATAATGAAGGAATCTACAAATCAGTAAGGTCCTTGCAGCAAACCTAACATTCTTAACAGGTAAAGACTTCATCCAAGCTGCCTGTTTTGAGTTACATGCCCCGCATAACTGTTTCGGAGCGATGAGAGTACGCGGCTGTATAATTCTCCCTGCGCAGGGCGCGCAAATGCTTGTCTGAGTCCAACCGAACCCGACCGCCGTTCACGGAAGAAGAGAAGACAGCCGCCAACGAACAGTTGGAGCGGCTCCTGGTCAATCCCTTTTTCAGCCACAGCCGCCGCTTCCCCTCCTTTCTCCGCTTCATCGTCAACCTCACCCTCTCCGGCCAGACCGACCAACTCAAGGAGCGCACCCTCGGCGTCGAAGTCTTCGGCAAGGACGCCGACTACGACACCGCCAACGATCCCATCGTGCGCGTCACCGCCGCCGAGATCCGCAAGCGCATCGCCCAGTACTACCAGGACCCCGCCCACGCGAACGAGCTCCGACTCTCGCTCCCACCCGGCTCCTACGTCCCCCAGTTTCATCCGGCCAACTCAGCGACAGCCGACCCTGAAACTCAAACCGACCCGGCAGCGATCTCCCCTGATCTCGCCTCCCGCCAGGCCGCCGCGCCGCGCCGCTCTCGAGCACTCCCGCTCTTCCTGATTCTGGTTCTGCTGGCCTTCGCTATTGGCGGAGCCGTCTGGTGGAAGGTCGCGCGCCCCTCTCCGCTCGACTCCTTCTGGAGTCCGGTCCTCAACTCCAGCGATCCCATCCTCTTCTGCATCGCCGACCAGACCCAGTACACCGCCATCGCCCTGCGCGACGCCGCCGACCCCACCCACCAGGTCGTCCTGCACGACAATCTCACCGCCGTCGTCATCGACGACCTCACGCCCATCGTCAAGATCGCCGGCTTCCTCCAGTCCAATCACAAGAAGTACAGCGTGCGCGGCGAAGGCTCAACCACTCTCACCGACCTGCGCAACGGTCCCACCGTCTTCATCGGCGCCTTCGACAACGAGTGGACTCTTCGTCTCCTCAAGCCTCTGCGCTATCACTTCTTCAACGACGCCACGATGACTCACCTCGGCGTCATCGACAGCAACTCCCACCTTCCCAGTCCGTGGACCGTCGACCGCACCCAGCAGATCGCCACCAACAACTACCGCGACTACGCCATCGTCGCCCGATTCACTGACGTCACCACAGGCAAGCTGGCCATCGTAGTCGCAGGCGTCGGCCGCGGCGGCACCATCGCCGCCGGCGAGTTCCTCACCGACTCCGATCTGCTCGCGCCCATCATGCGCTCCGCCGGCAACAAGTCCAACATCGAGCTCGTCCTCAGCACGCCCATCATCGGTGGCGAGCCCGGCCCTCCCCGCGTAGAAGCCACCTACACCTGGTAGCCCCTCTAAAATGAGTGCGGTCCATAAAGGTCAGAGGAAAGGCCTGCTTTGGAAATTCTCAGCCTGAGCCCAGGCCTGAGTGCGTCGAAAAAGGAAAGAAAGATATGCCTTGGGAAATTGTCATCCTGACCCTGAGCGAAGTCGAAGGGGAAGACCTGCTTCCTCTTCGGAGTGCCGAAACCCTCAACGCTTGCTCCGTCGGAGATCGCCAGATTCTGCCCGTTAGGCTCTGTCGCTACGTCCTGATTCTCTCCGTCCTCATCGCTGGCGCAGCAACCGCTCACGCCCAGCGCCGCGTCTTCGCGCACTACATGCTCACCAACCAGGACTACCAGGCCGACACAGATCCCACGCAAGAAGCCAAGATCGCCTCCTACCAGCGCGAGATTCGCGAAGCGCAATCGCTGAGCATCGACGGCTTCGCTCTCAACGCCGGCGGATGGCTGAAGCAGCCCTACTATATTCGCTACGCCGCGCAGATGTTCGAGGCCGCCGCGCGTCTCGACAACGGATTCAAGCTGACGTTCTCCATCGACCTCTGCTGTGGCAACAACGCCGCCGACGCCGAAGACATGATGCGCCGCTTCGCCAACAACCCGCGCTACGCCCACGTGTACTTCAAATATCAGGGCAAATTCGTTCTCACCACCTTCGCCGGAGACAAGCAAGGCCCCGAATTCTGGAAACAAATCAAGACCGACCTGCTCACCGGATCGCATCCCTCCACAACATCCTTCCCCAACGTCTTAGCCCAGGCCGGCGGCCCTCCCCGCAACTCTCCGCTTGAGATCTTTCTAGTCACAGCCTTCTTCTGGGGCGGCGAGCTCCCCAGCCGCGCCGCCGTCGAACAGGGAATGAATCAGTGGAAGACCCTCATCGACGGTTCGTTCTACTGGGGCATCGCCGGCGTTCCAGACTCACACGACCCCCGCGATCAAATCCCCAGCAGCGAGGCCTACGCCTCCGTCGTCCACGCAGCCGGCAAGCTCTACATGGCGCCCGTCGCTCCGCAGTTCTGGGGCGCCAACGCCAATCGCTACTACGAATACAGCGGCGGCGCCGGCATGCGCAGTCTCTGGATGGATGCCATCAACGTCTCGCATCCCGACTGGGTCGAAATCATCACCTGGAATGACTTCATCGAGGGCACTTACATCTCTCCCCTCGACGACCCCAACCGTCATCCCGGAGCCAACTACTTAACCAGCAGCGGTATTCCTCTCCAAACCCAGGACTACTTCCACAGCCACGCCGCCGCCGGCGATCTCATGCGCTACTTCATCCGCTGGTACAAGACCGGCCAACAGCCCGCCATCACGACCGACATAATCTACTGGTTCTACCGCACGCAATCTGCGAAAGCAGGTGCAGGCGTTCCACCCGTAACCAATAAATATGGTCCCGTCGCTGACGTAATCTACATCACCGCCAACATCACCGCTCCAGCAACGCTGCGTGTCCGCTCCGGAAAGCTGATCACATCCATCCGGGTCCCCGCCGGAAGCCACGACGTCTCCGTGCCCTTCACAACAGGCAGCACACCCTTCTTCGAGCTGCTCCGCGACAACCACATCATTCTGCGCGGCTCTGGCAGAGACGAAATCCAATCCTCACCGCGCTTCAACGACTTCTACTACTCCACAGGAGAACTCACCTCGCCACCACGCAACGCCGCCCACCGTAGAAATAATCCCGCTCACATCGTGAAGTAGAAAGTAGCGCCCTTCTCCATCTGCCCTTCCGCCCATATCGCGCCGCCGTGCCGTTCCAGAATGCGCTGCACTGTCGCCAGACCCACGCCCGTACCGGCAAACTCGCTCTTGCTGTGCAACCGATGGAACGGCTGGAAGACCTGGTCGGCAAGCTGCGGATCGAACCCCGCGCCATCGTCACGCACAAAATAAACCATCCGGCCGTTCTGCAGCTTTGCGCCAATCTCTATGCAGGCCTTCTTATGATGCGATGTGTACTTCCACGCATTGCGCAGCAGGTTATCCATCACGATGCGCATCAATCCCGCATCCGCCTGGACCGGCGGCAGCTCCGCAATCTGGAACTCGACATCGCGTTCCGGCTCTGGGCTCCGCAGCTCCTCCGCGATCTCCCTCGCCATCACGCTCAGATCGACCTCATCCTTCTTCAGCGCCACCGTCGAAGCTCGCGAGAAGTTCAACAGATCGTCGATCAGCGCAGCCATATTGTGCGTCGACACCTGCAGCCGGTCGAGCAGCTCTCTCCGCTCCTCCTGGCTGCCCTGCTCTGCATGAGCCAGAATGAACGCAATTCCCCCGATCGAATCAAGCGGCCCACGCAGATCGTGCGCCACCGTATACGAGAAGGCCTCCAGCTCGCGATTGGCCGCCTGCAACTCTGCTGTGCGCTCATGCACGCGGACCTCCAACTCATCGCGCGCACGGCTCAGCGCACCATCCTGCAGTTCGATCTGTTGCAGCATGTCGTTGAACGCTCCAGTAAGGTCCGCCATCTCGGCGCTGCCGCCCGGCGGCCCGGCGCGCACAGAGTAGTCCTTCTCGCGAGAAACAGATCGTGCCGTCGCCGCAAGCAAAACGATCGGCTGCGCCACCAGCCGTTGCGACGCGGAGCTGATAAGCAGCGCGGCCACCATGCAGAACAGAAGGATGACCACCGTAATTAACAGGTAGTGCCGCGCGCGCTGACCGATCTCGCTCAACGTCGCCGTAATATAGACCACACCGACCGACTTGCCCTGGAACATGACGCGGCGCCCGAGCAGCAGCCGTCGTCCCGTGATCCAGTCATGCTCCATCTCGTCATCCCGCAGCCTGCGCCCGCTCGCCACATACTCTTCTCCCGGCGCATGATATTCCGCAAAAACCTGGCCATCTTCCGTCACCAGCTCAGCCGAGACAACGTCCGGCGATCGCCGCAGTCCCTCAAGCGTCGCCTCCGCGCTGATCGGATCGTCGAACGTCAGCGCCGACACGCTGTTCTCTCCGATGATCTGCGCTGCGGACGCAAGGCTGCTCACCAGGCTTTCCCGGAATGAGATCAGATCGTACGAGAAGAACGCCAGCGCCGCCAGCAGAAGCACCGTCCCGCTCACCAGCAGATTCATCCGCGTAAGCCTTCCGGAGATCGTGCGCGAGCCGGCAAAAAGTTTCACTGTACACCTCCTTCCGGTTGGCCCTTCACACTCACCGCCACCTTCAGCAACTCGGAGCTCAGCGAGAGATTGCTCTTTATCACCGGCTGCAGGTTGACGGCAAAGCGCACCCGTTTGCTGATCAGCAGAAACTGAATCATCCCTCCGTGATCGAGAAAATCGGGAAGATCGCTGACGGTGAGCGTCGGTTTATCCGCCACCGCCGCCAGCAGCGCGGCCGCGCGATCCTTCTCCGAAGAATCGATGAACAGAATCGAGCAACCCGCCTCGTCTTCAATTCGTTGCACGCGGCGCACCGCAAGCGCACGGCCATTGACGCGTTCATTCGCAACCAGGCTCTGCACCCCAGCGGCGAAGGTCTGCGGTCCAGCCACGCAGATCTCCATCGGTCCGCTCGCCGCGTTATCGGGCCAGCGCACAAACTTGCCGAAGTCGAAGAGGTAAACAGCCTCCACATCGGACTGCGAAGGTTCCGTCGCGGCCGGGTCTGCGTCTCTCACCGCGCCGACGGACAACAGTGCCAGCAGCAAAAACAAAGAAAGCGAAGTCCACGTCCTCTGTGATTTCGGCGGCGTGCCGGTCGTTCCTTCCCGCGATGAAACTGTCGCGCGCCTCAATCTCTGCATAGCCCCTACCGCCCCCATGTGAGACCGCCAGCGACTCCGTGGTAGATTCCGGTGGCGCCGCACGGATCGCCGGCGAACTCCGCGCTCGGATCGCGGCCATCCACCAGGAGATCGAGAGGGTGGACGACTCGATAGCCAATGTGTGCATCGACTGAAGCCGCCGTCACCACAGCCTCATCCTTTCCCTTCCAGAGCGTGGGACACCATCTCCACCAGTCTGGCCGGGTCACCCTTGCGTACAAAACCATCCACCAGAGGAGCAATGTCCTCCGGCAGTACAAGCGCATCGGAAAGAACCACGATGGGTGCGTCGGGAAACCTGCACTTCACAATCCGGGCCACCTCAACCGCGCTCATGCGCCCATTCAGGTGATAATCCAGCAGCACCAGCGAAACCGGCTCATCGGGCAGATCGACATGGTCCCGGCTCACAAGCGCCTGGAGCGAACGAAATCCCCCCGTCTGGATGATCCAGCCGTAGATCCGCAAGTGCGACGGATCATCGTCGATAATCAGAACGGCCGGAGGCTCCATGAACCTTTCTCAAGGCAAGCCGGGCGCACTTCGTCCTCGGCCGCAATCTGCTGATCACTATAGCCCGACGTAAGCCGGCCGGCCAAACTTCGCAAGGCTCGGCAGTGGGTCAGTTTGATACGTTTCGTCGAGGACACGACTTCAGCCGCGCCGTAAACCTGCGGAATGGAACGGCCTTTACTCCGTGAACTAAAGTTTGTTTCGAAATGACTACCACAGGTGGTCCGCGCAAATCCCGCAAGTTTCATCGGAGGACGCCGCATCCCACCCCTTCCTTACCTCCACCATCCTGACGCACTGACTTCCTAACTCTTCTCAGTCGTGGAACACTGGATACAGCATGATTCGCACGGAGGAAACAATGACCGATACACAGTTGACAGGAATCTCTCTCATCGGAGGAGCCGCAACCTGGAGTGCGGGCGATCCCTTTCGGGCTGTCAACCCGGCCACCGCACAGGAGATCGCCCCCGCCTTCATCTCCGCGATCCACACCGACGTCGATCATGCGGCCAGCCTCGCAAAGTCTGCCGCTCCATTCTTCGCCGCAACCAGCAGCAGCGAGAGAGCCGCCTTCCTCCGCGCCATCGCCGACGAGCTCACCGCCGGCGGTGATGCCATCGTAGCCCGCGCTCAGCTCGAGACCGGCCTCCCGCAGCCCCGTCTCCAGGGCGAGCTCGCCCGCACCACCGGCCAGCTCCGTCTCTTCGCCGCCGCCGTCGAGGAAGGCTCCTGGGTCGACGCGCGCATCGACGAAGCGCTCCCCGACCGCAAGCCGCTGCCCCGCTCCGACATCCGTTCCATGCTCCGCCCCATCGGCCCGGTCGCCGTCTTCGGAGCCAGCAACTTTCCGCTGGCCTTCTCCGTCGCCGGCGGCGACACCGCCTCCGCCTTCGCCGCCGGCAATCCCGTCATCGTCAAAGCCCACCCCGCGCACCCCGGCACCAGCGAGCTCGCCGCCCACGCCATCAATCGCGCCGTCAAAACCTGTAACCTTCCCGCCGGCGTCTTCTCTCTGCTCTTCGACAAAGGTGTCGAGATTGGCGTCGCCCTCGTGCAGCATCCGTCCATCAAAGCCGTCGCCTTCACCGGCTCGTCCGGCGGAGGCCAGGCCCTCATGCATCTCGCCGCCGCCCGCCCCGAACCCATTCCCTGCTACGCCGAAATGGGCAGCACCAATCCGCTCTTCATCCTGCCCGGCGCCTTGCGCGAGCGCGGCGCCTCTCTCGCCCAGGGCCTGCAGGCCTCCTTCACCCTTGGCTCCGGACAGTTCTGCACTAAGCCGGGCCTTGTCTTCATCCCCCAAAACGGCAGCGACGAATTTCTCGACACACTCCGCGCCGGTGTCTCCGCCCTGGGCGCGCACGGCATGCTGACGCCCTCCATCGCCGACCGCTACAACGCCGCCGTCCAGCACCGTGCAAAGAGCAGGCAAACCGAATGGCTCGCGGGAATCGAAGCCACCCCTGTCGGCGAAGGCGCCTCAGCCGGAGCCGCCGTCTTCAGCGTTCCCCTCGAAACCTTCGCGCAGCATCCATCGCTCGAAGAAGAGATCTTTGGCCCCACCACGCTGCTCATCCACTACGGCGAACCCAACGACCTCGTCGAAGCCGCCCACCGCCTGCACGGACATCTCACCGCCACTCTCCACGCCACACCGGACGACCTCGACGCCGCCCGCGAGCTCATCCAGGTCCTCGAAACCAAGGTCGGCCGCATCCTCTTCAACGGCTACCCCACCGGCGTCGAAGTCTGCCCTGCGATGGTGCACGGCGGCCCCTTCCCCGCAACCTCCGACACGCGCTCCACCTCCGTAGGCACGCGCGCCATGCTGCGCTTCGCCCGCCCCGTCTGCTATCAGGACTTCCCCGACCCCGCGCTCCCCGCAGAACTGCGCCGCGATAATCCGTTAGGTATTCAGCGCATGGTCAACGGAACCCTCACCCGCTCCTAAGCCACCCGATTCTCCAGCGTCCCAATCCCATCAATCGAGATCCGGATCACATCGCCCGCAGCCAGCGTGAACTCGTCCCCAGGCACAATCCCCGTTCCGGTCATCAAATACGCTCCATCCGGAAAACTGTTTTCGCGAAACAGAAAACTCGCCAGCTCCGTTGGTTCGCGCTTCAACTCCGCCAGCGTCGTCCGTCCTTCAAAAGCCCGTCGCTCTCCACGCACAATCTCAATCCGAATCGCCGTCGTCTTCGCCAGCTGCTCCTCAACCAGCAGCACGCAAGGCCCCAGCGCGCAGCTTCCGTCATAGACCTTGGCCTGCGGCAGATACAACGGATTCTCGCCTTCAATATCCCGCGAGCTCATATCGTTCCCAATCGTATAGCCGGCAATTTTGCCGCGAGGATCAAGCAACAGCGTCAACTCCGGCTCCGGCACAGACCACGTCGCATCCGACCGAATCCGCACGGTCGCTCCCGGCCCAACCACCCGCCGCGCCGTAGCCTTGAAGAACAGCTCCGGCCGCACCGCCGAGTAGACGCGATCATAAAACGTCCCGCCGCCCGCGTCCTTCGACTCTTCCATCCGCGCGCTGCGGCTCCGAAAATACGTTACACCCGCAGCCCAAACCTCCTGCGATCCAATCGGCGCCAGCATCTCTTCCGCCCGCGGCGGCGCAACCGTCGCAGCCTCCAGACTCCGCCTTAGCCGCGCATGCATCTCCGCATCGCGCACAAGCTCATCCCAGCCGTCGGCCTCCACCCGATGAAATCCGCTCTGCTCCTCTTCGCAAGCCAGCAGCCCTCGCGTCGTCCTGTAAAGCTTCATCGAATCTCCTTCTCCGCAACCGCGCCACGTTCCAGCTGCGCCACAATCGCATCCGCATCATAAACGCATCCACCCCACACCCCGCCGCTCGCATTCACCAGCGCCGCCCACAACCGCGTATCGTCTGGCAGCGCCGGATGCGGCGCCAGATCGCTTCGTGGCTCACGCGCCTCAAGTCTCTTCGCACCCTCCTCCGCCGTAAACCGCTCCTCGCCCTCGCCCACCAGATTCACCGTCCCATGCAGCGCCTCACGATCGACGACGATCTCAATCCAATCCCCTTCGCGCACCCGCCCAATCGGCCCGCCCGCCAGCGCCTCCGGCGACACATGCCCCACGCACGCCCCCGTCGAAACCCCGCTGAACCGCGCATCCGTCAACACCGCAACATGTTTGCAGAACGGCAGCGCCTTCAACGCTGACGTAATTTGATAAATCTCCTGCATCCCCGCGCCCATCGGCCCGCCGCAAATCAGCACAATCACATCCCCGTGCCCAACCTCCTTGCGTTTAATCGCCTCGATCGCCGCAGCCTCCGTAACAAACACCCGCGCCGGCCCCGCATGCCGATACACATTCTTCTCATCGATCAGCGAAGGATCGATCGATGTGCTCTTGATCACGCTTCCCTCCGGCGCAAGATTCCCCACCGGAAAGCAAACCGTCGACGTCAGCCCGCAAGCCCGCGCGCGGTCCGGCGAAAGAATCACGTCGTCAGCATCAACTCCATCCAACTCACGCAGCCGCCGCTTCAGCGCTCCACGCCGCTCGCTCGCCTCCCACCAGTCAAGGCTCTGCGCCAACGTCTCACCTGTAACCGTGCGCACACTCGTATCCAGCAATCCCGCCCGCCGCAGATGCAGCATCACCTCCGGCACACCGCCGGCCAGAAACACCTGCACCGTCGCAAAGTTTCGCGGCCCGTTCGGCAGCGCATCCACCAACCGCGGAATCTCCCGATTCACGCTCTCCCATTCCTCCCGCGAAGGCCTCCGCAACCCAGCAGCATGCGCAATCGCCGGAACATGCAGCAGCAGGTTCGTCGATCCGCCCACCGCCGCATGCACCACCATCGCATTGCGAATCGCCGCATCGGTAACAATCTCGCGCGTCCCCAGCCCAAGCTGCATCAACCGCATCAGCGCCCGTGCCGAGCGCGCCGCAGCCTCCTGCCAGATCGGCTGCCCCGAAGGCGCCAGCGCCGTATGCGGCAGCGACATCCCCAGCGCCTCACCCACCACCTGCGACGTCGCCGCCGTCCCCAGAAACTGACATCCTCCACCCGGGCTCGCGCACGCGCGGCATCCCACCTCTGCCGCATACTCCGCGCTAATCTCGTTCTGCGCAAATCGCGCGCCGATCGTCTGCACCTTGCCCGCGTCCTCGCCCTCATCCGGCAGCAGCGTCACCCCGCCCGGCACCAGCACGCTCGGCAGCGCACCCGACGACGCCAGCGCCATCATCATCGCCGGCAGTCCCTTATCGCACGTCGCAATCCCCATCACGCCGCGCCGCGTCGGCAACGACCGCATCAGTCTCCGCAGCACCATCGCCGCATCGTTGCGGTACGGCAACGAATCGAACATCCCCTCCGTTCCCTGCGTCCGCCCGTCGCAAGGATCCGTGCACGCTCCCGCAAACGGCACAGCATGCATCCGCCGAAACTCGCGCGCCGCCTCTGCCACCAGCAGCCCAACCTCCCAGTGCCCCGTATGAAACCCCAGCGCAATCGGCGTCCCATCCGCCGCGCGCAAGCCGCCATGCGTGCTGAGAATCAGAAACTCCGGGTCCAGCAGCCGCCCCGGCTCCCACCCCATTCCCGCATTCTGCGAGAGCCCAAACAGATTTCCCGAAGGCTGCGTCAGCAGCATCTCCGGCGTAATAGGGAGCCTTCCCTCCGGCCCCGGTGCATGCGTTCGCAGCGTCGCATACAACGAAACATCGCCCTCCAGAACATCCCTCACCGAAAGCGCCTCACGATCAGACATGCGCCGCCTCCAACTGCTGCGCAGGCTTCGGCTGCTTCGGAAGCAGAAACGTAAGCACCGCCGACAGCACCAACGACAGCGACATCAGCAGAAACCCCGCGCGCGAATTCCCCGTCACCGATTGCAGCAGGCCCACCAGGTACGTCCCCGCAAATCCACCCAGCGCTCCCGCGCTGTTCACCAGCGCCATCACCTCACCCACGCGCGACTGCGGAATGCGTTCCGGAAAGATAGCGAAGAACGGCCCATACGGCGCATACATGCATCCTCCCGCCACAATCAGGCAGAGGAACGCGCCCAGAAATCCATACGGCGCCAGCAGAAACGATCCCATCATCGCCACGCCCGCAATCAACAACGGCGGCCACACCATCTCCCGCCGCCGCTGCGTCCGGTCCGAAATATGCGACACCAGCAGCATCAGCACAATCGCCGCAACATACGGCGCCGCCGACACCAGCCCCGTCTTCCCCATCCCCAGCGACGCTCCCTGGCGCACAATCGTCGGCAGCCACAGCACAAATCCATAAACACCCAGGCTCCAGCAGAAGTACTGAAACGACAGCAGCACAACATCCCCACGCAACAGCGCCGCGCGCAAAGACAGCGTCGATGCCTGCGACACCTGCGGAATCGCCTTCTGGTCCAGCTCCAGCTTCGCCGCTAAATGCTCTGCGGCCTCCCGCGGAAACCACCGCGCCTCCTTGGGACTGTCCCGCATCACGAGAATCCAAACCACCGCAAACAGCACCGACGGTATGCCTTCAAAGATAAAAGTATGCTGCCAGCCGAACTCCTGAATCAGATACCCCGTAATCGCCGACATCCACAGCACCGTCACCGGATTGCCCAGCATCAGCATCGTATTCGCGCGCGAGCGCTCCGCCCGTGTGAACCATCGCGTCAGCAGCAGCAGCAGGGCCGGAAAGATAAAACTCTCGGCCACGCCCAGCAACAGCCGGTCGATCGCCAGCAGCCAGAACGGACGCAACATTCCAGTCAGCGCAGCCAGCACACCCCAGCCAATCAGCGCACCAAACACCAGCCGTGTGCAGCTGAACCGCTTCGCCGCCAACATTCCCGGCACCTGAAACAAAAAGTAGCCAAGAAAAAACAGCGCACCCAGCAGCGCCGTCTTTCCCCCTGTAATCGAGAGCGTGCGCGCCATCCCGGCCGCCGCGCCAAATCCATAGTTCGCGCGATCAAGATACGCCAGGCTGTACGTAATAAAAACGACCAGCAGGATCAGCCGCCGCCGCCCCCAGTTCGTTCCATGCGCCGCAACAATCTCTGCGCTCTCTGCGCTTGACCCCGCAGCAGCCCGCCGGGGGCGGCCGTCTTTCCTTGCGCGGATTCGAGAAGCTGCATGCACGCACGTGAAGTATACGGGAGCGCCACACGCGTCATGCGAGCCCGTCTCTATCTCGATTTACGCCAACATCTACTGCGAAATCAGGCGAAGTCCGCTAAAGTGTGCAGCGCATCCGGGCGATTCACGCGGCTCACAGCCACCGGCGGCGCATCCATCACCTGCTTGAACGCCGTCCGAAACTTCACCATCTCCTCCGGCGTCCCGACCGTAATGCGCACGGCGTTGGGCCACACCGGCCACGTGCGCCCAATATAAATATTCTTCGCACGCATCGCCGCCATCACCGAACGCCCGTCGCGGCCGGTATCGATCATGAAACAATTCGACTGCGACTCGCCAATCACCTTGTAGCCGTTCTTTCGCAGCCACGCAATCGTCTCGCGCCGCGTGTCGCCGATCACCTTCTTGCGCGTCGGCACCAGCTCCGCATCCAGCAGCGATACATTCGCCGGCCCCGTCCCCATGATCGGCAAAAAGTTCTGCCCAAACTGGGTCAGCTTCTCCAGCAGGTCCGGTCGAGCCAGCGCCAGCCCGCAACGCAGCCCGGCCATGCCGTACACCTTTGAAAATGTCCGCAGCACAATAATGTCTTTGTCCGCCGCCACAAGATCGATCACATCCGGCGTATCCGCAAAATGGATGTAAGCCTCATCCACCAGCAGCACCGACCCCTTCGGCTTGTTTTCGAGCGCCCACACAATGTCCTGCTTGCTCGTCAGCGTTCCCGTCGGATTGTTCGGATTGCAGATATAGAACACGCCCGCATTCGGGTCTGCCGCCATCATCGCCTTCACGTCGTGCGCATACTCCGCCGTAAGCGGAATCTTATGAATCGTCGCTCCCGCCGCACCCGCCGCCATCATCGCCCACTCATACGACGGATCGGCGATCACCAGGCTGCGCGAGGGCGACGCAAACGCCAGCACCGTGTAATACAGCGGCTCCGACGATCCCGCATACACCGCAATATGATTGCGCTTCAGGTTGTGCTGCGAAGCGAAAGTATCGATGAGCTTATCCTCCTCGCCATACAGGTCATACCGTCCGCCCGCAGGCACAAGCTCGTTAATTCGAGCGCGCGCGGCCTCGCAAGGCCCCATCGGATTCTCATTCGCATTGATCAGTACAGCATCCGCCGGCAACGCATGAAAATTAGATCTCGCCGGCGCAGGACGATCCTTGGGATCGGCCGCCGCCTGCGCCGCGCGCGCAAAATGCGCCTCCGTCAGAATGGGGGTCGCCGCCGCCATCGCTGCATAGCGAAGAAAATTGCGACGGGAAGTAGGCCGCAGCTCAGATTCAGGACGTGTCATCGGAATCTCCTTTTCTCGCGAGAACAATCGAGAACATCGCTCGCTCGCTTCAGCAAAGCGACCAGGCGGAAGGGCCCTTAAATTGTGTGATGACTCTATCCCAAATCCACGCCCTCAGGCACGAGTGTTTTTCGCCGCCTACCTCACCGTCTCTTCCGCTGGAGGCGCCTCTTCCGTCGCATGATGCCGCACATCCGCTCCGCTCACCCAGAAGATCACGTCCTCGGCGATGTTCGTAGCATGATCGCCCACCCGCTCCAGATTGCGCGAGATCACCAGCGCATTCAGCGCCTCGGCCGTGCGTTCCGGCTGCTTCTGGATCAGCGCGCCCAGCGTCCGGAACGCTTCGCCGTTCAGCTCATCCACCTGGTCGTCCAGCAGCAGCACCGACAGCGCCATCTGCGTGTCCGCCTCGATAAACGACTGCAGCGCCTTGCGAATCATCGCCGTCGCCAGTTGCGCCAGCTTCGGAATATCCACCGGAATATCCCGCGACATCGTCCCCAGCTCCTTCACGCGGTTCGCGATATTCACCGCCTGGTCGCCCACCCGCTCCAGGTCGGCGTTGATGCGAATCACCGCCAGAATAAAGCGCAGGTCCACCGCCATCGGCTGCTCCATCGCCAGCAGGTCCAGCGCCAGCTGATCGATCTCGCGCTCCATCCGATTGATCGCCGGCTCCGACAGCGACACCAGCTCGCACAGATCCAGATCACGCGTCGAGTAAGCCTCCGTCGCCCGCTGAATGGCCTGCTCCACCAGCCCGGCCATCACCAGCAGCCGCTCCTTCAACTCATCCAGCTTCTGCTGAAATTTAATACGCATCAGCCAAACCTCCCCGTAATGTAATCCTCCGTACGCTTGTCCGTCGGGTTCGTGAAGAGCTTGTCGGTCGCGTCGAACTCCACCAGCTTGCCCATCAGAAAAAATCCGGTGCGCTCCGCCACGCGCGCCGCCTGCTGCATATTGTGTGTCACAATCACGATCGTGTACTGGCACTTCAGCTCAAAGATCAAGTCTTCTATTTTAGCCGTCGAAACAGGATCCAGCGCGCTCGCCGGCTCATCCATCAGCAGCACCTCCGGGTCGACCGCCAGCGCCCGCGCAATGCACAGCCGCTGCTGCTGCCCGCCCGAGATGCTCGCACCGGACTTCTTCTTCAGATCGTCCTTCACCTCATCCCACAGCGCGGCCTGCTTCAACGACCTCTCCACAACCTCATCCAGCACCCGTCGCTTGCGATACCCATTCAGCTTCAAACCGCTCGCCACATTGTCGTAAATCGACATCGAAGGAAACGGATTGGGCCGCTGAAACACCATCCCCACCCGCCGCCGAATCTCCACCGGCGTCGCGTCGCGATAGATATCGATCTCCCCCATCCGCACCGACCCCTCCGCGCGCGCAATAGGATTCGTCTCGTGCATCCTGTTCAGGCAGCGCACAAACGTAGACTTCCCGCACCCCGAAGGCCCAATCAGCGCCGTCGCCTGGTTCGCCGAGATGTGCAGGCTCACGTCCTTCAGCGTGTGCACCTGCCCATACCAGGCATTCAGATTTTCCACGCGTATATCGACGCCCACCTAATGTCCTCCCTTGATCTCGCCGCGGCTCGCATACAGCCGCACCAGCGTCACCGAAACCATAATCAAAGCAATCAGCACCAACGCGCCCGCCCACGCCAGCCTGTGCCACTCATCGTATGGCGAAACCGCATACACAAAGATTTGCAACGGCAGCGCCGCGATCGGCTGGTTCACATTGAAGCTCCAGAACTGATTGCCGAACGCCGTAAACAGCAGCGGAGCCGTCTCTCCCGCAACTCGCGCAAACGCCAGCATGCAGCCCGTAATAATTCCCGGCGTCGCCGTGCGCAGGCTTACTGAAAGAATCGTCCGCCACCTCGGAATCCCCAGCCCCAGCGCAGCCTCGCGCAGAGCATGCGGCACCGTCGCCAGCATCTCTTCCGTCGTACGCGTAATCGTGGGCACCATCATGATCGCCAGCGCCACGCCGCCCGCCAGCGCCGAAAAATGGTGTTGCTTCAGGACAATCAGCCCATACGCCGCAATGCCCATCACAATCGAGGGCACGCCATTCAGAACATCCGCGGTAAACCGCACCGCGCTGCCCAGCACGCCTCCGCGCCCATACTCCGCCAGGTACACACCCGCGGCGATCCCCAGCGGAACGCCGATCGCGCTCGCAATCCCCAGAATCACTCCCGACCCAACGATGGCATTTGCCATGCCGCCGCCCGGCTGCCCCACCGGTGCCGGAACATGCGTAAAGAACGCCAGGTTGAGCGAACTCCCGCCCTTGTAAATCAAATATCCAAGAATCGCGATCAGCGGCGCCAGCACGATCACCGTGCTCACCACCGCCAGCAGTGTCACAAAGTGGTTCGCCGCCGACCGCCGCAGTTTAATCAACTGCTCAACCCGCGCTCCGCGTTCAGGAAGTGCACTGATCATGCCGCCCTCGTCGAGTCGCCGCGCGTCACCGCCCACACCAGCAGCCGCGCAATCGCATTCACGACAATCGTCACCACAAACAGCACAAGCCCAATCTCGATCAACGCGCTAAGGTACAAATCGCCCGTCGCCTCCGTAAACTCATTCGCAATGACGCTGGCCAGCGTGTACGCCGGATTGAACAGGTTCTTGACAATATCCGGGTGGTTGCCGATCACCATCGTCACCGCCATCGTCTCGCCCAACGCGCGCCCCAGCCCCAGGATCACAGCGCCCACAATCCCCAGCCGCGCATTGCGCAGCACGCCAATGCGGATCATCTCCCATCGCGTCGCCCCCAGCGCCAGCGCTGCCTCCCGTTGATGAATCGGCACCGCCCTCATCACGTCGCGGCTGATCGAGCAGATCACCGGAAAGATCATGATCGCGAGCACCACGCTCGCCGTAAGCATGCCCACGCCGAAGTTCGGTTCGGCAAAAAATCCGGTCCAGCCGAAGCTCTTCTCCAGCACCGGCCCCACGTTATCGCGCACGATCGGCACCAGCACAAAGACGGCCCACAGGCCGTACACCACGCTTGGAATCGCTGCCAGCAGCTCCGTGAGGAACGCAATCGGTCCGCGCAGCGGCTGCGGGCAGATGTCGAGCACGAAAATGGCAACGCACAGCGACAGCGGCACCGCGATCGCCACCGCCAGCAGCGACGAGACAACCGTCCCGTAAATAAACGGCAGCGCTCCAAAGCTGCCCCCAACCGGGTCCCACTGCCGCCCCGTAAAGAAGTGCCACCCGAATGCATGGATGGACAGCTTCGAGTTCACCACCAGCATCCAGACAATCAGCGCGATGATGACAAACAGGCTGAAGGCCGCCAGCAGCATCAGCCCGCGGAAGCTTCCGTCCGCCAGCCGGCTTGTGCTGCGCGTCTGAAGAAACTTCCGGATCTCCGAAGGTGGCGCCGGTTCCGCTGCCGCGACGCTCTCCGCACGCTTCCCTCCGGAGTTGACCTCGGGCGTCGGCAAGGTGACTGGGCTGAGCTGGCTCATACAGATCGCGCTCTTAGAGAGTAGGGCCCCAATATAAACACACGGTAAACGAAAGTTGGCCTCCGGGCACTTTCTCGTCCGGAGGCCATCCTCCCCGCTCTAATAGGTAATCTGTTTGATCGTCTGCCGCTCGCGGTCGGCTACGGCCTTGGGCAGCGAAGCATAGCTCATGCCGGCCGCCTCCCCCTCGCCGTGGTCCAGCATCCAGTTCAGGAAGTCGACCATCACCTGGCCCTTCGCATGGTCGTTCCAGTGCTGGGGGACCAGCATCCATGTGAACGATGAGATCGGGTACGACTCCGCGCCCGGCGCATTCGTAATCGAAACGCGATAGTCAGCCGGCATCTGCTTGGCATCGGCGGCAGCCGCCGCCGTCACACCGGCAATCGAAGCCTTCACATACTTGCCCGCCGCGTTCCGGGTCAAGCCGAACGGCATATGGTTTTCGAGCGCATACGTCAGCTCAACGTACCCGAACGTATAGGGCCCGCTCCGCACCATGCCCGCCACACCTTCATTCCCTTTCTCCCCTATGCCCACCGGCCAGCGCACTGAAGTCCCCTTGCCGATCCTCTGCTGAAACTGCGGCACCACCTTGGACAGAAAATCCGTAAAGATATACGTCGTTCCCGACCCATCCGAGCGATACACCGGCAGAATCTGGTGGTCGGGCAGCTTCACCCCAGGGTTGTCATGCTGAATATTCGCATCGTTCCACTTCGTAATCTTACCCAGGTAGATGGCGGCGATCACCTCCGGTGCAAGGTTCAAATCGTGGTTCAGCCCCGGCACGTTGTACACCGGCACCACCGCTCCCAGCACCGTCGGCAGATGAAACAGCTTCTGCTTGGATTCGCTCAGCTGCTGGTCGGTCATCGGCCCGTCCGATGCTCCAAAATCCACCGTCTTCTCCGACACCTGCCGTATACCCGCGCCCGATCCCACCGACTGGTAGTTGATGTGTACGCCCGGATGCTGCTGCGCATACTCGCTGAACCACCGCGAATAGATCGGATACACAAACGTCGATCCGGCACCCGTAAGGTTCTGCGCCCATGCGCCCGTTGCGACGAACATGATCAGTGCTGCGGCAAGAAGTCTCATTTTCACTTTCGCTCTCCAGTTCTTTACATCGCCGGCACAAGATTTCATGCGTCGGTCTGCGGTTGGCTATGTCCTCTGTTCTCTAGGACGCTGTTGCCCGGCAAACCGTTCCTCGGCCTGCCGGGCGTGACCACTACGGGATGTAGTAGCGCATCTGCCAGTGCAGCATGCTGTCGTTGGCCGAAGCAGCCGCCGGCGTCGTCGAACTTCCGGCACCCGACCACAGACCACGCTTCAGGTAACTGTACGTGAACGAGTACTGCAGCCGGCCATACTTCGGATCGTTGACCGCCCGGTAGACGAAGCCGAACATCGGCTCCTGGATGTACCGCGTCGGCGAGGAGCAGCTCGAAGCCGAGATCGATCCGCCCGAGCCCGCACTAGGTGTTGTTCCGGCAGCGCCGGGAGCGTTGTAGCATCCCGCGTCATTCAGGTTCTGCGGTCCGTACCCCATCAGCGATCCCATAGCATTCGTGTAGACCGTCCGCTGCGCATACTCTCCGCCGTAGTAGCCGAAGATGTCCAGCTTCTTGGCCGGGTGCGTCTCGATCCCGAGCAGGCCATGATAGTTGCGAATCGGCTCCAGCGTCTCGTCCGGGCGCAGCGTCGCGTCGGCAAGTTGAGACGACCCATAGCGCCCCACGCCCTGGCCCGCCATCAGCTGCACGCCCACGTTGAAGTACTTGTCCGGCGTCACGCGGACATTGCCGAAGATGCCGCCAGCCGGGCTGGTATGGCTCGCATAGCTCGTCCCGTAGGCATACACCGGGGCCGATGCCGTTCCGGTGACGCCCGTGACCGGCAGGTAGAAGTCGCGCAGGAAGCGCGCCAGGCCGCCAATCTCGGCGTGGATGCCGGAGCGGTCGAACGCGCCCTTGAGGATGATGTCCGGCATCACGTTGTTGGCGTAGGTGGTCAGAGCGCCGCCCGACGTGCCGATATTGCCGGCCGCGTTATACAGACCGCCATTCTGTCCCGGACCCGCGAAGAAGTACTGCGTCGGAACCGAACCGGATGTCGTGAAGCCGGTGATCTGCGCCTGCTCCAGCGAGAGTGCCGCGGTGAAGGCGCCGGTCTTGTAATCGCCGAAGCGCTGCTGGAAGCGAATGCCCGGTTGCCGCGTCCAGCTGAAGCCCACCATGTACTGCGGATCGATGGTCTGCGGCAGCACCTCCGTGCGCGCGTCCGTTCCCAGCTTGTCCTCTGTCACCAGCGACCACATCTGGCCGCCCGTCACCGCAAACCCGCTCTTCGTCTCCGCCTTGCCCCAGATCTGCCGCTGCCGCAAAACATAGCTGTTCGATTGGTTGTTATTCGAGGACGTACCGGTGCCGAGGAAGTCCATCTCGGCGTAGCCGGTCAGCTTGAAGTTGCCGGCGTTGCCCTCAAACAGACCACCCAGCCGGCTCTGCCGCCCAGAGAAGTTCAGCTCCGAGCTCTGGAACTCGGTCGCGCTGTTGAAGGGAATCGAATTGAACGGCGTGTTGATGTCGGAGTTGACCGAATGCTGCCGCCACACACCTTCAAACGCGAAGAAGGCAATCGGCGTAATCTTCACACCCTTGTAGCGGATGCTCGCCGGGCTCTCGATCTCGGCATTGATATCCGCCTGGTTCTTGATCACCGTCTCCTGCAAGCCAGTGCTGCTCGTCTTCAAATCGTTGACCGTGCCCTCAAGCTGCTGCTCGCGGCTGCTGCTCTCGCTCGCAGCCGTCGCCGCACTCAAGCTCGCCTGATTCGCCGCCGCCGTAGCCGCCTGCGCTTGCGTCTGCGCCGCCGTCACCGCCTGTTGCGCATCGTTCACCTGCTGATCATGCGTCGACAGCTGCAACTTCAGCGCGTCAATCTCATCCTGCTGCGCCTTCATCTGCTCACGCAGCTCGCGCAACTCTATGTCCGTCGCGCTCTCCTTGTGCTGCTTCGCGCGCCTATGCGTGCTCTTCGTACTCTTGTCCTGACTTGAGCTCGTTGACTCCGTCTGCGCCTGCGCATACCCCGAAACGAGCATGGCCGCCAGCAGCCACACAGTCCACATTCCCTTTGTTCTCATGCACCGATGCTCCCAAGTCCGCGTAAACGGCCCGAGAACGTCGTGTGAATGAAATGTAAAAAGCCCCACGCGGGGCTTTCTTTTCCACACTTGCGCCTGCACTTGCCCTTGGGAACAACAACAATCCGCTACGAAGCCAGCGGCACCGACGCACTCTCACGCTCAGCCGCTTCACTCTCTGCCGCCGCCCTCGGCAGCGTGAAATAAAAGCTGCTGCCATGCCCCAGTTCGCTCTCCACCCATATCCTTCCGTGCTGCGACTCCACCAGGTGCTTGGCAATCGCGAGCCCCAGCCCCGTCCCGCCCGACTCCCGCGACCGCGCCTTGTCCGCGCGATAGAACCGCTCGAACAGCCGCGCCAGGTGCTCCCACGCAATCCCCGCGCCAAAATCCCGCACCCGAAACCGCAGCTCCTCACGCCCCGCCGCCGAGCTCTCAACGCTAAGCTGCACCCGCGCTCCCTTCGCTCCGCGCCCCCCGCCCGCCGCCGCTCCCCCGCCGGGTTCAACGCCATAATTCAGCGCATTCTCAATCAGATTGCTCGCCACCTGCACCACCGCATCCGCATCCGCCAGCACCTCGCCCGCCGGCAGCGCGCCAATCTCCAGCACGCCATTCTTCTCCTTCACCATGCCCGCCACCGCCGCTGCAATCTCGCGCACCAACGCTGCCACCGCCACCGGCTTCGGCTCCAGCTTCGTCTCGCCCGACTCCACCCGCGCCAGCGCCAGCAGATCGTCCGTCAGCCGTCCCATGCGTCGCGCATTCTTCAAGATTGCTTCGAGAAACTCCTGCTCCGACTGCTCTGATCGCTCCAGGTGCTCCGATCGCTCCGCCGTCCGATCCTCTCCGCTCCCCTCCAGCAGCATCTCCACATACCCCTGGATACTCGTCAGCGGCGTCCGCAGCTCATGCGAAACATTCGCCACAAACTCCCGCTGCGCCCGCTCCATCTGCTCCATCCGCGTAACATCCCGCAGCACCACCACCGCTCCGCCCTCCGGCATGGGCGACGCGCTCACCGCAAAGATCGATCCCGGAGCCAGCGACACCGGCCGGCTCTCCGCCAGCCTCCGCGTCTCCAGCGCCATATGCACGCACTCCAGAACCTCCGGCGCCCGAATCGTCTGCACCAGCGAGTGCCCCGCGCGCACCGACCCGAACGAGCCCACCACCAGCCGCTGCATCGCCTTGTTCGCCCAGAGTATCCGCCCCGCCGCATCCACCGACGTCACCGCATCCTGCATCGAGTCCAGCAGCGCCTCCAGCTTCTCGCGCCGCTCCGCGCTCATCGCAAACCCGCGCTGCACCTCAACCGCCGCGGCCCGGATCGCCGCGGCCAGATGATCGTTCTCCTTGAGCGACGGACGCAGCTCAATCTCGCGCCCGTCCGCCAGCGCATTCATCGCCGCCTCCAGCGGAATCTCATCCTGCGCCGCCGCCGCCGCCGCACTCCACCCCACCCACACCGACACCGCCAGTCCCACGCAAACCGCAACCCACACCTTCGGAGCCAGCAGCAGCGCACACGCCAGCACCGCACTCGCAATCAGCGCGCGCACCACGGTCTGGGCAAACAAGCTTCGTTTCATCAGTGCAACATCCCCTTCAGCGCACGATTCATCCACAGCCCGGCTCGGTCAGCCGTCCGCGAACTTCTCCACTCTTATAGTTAACTCCTTCCGCCAACGCCACGTAAATCAATCGCCGGATGTATCGGAAATTGCACCTTCGCCCCATCACCA
>DATCFM010000065.1:0-44827 GCA_036509515.1 Acidobacteriaceae bacterium
GGAGCCGTCGCCGAAGCGTCCGGAATTCCATTCGCATCCGTTCCCGTCTGCGCATCGGGCTCCAGCACATCCGGCAGCGAGCTCTCGCCCGCCAGCCCATTCGCCTCGGCAGCATTCGTTCCAAACACACTCGCAGCCGGCGCCGCGCATCCCGGCTTCGCCTTCACCGGCCTCGCGCGCGGATGGAAATACAGGTGCTGCGTCACGCCGTACTCCAGCTCATCCGTATCGCTGTCCAGATCGTTGTCGTCGAAGCGCAGAATACTCAGAAAATTATCGATGCCATGCACGTTGCGCCACGTAAACTCCGGCTCGATGGTGTGCCGCATCTCCGTGCCAAAAAATTTTTGCAGCGACGCAGGCACGGCAAACGTGCGCTCGATCGCCGGCGGAAGAATCGCCACCTGCATCTCCAGCGACGTGCGATCGACCGGCTGCATCAGCTCCCTTGGCGCCGCCTCCGCCGGATACGGAACCGCCCGCGACCGCGAGTAGAACGTCTCGCGCACCGCAATCGAGGACATCGTGTGCCATCCGCCGCCCGCCAGCGGCAGATCCAGCTCCGGCCGCACATCCAGCCGCTCCATCATGCCGGAGGACACAAAGTTCGGCTGCGAGCGCTTCAGCCCCACCGCCGACCCCGTCACGTTCCACAGCAGCGGCGTGCCCGCAAGCCGGTGGTCGAGCGCCGTAAAGTCCAGCGAAGGCGCATGGAAGATGCGCACCTCCTGCCCCGCCCGCGTTCCCACCGGCACCCGCTTCAGCCCTTGATAGCGGTCCACGCGCGCATCCATCGAGTAGCCATCGTTCTGGTGCGTCACATAGCCAATCGACGTAATGTCCGAGCTGACCGCCTGGTTGAAGTTGTTGGTAAACGCCTCGCGGTAGACATACGAGCTCAGGTACTCCAGGTCTCCGACCGCGCGTGTGTTCTCGCTGAGCTTGTGCCGGAAGCCCGAGGTCACATCCTGCCCGCCCTGATTCACCAGGAGCTGCGTGTTCGGATCGATATAGCCGCGATCCTGCAGGGCAGAGAAGTGCGCGCTGAAGAAGTCGTCGCCCGCTCCGCGATAACGAAACGTGCTCGACTCCGAGAAGCCGCGCGAAGAAAAGTATTCGAGCCCCGCCGTCAGGTCCGCCGACCGCCCCAGCGCCAGGTAAACATCCTCGCCGATGATGAAGCCCTTGGTGCTCGACTGGCTCAGCACGGGAATCAACAGCCCCGACTGCCGCTGCTCCGTGTTCACCGGATGCGTCACATAGGGCAGAAACAGCAGTGGCATTCCCAGCAGATGAAAGGTCGAGTTCTTCGCATGCACCTTACCGTCATCCATCGACAGATGCGCGGCGGTAATCTGCCAGTCGGGATTCGGCAGCAGGCATGACGTAACCGCGCCATCGTAGATCTCATAATCCCGCGGCCCGGTCTTCACCACGATCCGTCCCGAGAAGAGAAACGGATTCGGACTCACCAGCCCTCGCGGCCCGGAATTCGCCGAACTCGCCGATCTCGTCGCCTGCAGCCCCACCGATCCGCTGACATCGTAGAAGCGTCCCGTCTTCGTCTCCAGGTTGTAGCTTCCGTGCGAGGCCTCGATGTACTCATCGTTATCGCCGCCCTCAAGCCGCAGATGTCCCTGCGCCTCAATCTCGCCCGTATCCTTGTCATAGCGGATACTATCGGCGTGGAGGACATGGTCGCCGTACGTGACCACGACATCGCCCGAGAGCAGATACACGTTGCCGCGATTCGATTGAGTATTCGCGTCCCAGCTCACCGTCTCCGTGGGCTTCTCCGGCGGCAGCGGCGTAGCCTGCGGAATCAGCGAAAGATCGACCAGCGGCTGCGACTGTTGTGCCGGGACACTCGGAGGTGCCGTAGTTGACACCTGCCCCGCAAGCAGATGTGGATGAACTCCCAGATACCCGATGATAGACATGAAGACGAGCGCTCCATGTATCCGCGAACGCCGGCGCCGCAGGCTCCGGGTGGTTCGGCTGGAAGGTAGAGCGCGGCAGGTCACAGGTTTGAGATTAGACGATGCGTACCATCGCAATGGTGCGGGTAGCATCGAGTTGCCGAATCGGGCGACAGGAGTAGAAGGGCGTGAGCATGCAGGGTGCAGTCGGGCGCGGGGAGCAGATCGAGACCCAGGGTTTGCTGGCCACCGGCACGGAAGGCGGACCGACCTTGCGCGAGGTCGTGGCCGAGCGTGTCGCCGCCCACCGCAGCCGCCGCGCCGGCGCCTATGCGCTCGAGGCCCAGCGCGAAGAAGCCCTCCGTCAGCACCGCGAGAACCTCGCCCACAACCGCCGCGGATCATCGCTGGTTCGCGACGTCGTGCGCGCACGCTACGAGAACAGTCCCACCTATCGTGAGTTTCTGGCCGCCGAGGCCGAGCGCGCTCTCGAGCAAGCCCAGGCCGAAGCGGATATGGCCGCGCGCAAGGCCCACGCCGTCGCCGAGGCGCAGTTCAAGCTGCTCGAGGAGTTGAGGCTCTTCGAAGAGAAAGAAGAGACGCAGCAGTGGAACGAGCCCCAGCCGTCTCCGCGCCAACAGGCCTTGGCCGACTATCGGGCTGAGGCGCGGTCGCAGCTCGCCCACGAGCTGGCCGACATCGCGCTGGGCGCACAGGAGCTGATCGCCGAACCGACGCTGCGAATCGTCGAGGCCACTCCGCCACCCGCCCCACGCGCAACTCGCCCAACTCACGCAACTCAAACGCCCGGCGATCTCTTCGCAACCACAGCTCCCATCTCACAAGCCCCCACGTCGGAAGTATCCGCAGGCGGCCTCACCGTCCGGCTCTATGAGGATCTCGGCGCCCCGCGGCTCGGCACTGCGCCGCCGAAGCAGTGGCATCCCGTCGAGCACGACCGTGCCATCGACCCGTACCAGGCCGCGATCGAGCTCGAAGAGCTCGATCAGGAGATCGAGTTCCGCCGCGCTCCTGAGTTCGCCGACCACGTCATCGAGGCGATGCCGCTGCCCGCCAATCTCATCGAGTTCCCTCGCCAGTTGATCGCCTCGCGCAAGGCGCGTCCGCGTCTGGCCGAGGGTCCGCTGCGCGAAGAGGCATCCTCCGAGCCGCAGCTGCGCATCTTCGAGGTCGAACCCGAACAGATCTCGACCCAGCCCGCCGCGACCGAGAATCCAGAAGACCTATCCGCCACCGCACCCGGCTGGCAGGGCCTTCTGCTCGACAGCACTCCCGTCGGCGAGCCGCTTTCGCAATCCAAGGAACGCCAATCAGTACAGCCCATGGACATCGCGCCCGTCCATCTGCGCCTCATGGCCGCAACCGTGGACGCCTGTTGCATCGCCGCGGCGTTGGTCGCCTTTGCAACCGCCGTGACTCTCATCGCAGGCCCGGCGCTTGCGCTCTTGTCGAGGCCGCTGCTCACCGGCTCCGCCACGGTCGCGTTGCTCGCCACCGCGCTGATCTATCAACTTCTCTTCTTCACCTTCTCCGAGTCGACCCCCGGCATGCGTTACGCGCGCATCGGCCTCTGCACCTTCTCCGACGAGAACCCCTCACGCAAGGCCATGCGCCGCCGCATCCTGGCCACCCTCCTCGCCGCCTGTCCCGTCGGCCTCGGCCTGCTCTGGGTGTGGATGGACGCCGAGCGCCTCGGCTGGCACGACCGCATCTCCCGCATGTACCAGCGCGCCTACTAGGTGGCATCCACATAGAGGCTTGTGAAGAAACTTTCGACGTTCTGCAAACTCTGTCATCTCGACCGGAGCGCAGCGGAGTGGAGAGACCTGCAGGTCGCCCGGCACGCAAGCGCCAACGGCGCGTCCTATACCAGCCTGGGGCGAAGCCCCAGGTCCGTCCCGCATTCGAAGATATCCGAAGAGCGCCAACGGCGCGTTCTATACCAACGTGGGGCAACGCCCCACGTCTCACGGCGTTCGACACATCACCCGAACAGCGTCGCCGCCCTTCTCGGCATCTCGATGCCGAGGTGCTCATAAGCCAGCCGCGTCGCCACCCGTCCGCGCGGCGTGCGATCCAGAAAACCAATCTGAATCAGAAACGGCTCGTAGACCTCTTCGAGCGCATCCTGCTCCTCGGCCAGCGCCGCCGCCAGCGTATTCAGGCCGACCGGGCCGCCATCGTACTTCTCGATAATCGTTCGCAGCAGCCGCCGGTCCAGCTCGTCAAAGCCGTGCGCATCCACTTCGAGCAGGGCCAGAGCTGCCTGCGCCGTAGGAAGGTCGATGCGCCCCGACGCGCGCACCTCCGCGAAGTCGCGCACTCGCCGCAGCAGCCGGTTGGCGATGCGCGGCGTTCCCCGCGAGCGGATCGCAATCTCCGCCGCCCCCTCATGGTCGATCGGAACGCCCAGCACCTCCGCCGAGCGCTGAACGATATAGCGCAACTCGTCCTCGGTATAGAACTCCAGCCGCAGCAGGATGCCGAAGCGCGAGCGCAGCGGCGAGCTCAGCAGCCCCGGCCGCGTCGTTGCCGCCACAAAGGTGAACGGCTTGATCTCCAGCGTGTGCGTGCGCGCGCTCGGTCCCTGCCCGATGATGATGTCCATCTGGTAGTCCTCGAGCGCCGTGTAAAGCTTCTCTTCGAGGACCGGCTGCAGCCTGTGGACCTCGTCCAGGAACAGCACCTGCCTCTCGCGCAGGTTGGTGAGGATCGCCGTCAGGTCGCCCTGGATCTGCAGCGCCGGTCCGCTGGTCTGCTGGTAGCCCACCTCCAGCTCGTTCGCAATGATCGTCGCCAGCGTCGTCTTGCCCAGCCCCGGCGGCCCGAACAGCAGCACATGGTCCAGCGCCTCGCCGCGCGATTTCGCCGCCTCCAGCGCAATCGCAAGCTGCTCCTTGGCCTTCGATTGCCCAATGAACTCAGCCAGCCGCTTGGGCCGCAGCTTCAGCTCGAACTGCGAATCATCGTCCAGCGCGCCGGCCGAGACCAGCCGCTCGGCCTGCGTGAGCCCGCGCGCCGCGCCGAGGTTCCCCGCGCCATTCGACGCCGGTTCCGGCTTTCGCTTTGCAGGATTGAACGGGGCTGCCACTGAGGCGATGGTACGGCGAAGAAGACCGGGTGGCAATGCAGGCCTTGAGGCGTCCTGCGGAAAAGCCTTGAGGCGTCCCTGCGGGAGACAAAGCGGAAAACAAAATCCACTCGTCGGCAAATGTTTGCTCTTCAAACGCTCGCGGGGCCGTCCGTTGAGGACGGCCCCGCGAGCAACATCTGTGGCCCGACTGTGGCCCGAACGTTAGGCGAGACCCGCGTCTCTCCCCCAAGAGACGCGGGTTCCTGCCTCGCCCCCCGCATGCCTCAGGCTTGCGCCTGGCGCATCTTGCGATTGAGAACCGGGCAATCCTCCAGCTGGGCCCAAGCGGGACCAGACTCAAAGAATTCGGATGGTACGGCAGGAGACCTGGAAGACTCCATCCATCTGTGGCTTCTCAACCAAACTTCATACCGGCACGTTTGCAGTCCTCGTACTCGGCGTCCTCTTGCGCCTTTACGGCGTTGAGCATCTGTTGTGAAGCTAACGGCGGTTCGCGCAACCGTGAAGATGCACTTGGTAATCCCGGCTCAGGAGTTTAGTAACCATCCAACCGTCCATTGAGTAACGTGACCGGCGAGAAAAAGGCGGCTTTCCTCAGCAAATCCGCCATCTTGCGCGATCTTGGCAAGCACCCCCCGCCGCGCTTGTATTCTGGAAGCAGATCGACAGAAGGACTCCGCAATGCCGCTTTACGAATACCAATGCAAGCAGTGCGCCCGCCGCACTGAAAAGATTCAGAAGTTCTCCGACCCCGAGCTCACCGTCTGCCCGCACTGCGGCGGCAGCCTGGAGCGCACCCTGACCGCAGCCGCCCTGCAGTTCAAGGGTGGCGGCTGGTACAAAGATCTCTACTCCTCAGCCAAACCGCCAGCCGCACCCGCCTCCGGAGGCGACGCCTCTGCCTCCAACAGCGGCGGAGATTCATCCGCCACACCCGCTACATCCGCTGCCTCCGATAAGTCCGCATCGAAGCCGTCCGAATCCTCCACGCCGGCCGCCTCGTCTGCAGCTCCAGCTCCGGCCGCCGCGCCCGCCAAGACATAAGCCTCGCGGGTAATGTGCCCTTCGTTCGCCCCAAGATTGACTTCGGTGGAATGCAACTTGCACAGAGGTCGCAGACGATCTGATACCCAAAATTTGCATAGCTGCGCTATCATCCATCGCATGAAGTTTCAAAGCTCACTCCGGGAAAGCCATCAACGTGAAGACCTCTGCTCGGAGGATGGCGGGACATTTATGCGCAACGTAGGCTTGGTTTCAGCAGGAATCACCGTGCTGGCCATTGGATTAGTCGTGGGCCGCGAACTCCGGGCTCGTTACCGGTTTCATCGCCGCACGCCCTACGACATCTACTCCCACTCCGGCGACCCGCAGGAGATGGAATTCGGCGTCGGCATCTGAACCTCCACCCTCTTCAGAGTTGGAGGACACGAGTTCAGAGTCGGAGAACGCAAATTCTGCAACTCCGCAAGTTCAAGGTTGCGAGAACGCGAGGCCCCCGGCTTCGCGTTTTTTGCTGCCGTGAAATCTTCTTGTAGCCTTTACGCGGCGCTGCTGCTGCGTGAGATACGCGGCGACGCCTGCAGCACCCGGATAACGTCCTCCACCGTGACCACCGGATTCGGCGTCAGCCCCGGACTGAACTCCCGCCGCAGCGCAATCGTCAGATCCCGAACCGTCTGATCCACATCTTCCGCATCCAGGCCCAAGTCCTCGTCCAGCCCATCGCTCGGCAGGATCGGAAACGGAACCAGCTGCACCTCCTGCAGATAGCGGTAGGTGCACGAGGCGATCACCGGGTCGAAGCCATACTGCTGTAGGTGCGCCGTGAAACTCTCCTGCGTCACCCCTCGGCGCTTCCGGCGCAGGGAACGATCGCGGAACCACGCCGAGAGCCGCAGCAGCACAGCCCCCGCCACCAGGGCTCCAAGAACGAGTCCAAGCGGCCAGGCCTGCTGGCCTATCCACAACGGGATGGAGTTCGGCGGCGCCATAAAAAGGGTTCCCCACAGACAAGGATGCAATTCCCGGGCCATCCGCCCCGGAAACCAACTGTCGATCCCAAAACTATCCCCGATTGCCCCCCAGTATGGCATGCGCCGCCGAAACCGGGCTGGGAAAATTGCATCCGAAGAAGTACCTTTACTTATGGCCGCCACGCTCCCACCCATCCTCGGTCCCGAGCCGCCCGCAACGCCTGAGAGCTTCGGGCGCGGAAGTGTGGCTCCCGCAGGATCGAATCCGGCCCTCGAAGCCCCCAGGCTGCGCGACAAGCATGGCCGCGCCATCACCGACCTCCGGCTCTCCGTCACCGATCGCTGCAACTACCGCTGCGTCTACTGCCGCACTGGCAACGAGGGCGCGCTCTACACCGAGCTCCCCATCGAGGAGTACGCGCGCATGCTGCGCCTCTTCGTCTCCCTCGGCATAGAAAAAATTCGCCTCACCGGCGGCGAGCCTCTGCTCCGCCGCGGCCTGCTCGACCTCATCCGCGAAGCCGCCCTACTGCGCTCGCTCACGGCCCCCGAGCGCCCGCTCGACATCGCCCTCACCACCAACGGCCACCTGCTCGCCCCCATGGCCCGCGATCTCAAGCTCGCCGGCCTCAACCGCGTCACCGTCAGCATGGACGCCGTCGATCCCGCCACCTTCGTCCGCATCACCCGCGTTCCCGGCAGCTTCGAGCGTGTGCGCGACGGCATTCGCGCGGCCCAGGACGCCGGCCTCGGCCCCGTCAAGATCAACGCCGTTCTCTTGCGCGGCTTCAACGACGGCGAGATCGAGGCCTTCGCCGAGTTCTCCCGCACCGAGGACGTCATCGTGCGCTTCATCGAGTGGATGCCGCTCGAAGAGGACCGCAGCTGGACCCCCGAAGCTGTCGTGCGCCTGGACGAGATCGTCGCTCGCCTCAACGCCGTGCGCCCTCTCGTTCCGCTCCCCGCCAACCACGCCTCGGAGACCGCGCGCCGCTTCACCTTCGACGACGGCCGCGGCGAGATCGGCATCATCGCTCCCGTCTCGCATCCCTTCTGCGGCCACTGCAGCCGGGTGCGCGTCACCTCCGACGGCAAAGTGCGCACCTGCCTTTTCTCCCAAAGCGACCACGATCTCGTCGGCCCCATGCGTCGCGGAGCCGGCGACGACGCCCTGCGCTCGCTCATCCGCAGTATCGTCGACCGCAAAGAGGAACGCCATCACATCGGCGAGCCCGGATTCCTGAAGCCCTCGCGCTCCATGGTGCACATCGGCGGCTAGACTTTCGTGTTTCGCTTTGGAACACGAATTGCCCCAGGCATTCTTCTGCCGATGTTCCTGGAATGCCAACGGTTAACGTGACAGTGGCGCCAAGACGCGCAACCATTTTGCGCTATCCTTGTGCTTCCGGGGAGTACGATCCTTCCGACTCCATTGGAAGTGACATGACCGACAGACGTCATCCCGACGTGGTTGACAGCAGGCAGTTGGACCACCTGCGGGTCTTTCATGAGGTTGCGCGCGCTCTCACCGCGAACCTCGAGCTCGAGCCTCTTCTCCGCGCCATCCTCAGTCAGATGGAAGAGTACTTCGGTCCCGAGCAGTGGTCGCTGCTCATGCTGGACGAGGAAGCCGGCGAGCTCTACTACGCCCTCCACGCCGGCATCGATACAGAGAACATCGGCGAACTCCGCATCAAGCTCGGCGAGGGCATCTCCGGCTACGTCGCCGTCACCGGCAATCCGCTCGTCGTCCCCGACGTCAACGTCGATCCCGACTGGTCGCGCTTCGCCCGCCAGCACCCCGAGCTGCACCTGCAATCCATCGCCTGCCTCCCCATCCGCCACGGCGGCCGCACGCTGGGCGTTCTGCAACTGCACAACAGCAAGCTCGACCTTCTGCCCGATTCGTCCATCTCGTTTCTGCGCGTGCTCTGCGACTACGCGGCCATCGCGCTCGCCAACGCCCGCTACGTCAAGCTGGTCCAGCACCTCAGCATCACCGACGACTGCACCGGCCTCTTCAACGCGCGCTACCTCTACACCATGCTCGAGAACGAGATCGCCGCCGACAACGATCCGCGCGTGATCCCCATCCAGCCGCACTTCAGCCTGCTGTTTCTGGACCTCGACCACTTCAAGAGCGTGAACGATTCGCACGGCCACCTGGTCGGCTCGCGTCTGCTGGCCGAGGTGGGCGGCGTCATCAAGCGCACCCTCGGTCCCGACCACGCGGGATTCCGCTACGGCGGCGACGAGTTTGTCGCCCTTCTGCGCGGCCTGGACAAACCGGCCGCAACCGCTCTCGCCAAAACTTTGCGCGAACAGCTGATCGAGACGGCCTTTCTCTCTGGCGAAGATCTGGATCTGCGCCTGACGGCCAGCTTCGGCCTGGCTACCTTCCCCCAGGACGGCGATACCCTGCACTCCATCATTCGCTCCGCCGACACGATGATGTATCACGCCAAGGCCCGCGGCCGCGACCAGATCGCGATCGCCGACGCCGAAGTCCTTGCAACCATGCCCGTCCTCAAGGCCTCACGCCACGCCTAAACCCACAAACGCTCTCACGCCATTCCCCTTTGCGTTTGCGTTGACGTCGCCCACGCCCTCGAATTGTCATCCTGAGCGCAGCGAAAGATCTGCTTTTGTCGTTCAGGAGGCGCGAACGCGCCTCTGCCTCGCTTAAGGGCACGGCTTCAGCCGTGCCGCAAAAGCCCCAACGGGAAAGGGGCTTCAGCCCCTGAGGTACGCCTGAAAATTCCTCGGCAAACCCCTGCTTTCGTCCTCGCACCGCGAAGGAATTTGCTTTTGCTCTTGCTCTTCCGTTTCTCATCACCCGCAAAGGCTCTCTCTGGAGATCCGGATTCGCAAACCGCCACCGCTCCAAGCGCCAACGGCGCGGCGTATACCAGCCTGGGGCAACGCCCCAGGAAAAGAGCCGCGCCGCAGGCGCTTCCGCTCTGCCGAAGGCTGGAATGAAGGCGAAGCCGAAGCGACTGAATTGCTTTCCTCCACCCCGCCACAACCCCCATCCCCAGAAACCACCTGCACCGAGAATCCCCCAAAATCTTGTCAAGCCCCCAAACCACCTAACTCAAACAAAACAAAGATAAAAATCGCTGCACATTAATTCCACTCAACTCCCTATAATAGAAATAGAGATCAAAACCCCCAACAATCTGGGTGCCCCCTTCATGACGACGGCTTCATCGTCGGCATGGGTGGGGTTCGATGTTGGGGGGGCACCACCGAAACCGCCGCAACCCACTCATTCCAGAGATTTTCCCCACAAAATCTCTGGAATTAATATTTTGCGGCCAAACTTCGCCGCAAATCCAACATTCTAAAGAAGCGATAGCAAGGAATAGGAGGGGGGACCCCTCCTACTACGGACGTCGCCGCTCCAGCGACGGCGCCCGTTTCGGCTCCGGATGGATCGCCTCGATATTCTCCGCCGCATCCGAGTGCACGCCAAAGTCCCAGACATCGAGGTTCACGGCATTAGCGCCCAGAACCTCCATCAGCGCATACTCGCCAAAGTCGAGCGGATCGATCGGCGTCAGCTTCATCCAGTGTCCGCCCGGCAGCAGCTCCGAGCGCACTTCAATCAAATCCCGCTGCTTGCGTCCGCTACCCAGCAGCGTTGGCTGAAAGCTATCCAACACCCGCTCGTCGACGCGCACATCGACGCGCTCGATCACATAGGAGTTATTAGGATCGCCGCCCGAAGGCGTCGACCTCCCGCTGGCTCCATGCGTGTCCACGGTAAACGAGCCGCCGCTGGTGATTTGCTCATCGTCGCCGCCCACGCGAACATAGAAGACCGGCTGCGCGACGTGCAGTTGAACATCGGCGCGCTCACGCGGAATGTCGCCGATGCGGTGCGGGCTGGACGCCGGATTGATCGTCGCCTTCAGAACCGCGTGCGCCGTCTCCTTGTTCAGATCTGAGCCGGCCTGCGCCAACGGCACCAGCTCCGGCATCCCGCGAAACGTGTCGAGCGCCAGCACACTGTCCTCTTCCGGCAGCCGAAGGTCCGCAGCAACCTCGGGCGTCAGCGCCGCACGCGCGGCCTCCTCCCTCGCCAGCTCCGGACTCAGCACCGGAGCCTGCGACGCGGACCCAGCACCTGCCGTGTGGTCCTGCTTCCAGCGCTCGGTCGCCGGCAGATCGACCAGCGCCAGCGGAATGTCTTCCACCGCGCCGTTCCGTTCCGCGCTGCGATAGCGAACAACATCGCCGACGACCTTGTAACTCAGCACAAGCTGATAGGTGCCATCCTTCAGGATGAGGCGCACGCGTTCCGGCGCCGTATCGGCGCTGGCCGGGTTGGGCACGTCCATCGGATGCCGCTGCGCGTGCGCTCCCGCCGCCGCCACCAGGGTGAGCAGCAGCACAGCCGATGCCGAGCGGCCAATCAGGTTCCGCCCCGGCCTTGATCGCCTCCTCCGCACGCAGGCACTTCTCCCCACCTTGGCTCTCCTCCGATCCAGATTCCACCGTAGCAGAGCCGATGGAGTTCAGAAACAAAGCGCTGCTCAAGAGCGAACGCGTACCATGAAGCTATCGGTCTTCTGGCCCTTCGCCTCCATCGGTTCGACGGTCATGCCGCACTCGCTGGTCTGCCGCGCCATCGTCTTCAGCAGGTCGACCAGCTTCGGCTGGAAGAAGAGGCCGCCGTACCGACAATCGTCTTCGCACCCGAACTCCGCCACAGGTCGACCCCCGGCTTACCGTTCGCGTCTTTCGCCTTTGCAGGCCTTGTAATGTCCCGCTTTTCGATCCCTTTACCCATGCTCATTGGGTCATCGGACCCTTCACTGGCTTGGATGCAGCACCCATGCAACTTGCTGGCTGGTCGCCGGTTAGAGCAGGATTAGAACCTCTGCTGCCTCAGCCACTCTCGAAATTTCGGGCCTAGGTCGTCCCGCCTGAGCGCAAACTCGACGTTGGCCTTCAGAAAGCCCAACTTGTCGCCGGCGTCGTAACGGCAGCCCTCATAGGTGAAGCCGTAGACCCTCTCATACTGCAGAAGCGCCTTGATTCCATCGGTCAACTGGATCTCGCCGCCCGCGCCCGGCTTCACCGTCTCGAGCATCGAGAAGATGCGTGGCGTGAGGATGTAGCGACCAATGATTGCGTGCTGGCTCGGCGCCTCCTCAGGCTTCGGTTTCTCGATCATGCTCCGCACATCGAGCAAGCGCGGATCGTCCGGATCCTGCGTGCAATCCAGGCAGCCATAGGAGGAGATTGCCGCGCCTTCAACGATCTCAGAACCAAGAATCGACGCCTGCACCTGTTCAAACGCGTCCACCATCTGCTTGAGGCACGGAACCTTCGCGTCCACGACATCATCCGGCAAAATGACCGCAAATGGCTCGTTGCCGACGAGTTGCTTCGCCTGCAACACGGCGTGGCCCAACCCCAGCGCATCCGGCTGTCGGGTGTAACTGATCTTCGCCAGTTTAGAGACGGACCGGACCATCTCCAGCAGAGCGGTCTTGCCTCGCGCCTCCAACGCCGTCTCCAACTCGTAAGACTTGTCAAAATGATCTTCAAGCGACGATTTGCCACGACCGGTCACGATGATGATCTCCGTGCAGCCGGCAGCGACAGCCTCTTCGACGCCGTACTGGATGAGCGGCTTGTCGACCAGTGGCAGCATCTCCTTGGGAGTCGCCTTAGTGGCGGGCAAAAAACGAGTGCCAAATCCGGCTGCCGGAAACACAGCCTTGCGGACCTTCATGGAAGCCATGTGTGATTCCTAATCTCCTATTGGGCCTGGAACAATGCTATCAACAGCCTTCGATGCGTCTCCAGAGGAAAGCGACGGCAGAAGGAAGAACCGAATCTTTAGCGCGAATCTCTTGAGGACCCGCAAATCGCCGCACAACCTAAAGCACGGGCGTGTCATTATGCAACATTTCCTTGCGAATAATCTTGATTGGCGCGAAGCCTTGTCGCATGAAATCGTCGTGAAATTCCTCAAGAGAGAACGCCGCGCCCTCTTTCTTCTGCACATCAGCCCGCAGCTTGAGGATTTCGAGTTTGCCGAGCGTGTAGTAGAGGTAGAGTGCGTCCGAGGTGCCGCGCTTTGTCTCCACGTCGGCTATAGGCCGCGACTGATAACCCTCTTTGACGAAGAAGTCCTCGGCCTGCGGAATCGTCAATTCACCGCCAACGCCGGTGTGCATCCGGATGGCGACGATAAATCGAGCATCGCGCAGCAGCGCATCCTGTAATTGCCCCAGCCGAATGAGCTTCGATTCGCGCTCATTCTTCGCTCCCACGCCGGGCGCGTTGTAGCCTTCGTCGAGCATCATCTGCTCGCAGTAGTGCGCCCAGCCTTCGATAGTGGTATTCGCGCCGATCAGCTTTCGTACGTTGGATGGAAATTGCGGCTGCCAGAGAAACTGAACATAGTGACCCGGATAAGCCTCGTGCACGCTCGTCGAGACAACAGTGCCAATGTTGAAGGCCGCCATGTACTCACTCGTCTTTTGCGCGCTCCAGTCAGGCTCAGGCAGCGTGACATTGAAATATGCCTTGGTCGAGTGGGTCTCAAACGGCCCCGGTGAATCCATCGAAGCCTGCGTCGTCGCGCGCATGAACGGCGGCGTCTCTTCAAGTGTCGGCTGCACATCGCTGGGGATGGTGATGATGTGGTGGGAGCGAATGAAACCGATCTCCGAGTCGAAGCGGTCGCGAAAGGCCTGGAGCAAATGATCCGGCGCGGGATGGATCGCAGCGAGCTCCGCTAACTTCTGCTGCGGCGTCTTGGTCGGATCAATCTCTTTCGCAATCCGTGCGAAATCGGCCTGGTTCTTGTGCAGGTCGTCATAGCCGATCTGCAGCAGACGATCGAGCGGGATATCGACCATCTCGTTATATGCAAGCGCCTTGCGGAAGGTGTCCGCGCCATAGCGGAAGTCGCCGTTCGAGCGCGGTAGCAGGTCGGCCTTCATCCAGGCGCCGTAACTCTTTAGCGCCTCAATCACTGCGGCGTTCGTCTTTCCAAACTCCGCCTTCGCCGGCGCATCATCCGCCACTGCGAAGGTCTTTGGAACATCGTTCTCAAAGAAGCTGATTAGGCCGTCTATCTGTTCCAACGCAACTTCGGTGTAGATGCGCGGCGGATTCTTGAGGTTTTTACGCGCCTCGACAAAGACTTGCGGAATCTGCTTTTCTCGCTCGATGGCCGCATGCAATCGGGTATTCACGGAAGCATACGGCCGTTCCATAATCACGAAGATGGAGTTCGTTATGCCGCTCGAATACTCATCCGGATTTTTCTCCCAGCCGCGAATCACCTCAAGTTGCAGGAGGTTCGCACGGATCGAATTCAGCAGAATTTCGCGGTCTGCCGCAGGCTCGGCATCCAGCGACGATGGATCGATCGCCTCAATCTTCTTCTCCCACTCGTGCAGCGCAGCAATCTCTTTCTGCACACCTGCAGCGGAGTAGTCCTCAAGCTGCGTGTCGTATTGATGCAGCCCGGCCGAGGTGCCAGCCGTCGGTGAGAAATGAAAGTAAACCTGCTCGAAATACTCTTCCGAGAGTGTATGGAAGGTCTGGCCAGCGCCATCCGCCGAAATGTGCTGTGCAGCAGCATTCGATCCTGCGGCAATAGAGATAGCGAGCATAAATGTAGGGATGAGTCGCATCGTGCTTCAGTCTACACAGCTATGGGTGCGCCTTCGAGTGCAACCAGAAGCTCCCTCGTCTCGGCGATTACAGTGTCCGCATCGCCGCCCGAAAGTGGCCAGCGGAGCACACCCTGGAGTGTAAGCTGGGCACCGTCTTTCGTATTGCGCGCTACCAGCTTCATTAGCGCTCCAACATTTATCCCTTTTCCCGACTCGGCTGGAGCGGCATGTAATTTTTCGCTGAAGGTGACGAAAAGCATGTCTTTCATAGGCTTCATCTGGCCAGCTCTTCCGAAGGGCGCATTGACGGGACGGACCGCGGCACTCTCTCGGACGGCTCGCGTCGCATTGCTCTCGGTGCGTTGAAGGGCAGCCCGGCTCGAAAACTGCAGAGATGCGACCTGCGGCGCCTGACCATGGCGACCGGCAAGCGGCCGCGGCCGCGAAACCGTGTGTGGCGACCCGGCAATCCGCGATGCCGATGCGGGCGCAGCCTTGGATCCGTCGACAGCGACGCGCTTGCGTTCGATCTGCGCCACCCCCATTCGTTCGCAGGCCAGGCGAATCTCTCCGACGGCAAGTAGATGCAGGACGCTCTCCGGTGGCTTGCCATAGCGATCCTCCAGCTCCGCACGCACGTCGGTGAGTTGGGCCTCGGCCTCCGCGCCGGCGATACGTTTATACATGCGCAGGCGCTGATTCTCTTCGGCGATGTAGCTCTCATCGATACGCAGCGAGATACCGAGATTCACGGTCACCTGCGGCCGCTCCTCGCGGCCTTCACCCTTCAGCTTGCTCACAGCTTCTTCGAGCATCTGAGTGTACATCTCAAAACCAATCGCTTCGATGTGACCCGATTGCTCGCCGCCGAGCATGTTGCCCGCACCGCGAAGTTCGAGATCGAGCGCCGCAATCTTGAACCCGGCACCGAGATCGCTGAACTCCTTAAGAGCCGCGAGTCGCCTGCGGGCAATTTCCGTGAGCTGTTGTTCAGGGGGAATCAGAAGGTACGCATACGCGCGGCGATTCGATCGGCCCACTCTTCCGCGCAGCTGGTAGAGCTCGCTCAGGCCGTGGCGATCTGCGCGGTTGATGATGATCGTATTGGCGCGAGCGATATCGAGACCGTTTTCGATAATGCTGGTCGCGCAAAGCACGTCATACTCGCCGTTCATAAACGCCAGCATTACCCGCTCAAGCTCAGCTTCCGGCATCTGTCCATGACCGACGGCGATTCGTGCCTGCGGTACCATCTCGCGAATCTTTGCCGCCATCTCATAGATTGTTTCGACACGGTTGGAGACAAAGTAAGTCTGACCGCCGCGCTCGAGCTCAACCTCAATCGCCGTGCGAATCAGCTTTTCGTCGAACTTAGCCACGACTGTCTGGATAGCCATGCGGTCCTTCGGCGGAGTCTCAATAATGCTCATATCACGCAACCCGACTAGACTCATGTTCAGCGTGCGAGGTATGGGTGTGGCGCTCATGCTGAGCACATCGATCGCAGCGCGCATCTGCTTCAACCGCTCTTTGTGGCGAACGCCGAAACGCTGTTCCTCATCTACAACAAGCAGGCCAAGATCCTGGAATTTGAGATTCGCAGCCAGGATCGCATGGGTCCCGATCAGGATGTCGACCTTGCCGTCGGCAACGCGCTCCAGGATTTCCTTCTTCTCCTTCGCGGTGCGGAAGCGCGAGATCATCTCGACCGTCACAGGGAAATTTGCGAAGCGGCGTTTGAAACTCTCGAAGTGTTGAAAGCAAAGCACGGTCGTCGGCGTAAGCACCGCAACCTGTTTCCCGTCCAACGCCGCCTTGAAGGCCGCGCGCATTGCGACCTCGGTCTTGCCGTAGCCAACGTCGCCGCAAAGCAGGCGATCCATCGGCTGCGTGGACTCCATATCCCTCTTGATGTCGGCGATAGCGCTGATCTGATCGTCGGTCTCGTTGTAATCGAAGGCACCCTCGAACTCGCGCATCATGTTGTTATCGGGCGAGAACGCGGTACCCACCGCGGCCTTACGTTGCGCATAAAGCTTCAGCAGCTCTTCGGCCATATCCTCCATGGCCTTCTTCACGCGTGCCTTCGTCTTCGACCACGCAAGATTGCCAAGCCTGTTCAGTTGCGGCGCCGGACCGGTTTCCGTGGAGCGGTATTTCTGAATCAAATCGAGTCGCGTGAGCGGAACATACAGCTTCGCGTCATCGGCGAAGTTCAAAATCATCAGCTCCAGCTGGGTTCCATCCGGCTGATCGATCGTGCGCAGCCCCTCATAGCGTGCGATACCGTGCTCGACGTGAACGACATAGTCGCCGATAGCAAGATCGCGCAAATCGGAGATGAAGGCCGCCGTCTTGGAGCGGCGCACGGGACGCGCATGGACGTCGACATCATCGTTGAGGTCGTTGGCGCCAAACAGGACGAACTCGCGTGCCGTGGCTCGATCGAGATCGAGCACATGCACGCCGTTCGCAATCGCCGCGCGCACGATCACCGGCGTTCGCAGATCGCCGGCCAGATAGCTGGACTCTGAGTAGACAGTCGCACTCATACCCTGATCGGCGCGCCAGCCGATACGATATGGCACACCGTACTCCTGCAGCAGACCGGCGAGACGTTCGACCTCACCCTGGTTCGGCGCGGCGATCAGCAGTCGCGCCTCACTCTCCATCAGCTTTCGCAGTTCATCGATAAATGCCGGAATAGATCCATGAACACGCAGCGTAGGACGCGTCGCAAACTCAATCTCGCTGGCATCGCTGCGCGAACCCTCCAGCACATCGACCGCGCCAAGCTGATCAAGGTCGCAACCAGGAAATGCACGAACGCGATCCTCGAGTTCCCACGGCGAAAGATACAGGTCCTCAGCGCGCACCAGTGAGCCAATGCCCGAGCGCTCATGCCGCTGCTCAACCTTGCTCCACCAGCGTTCACTCTGGTTGAGTGTCATCGCAGGCTCTTCAATGAATAGACGCGTCTGCGGCCCCATGAGCTCCAGCAGTGAAGAACGGGCGCCGGCAACCGGCGCATAGAACTCCCATCCCGGAAAGATTGTCGCCTCGCGCACATTCGCGGCGACATGGGTTTGCAGCTCCGCCGGGGTCTCGCCTCCTTCGAGCGCCGCACCGGCCGCAGTGCCGCTGCGTGTGAGCCGCGCATTGATTGCCTCTAGTAAAACCTCGGTGGCAGGTGTCTCGGTCAGCGGAAGCATCAACACCTCGTCTACCGCATTCGACGAGCGCTGCGTCTCGGGATCGAAGCGCCGGATAGACTCGATCTCATCGCCGAAGAAGTCGATGCGGACGGGCCGTTCCATCTCCGGGCCATAGACGTCGAGAATCCCGCCACGCACCGTCACCTGGCCTGGCATATCCACGACGTCCACGCGTGCGTAGCCGACGGAGACCAGGTGCTCGACGAGCATCTCCGGGATGTGTTCCTCGCCTCGAGCCAAACGCAGGGCGAGCGCCGCGTAATGCTCCCGTGCAAACAGCCGCATGCACGCAGCCTCAACAGGAGCGACAATAAGCCGCGCCTGGCCGCTCGCAATCTTCCAGAGAGTGGCCGCGCGCTGCTCCTGAATCTCCGGATGGGGCGACAGATTTTCGAACGGCAGGACATCATGTGCCGGCAAGCGCAGCACCTCGTCGGCCGGCAGGGCTCCACTTAACTGACATGCGGCCAGCAGATTAGCGTGCAACGTCTCGGCGGCCTTGTTGTCGGCGACCAACACAAGGGCACGCGCCTCTGCGGCACGAACGAAATAGGGAAGATATAACGCGCGAGCAGTCGCGGTGAGTCCAGAGACACGTCTCCGCCCCGTGCCGCCCGCAAGATGGCGACGCACACGCTCAAACGATGGGGAGTGTTCCAGGTCCGCGACCAACTCGCGGACGAAGGGCAGAATCATGCAGAGTTCAGTGTAGCGCTTTGCCCGTCACTAATTCGAGTGCTCGGAATCAAGCGGCGTCTCGGCCTTGGCGAGAATGACCTGTCCATACTCCAGCAGCGTGACCATAAGCACACCGCCGCAGACGTTGCCTGTTACGGCAAGCCAGAGCCAATGCAGATAGCTAAGCCACCCCATCTGCCCACTGAGCACCGTTGAGAGGATCTCGCCCGAGGTCGCAATGCAGTGCGCAAAACTGCCCAGGCCGACGACATAGGTCAGCATCCACAGGATCATCACCGACCCCGTAATGGAGTGTGAACCGGAGACCAGCCATGCTGCTGTAGCAATAATCCAACCCGCTGTAACTGCACTCCAGAACACCGCCGCCGGTGAAACATTCACCGCTGTTAACCCAAGCTGAATAAGAGCGTGCCTTGTCGCAGGTTGCAGCGCACTGGTTCGTACGGCGAGCGCACTGAACGCCAGCGCACCCAGCACATTCGCCGGAAGCACCGTGCACCAGAGCCGGAGCGTGTTCCATAGCTCGCGCTTCTCTGAGAGCACCAGCGCGACAGGATAGAGCGTGTTCTCCGTAAAGAGCTGCGCGCGCCCGATGATGACCACAATGAAACCCAGCGGATAAAACATGGTCGCGATGAAATGAGTTCGAGGGCTCGTTCCAAACAGCCCTAGCGTCAGCGCAACCCCAAGCCCGGACAGTCCCATGAAGATGCCGCCCGCAAAGCCCGAGATCGCCAGTGCGCCGGTAGAGCGTTTCAGTTCGATCTTGGCATTGAGCGCAACCTGCTTGTAAATGTCCTCGGCGCTGGGGCGGGCGAGATTCTTTTGGTACGATTCGCCGCCCTCGGCTCCGCTTTCGCTCGACTGCTCGTTCTTTTCGGGCTCAACCCAACCGCTTTGCGCCGGACGCTCACCGCCCTTCTGGCCGGAACCATCTGCATTCCCACTCTCATCCGCCATCGTCGCCCTCGTGACTGACCGTATGAGATGCAGCCCCAGGTGCGAACGCGCATCCTGTCATTGATAAAATCGATGTCTATGCCAGCTCTCGCCGGTCTCTCGCCTGAGGTCCTCGCTAAATACCAACCCGTCATTGGGCTTGAGGTCCACGTCCAACTGCTCACAAGGACGAAGGCCTTCTGCGGATGCAGGAACGAATACGGCGGCGAGCCGAACACGCACATCTGCCCCACATGCCTCGGCCTGCCGGGCGCTCTTCCCGTGCTCAACCGCCAGGCGGTCGAGTTCGCAACGTTGGCGGCGAAGGCCCTAGGCTGCACGATCAATGAGCGCAGCGTCTTCGCGCGCAAAAATTACTTCTATCCCGACTCGCCTAAGGGCTACCAGATCTCGCAATACGACAAACCACTCGCCGAGCATGGCTCACTCACTGTGCCCGACGCCAACGCCAACCCCAAGCCCATCGGCATCACGCGACTGCACATGGAAGAGGACGCCGGTAAGAGTCTCCACGACGGCTTCGCGGACTCGGCTTCGCGCACTTATATCGATCTCAACCGCTGCGGCACGCCGCTGATCGAGATCGTCTCCGAGCCCGACATCCGCACGCCCGACGAAGCCTTCGAATATCTCACACGGCTGAAAGAAATTCTGCTCTACACCGGCGTCAGCGACTGCAACATGGAGGAGGGCTCGCTGCGTTGTGATGCGAACGTGAGCGTCATGCTGAAGACCGATGCGCAGTTCGGCACTAAGGCCGAAGTGAAAAATGTCAACAGTTTCCGCTACATCCGCGCGGCGCTGGAGTACGAGATCGAGCGCCAGATCGGCGTGCTCGAAGAGGGCGGCCGCGTCGTGCAGGAGTCGCGCCTCTGGAACAACGCTGAGGGCCGTACCTACTCCATGCGCTCGAAGGAGCAGGCCCACGACTACCGATATTTTCCCGAGCCGGACCTGCCACCGCTGGTCGTCGGCGAAGCGTGGCTGCGCGGCATTCTCAGTGAGATGCCCGAGCTACCCGAGGCTCGCCGCGCTCGCATGATCGCCGAATACGGCCTCAGTTCTCAGGATGCCGCGACGCTCACCGCTGAGCGCGCCTTCGCTGATCGCTTCGAGACAGCGGCGAAACGCGCGAAGTCGCCGCGTCGCGTCGCCGCAATTCTACTCAGCGAGATCACGATGCGGCTGCGCGCAGCAAATATTGAGTTTGATCAATCCCCGGTCACGCTGGACGGGATCGTCCTCGCCGCCGACCTCACCGAGGCAGGCCAGATCAGCTCCAAACAGTTGAAGCAGCTTCTCGATACGTGCTTCGCCGAAGGTCGCGACTTCCCCTTCATCTACGACCGCGACGAGCCACAGCAGATCACCGACAGCTCGGCAATCGAAAAGATGATCGATGAGGTTATCGCTGCGAATCCAGCCCAGGTCGAGCAGTTCAAAGGCGGCAAGCGTACGGTCGCTGCCTTCTTCGTCGGCCAGGTGATGAAGCTGTCGAAGGGCCACGCGAATCCAGCGCTGTTGAATGAGCTCGTCGTGAAAAAGTTGGACGCGTAATCCTTCCCGCGTACTCTGTGAAGAACGTGTAAGGTGCTCATGCGTCTTCCAAAGTGGCTCGCTCTATCGTGCGCTGCGTTCACCGTTCTCGGTTGTTGGAGGCATTCTGTCGTGCCAGAGCAGCCAATGCCGCAGAACACAATCCTGCTCTCGCAGATGATGCGGGAGCTCTCCGCGCAGCCCGGCTTCACCGAAACTCTCTTGAAGCAGTTGGAAGGCTCCTCCGCCGGAAAAAGGGGGCCCGCACTCCTCACGCCCAACCTCATCGACGAGCTGCGCAGACGCATCCTCGGTAAGGACTGGCGAGGACTGGACCGCTTTCCCGGTTGGCCGATGCGCGCACTCAATCCGACTGTGCAGGCCGTCAGCCATGTTATGCACCCGACCACGATCTATGATGTGCGAACGTTTCTTGATCTCGGTCCGTATGCGCTCAATCAGGAACAGACCGTCGACCTCGACAAGCCTTCGACCTTTCCTCCGTTCACCACGAACGGCATCGTGACCCAAGTCGGCTACGGCGTGGAGCGCGGCGACGGTCCAAATGATCTCGCGCCGGAGCATGCCGAGAGCCAGCGTCTCGTCGATGTGTTGAATCGGTTGGCGGCGAACACGCTGGACGGAGCCTCCCCTTTCCTCGTCACGATCGGGGGGCGATCCGCATCAACGCCACAGGCCCTGATTGAAGCTCTCCTGTCCGCCGGTCACACGGTCACTGTCATCGATGCGCGTTACTTCGCCAACTTCGGCCACCTGCACTATAAGAGCCAGGACGTGATGATGCCCTTCTGGATCAACACGGGCTATGCTGTGCCGGGAACCGGCGGTCCGTTCGGCCTCGGCGCGCGCCCACTCCTCGTTCCCGTCTCCCATGCAGAGTGCGAGTGGCATATCCACGGCCCGCGCATCAACGCCGACATCAGTTATTACTTCGGCATCGACGGTAAGAGCGAATGGCGCACCATGGACACGCTCGATCAGGCCTGGGTGCTAAAGCGTGCCGCGCACACTTATACCGGGGCACAAGCCATAGAAGTCACGCGTCTCGCAGGCCTGCTCACCGTCGCCTACATGCATCAGCATCAGCGTCGTCCTCGCCTTCCGTTCGGCGGCTACTACGCGCTCGGCGTCTGCCAGGACGGCATCTCCGCAATCGAGCGGCGCATGACCGGCAAAACAACGCTGTTCCCGAACACCGCCGACACATCGCTCTTTGATGATCCACGCGATGCCGAGGTGAATACGCTGCTCGCAGCGATCCCTAAGGACCGCGGCGGCGCTCCGCCCGAACTCGAACGCGTCTTCGGTTCCTTGCCCACCACGCCCGGCGCCAACAACAGCTTCGAGGCAGTCATGATTCCGGGACTCGCTGAAGACCTGCAGCTCAGCTACACCGCCTATCAACGTGGCCGCCTGCACCGCACGCATGACCGTGCGTTCTATGCGTCGGTTGCAGCCATTGTCTTCGCTGCTGCCGCCGCAATGATTGCACTCACACGCCGTCGTCGTCTGCACTAACAGCAAAGTACACCTTCGATCGCAAGGCAAATCGCTCTCATTTTCGATTCACCGATGCAACGAAGTTGGTGCAGTAGTGCTCCAATCTCACGGGAGGTTTTACCCATGGCAACAAAAAAGGCAAGCAAGAAATCGGGACGGAAGTCATCGGCAAAGAAGTCTTCCAGCAAGAAGCGCAGCAGCCGGAAGTCGCCTGCGAAAAAGTCTTCGTCGAAGCGCACTTCCGCGAAGAAGTCATCCGCGAAGAAGTCTTCCTCAAAGAAGCGCTCGGGCCGCAAACACAGTCCGAAGGCCGGTAAACAGGTCAAGACGGAAATGCACGAGATGCATCGCGGAAAGTTGAAGAGTGGACGCAGCGGGAAGAAGGTCACAAGTCGAAAACAGGCGATCGCCATCGGCCTCTCGGAGGCCCGGAGCGAGGGCGAGAAGGTTCCCCCCAATCCAAACAAGTAGCCCTGACACATTCTTGGGCGCGATATCCTCCAGGCACGAGGAGGCCGCGCCCATCTTCCTGACTGAATTGGATCAATCTTGCTCCTGCGACTCTGGTTCAGCGATCGCTGAGACCGTTATCCTGGGGACTCACCTGTTCTTCTATCGGCGAGATCGAAGCCCGAGCGTGCGCGTGCGGTTCGACCTGCTCTTGCGCTACGTCGATATGATGCGACGACGCGCGCCGCGCAGTGAGATAGTTGCGGTACACGCTGATGTGGAAGCAGGCCTGCTGGAACTCTTCCTCCACGTCGATGGCGCCAGCCTGCATCAGAGGCGCCAGATACGTACGCATCCATGCAATCTCTTCCACGCTCATGCCGCGCTTCCCGAAATCGATCGCCTGCCCCGTAAGGTGTGGCGACGCCGTTTCACCTCTCACAGAAGCGGCATTGCCGTTCACGCGTTGCAGACGAAGTTGGTATGAAATCGTGCGCACCGCGGAATTCAGCTCCAGTGGCTCGCTAAACTGCGCATAGTAGGCGCGTGCGATATCGGCGGCGAAGTGCGCCGTCCAGGGCCGCGCGCAACGCCGGTTCGCAGGCAGTTCCGGATTCACACGTAGACTCGCGCTGCTGGAGACGTTCACCAGTCGATGCGTCGCACGAAGATGATTGAGTTGGCGGTCGTTGCGAATGCGCTCGAGTCCCGCCGCGTCAGCCATCTCATTCTGATGAACAAGGATCTCGTGCGAGCCCCGCAGAGGCGGCGGGACGATCAGATGACCGCTCCGGCTATAGATAGGCAACACACGCGGCTCAACCGCCTCCTGCGCCAGTTCGCGCGCCGAAGGCTTCAATGGCAGCTTTGAAACAGCCGCGTCCTGTTCCGGCTCTGGAGACCGCGAAGGCTCCAGCGAACTGCCGTCCGTTGCTCCGACCTCAGGTTTCGGATCGGTTGCAGCTCTGACAGAAGAAACAATAGAACGAGGCCGCACGACAACGGAGACCGGAGTTTCCGAGGCCGGTGTTGCGTCGTCAGAATCCACTGCATCTTCATCGTCCGCGCCTCGCGGCAGGCGCTCATCCCCGGGAGGATGCGCGTCTCCGCTCGCATAGACGCCCGTTCGAGCCGAAGCCGTGGGGGCGACCGATCTATCGGCAACCGTCGTGCGATTCCCGGCCGCACGCGAATCGATAGGCGAAGCGGCGCGATCGGATCGCAAGCCTCTCGCAACATTCTCGCTCGACGTTCCTTTCCCCTGCGTGATCGGCAAAGCCGCGGCGCGACGAGCCGGGCGGACACGTGTCGCCACCAACTCTCCTCGCGCACTACGGCCTCGGGCATCGTGCGGAGTAGCATTCTCGGTGGACTGCAATCTAGGTTTGCGGCGGCCATGCGCGTAAGCAGATCGCCCACGTGCCGCTACTCGTCGCCCCGTCGCAGCGTGCGCCACGGATCGTGAGCCGGCAACAGCATGGACACGACTCGACCGGCGCAAAGTTTTCACAGATTTCGCCGTATCTCGATGGCGCGGCCTGGTGCTGACCCGCCGTCCTTGCGCCAGATAAGCCGCAGGCTCTCTATGCCGATGGTTGACCTCGCGGGTCGCGGCCCAAAGCGCGGAACTCCCTCCCGCCATCGCAACAAACACAATCAGCAGAACAGCCGCCAGGGGCCGAAAAAGCGACAAAGGCAGGATGGCGTTCTCCTGCAGCGAACGGGAGGGATTCAAAGACATGGGGCCGATTTTTGGAGGTAGCGGAGAACCACCGAGCCTCTCTAGCCTACCCGTCCATCCTCGGAACGAGGGAGTGCCGATCCGGGTTCAGCTGCAATTCTGTTCTGATCCAGGCGCGTATACGCATGCCCGGCGAACAGCGCAGCCTCCGCAGCCCGGCGGCGGACCAACCCCGGCGCCACCACTCCGCCAGCATGAACCCACAACCCAAACTGGATAACCACGCTCTCAAACTCACCAAGATTCACATAGCGCAACAAACTCGAACTCTGAAAATTTCCCCGGCCGACGTTGAAGCAAAAATCCACCAGCGCATCGAACTGATCCTGGGTAATCTCCACATTCACTGCGCGACGAACGCATGCAACGGCTTCCGCTAAATCCACCCGCAGGAGCGCTTCGGCCTCGAACTCGCTGATGCGCTGGCCGTCATGCACCTCCGGTCCTGTATGCCCATAGCCAATCGTCCAGACTTCGGCCGAATCCTGATAAGACTCCAGCCGCAGCCCTTCAAAGCTGCGCGTCAGGGCAAAGCCGGTATCGCTATAACTGCAAGGGTTCATAAATCAACGCGCCTCCTCGCGCGCAGGGTCAGGCGATTGCCTGGTGAAGGGATCGTGGGTTATAGGGCAGAGATCAAAAGGGTTAAGAGTCTTGAGGGCGCCCTCGTGCATCCAATACTGTTCGTCATCACAACGCGCCGCGGGCGTAAACTTGAGAGCGTCAATCACACCAACGCACCGCATCAAGCGCGTGCCACAGTCCCAACAGAATGGAGCGCATTCCCTTGGCAACAGAGACAACCTATGACCTCGCGGTCCTCGGCGGCGGACCCGCCGGCTACACCTGCGCCATCCGCGCCGCTCAACTCGGCCTCAACGTCGCCCTCATCGAAAAAACCGACAAGCTCGGCGGCACCTGCCTGCACTGGGGCTGCATCCCCACCAAGGCTCTGCTCTTCTCAGCCGAAGTCTGGGATCACCTGAAGCACGGCGCCACCCTTGGCATCGATGGCGTCGACAAGCCCACGCTCAACTGGAACAACCTGATCAAGCGCAAAGACGACATCACCGCGAAGCACACCAAAGGTCTCGACTTCCTGATGAAGAAGAACAAGATCACCGTGGTGCGCGGACACGGCCGCCTCACCGGCCCAGCCTCGGGCGGCGTCTTCACCGTCCAGGTGACCGATGAGGACAAGGGCAAAGGCCGCGATCTGCAGGCCGAAGGCTTCACAGCGCAAATAAAAACTGAGGTCAAGGCAAAGAAGGTCGTGCTGGCGATGGGCTCTGATGCCCGCATGCTGCCCGGCTACCAGGCCGACGACACCATCCTCACCAACATGCAGATTCTCACGCTGCCGAAGATGCCGAAGTCGCTCATCGTCATCGGCTCCGGCGCTGTGGGAGTTGAGTTCGCCTCCGTCTTCAAGAGCTTCGGCGCAGACGTCACCATCCTCGAAGCCCTGCCGCACATCGTTCCCGTCGAAGACGAAGAGGTCTCCAAGGAGCTCACGCGCCAGTACAAGAAGCGAGGCATCGAGGTAAACACTTCATGCAAGGTTGAAAAGATCGAACAGACTAAAACCGGCGCCAAGGTCAGCTGGGTCGACGCCTCCGGCAAGCCACAGTCGAAGGAAGCTGAAAAGGTTCTCGTCGCGGTCGGCCGCGGACCGCGCACCTACGACGCCGGCCTCGACAAGGTAAATCTCCAGCTGGACCGCAGCTTCGTCACCGTCAATGAGTGGATGGAGACAGCCGTTCCGGGCCTCTACGCCATCGGCGACATCGTCGCCGGCCTGCCGCAACTCGCGCACGTAGGCGCTATGGCCGGCATCGTCGTCGCGTCGAAACTCGCCGGCAAATACGCGCGCGCGGTCCGCAAAGACCGCGTCCCCGGCTGCACCTACTGCGATCCGCAGATCGGCAGCGTGGGCCTCACCGAAGCGCAAGCCAGGGAAAAGGGATATCAGGTCAAGGTCGGCAAATTCCCGTTCGCCGGCAACTCCAAAGCCACCATCGTGGACGCGCACGATGGCTTCGTGAAAGTCGTCTCAGACGCCAAGTACGGCGAGATTCTCGGCGTGCACATCATCGGTCCGCAGGCCACAGAGCTCATCAGCGAGTGCGTCACCGCCATGGAGCTCGAAGCCACCGTCGAAGAGATGATGTTCACCATCCACGCCCATCCCACGCTCTACGAGAGCCTCCTCGATGGCTTTTCCAGCGTCGAAGGCATGGCCATCAACGTCTAGCGATGAAAGACCCCAACCACACAAGCGTCATCGAGACGCTCGGACGCAATCATCTGGTTGCGCAGCTAATTGAAGATGGTGTTCATGCAGCAGTGCCTATGTGGGATCAAGGTGTCGATCTGATCGCATACTACGGCGGCAGCGAAGGCCTCGTAGCGCGACCTTTGCAGCTAAAGGTAGCTGAGAACACGCGATGGGGTGTGTACCAGAAGTATGCCGATATTCACGGCTTACTTATGACCTACATCTGGAACGTAAGGAAACCTGCTGATCTCGAGATATACGCAATGAGCTATGCGGAAGCCCTGAATCATCTGACCAATACGGGTCCCTACACTCAATCGAAGTCGTGGCGAGAACAAGGTGGCTATGACATGGCACCAAGCCGCAACAGTAAAATGTGGGACAGCCTTCAACCCTTCCGCATGACCGACGGCATGTGGCGAGAACGACTGGCACGCCCTTAATGCACCTTCATCTTCTCCAACTCGGCCGCATCCCCTTCGCCGAAGGCCTGCGCCTCATGGACGAGATCGTCGCCGCCCGCAAAGCCGGAGCCATCGGCGACACTCTCCTGCTCATGGAGCACCCGCCCGTCCTCACCCTCGGCCGCAACGCTACGCGCGCCAACATCCTCGCCAGCGACGAACTCCTCGCCCACCGTGGTGTCGAGGTCCACGAGATCAACCGCGGCGGCGACGTCACCTACCACGGCCCCGGCCAGCTCGTCGGCTACCCTATCTTCGACCTCCGCGGCGACTTCCCTGGCAAGCGTGGCCCCTTCCTCGGTCCCGTCGATTTTGTCCGCCTCATGGAAGAGGCCCTCATCCTCACCTGCAAAGACTTCGGCGTTCCAGCGCAGCGCATCTGCAAGCGCACCGGCGTCTGGACGCTCGCCGGCGGCTCGATCCCCGAAAAAAAGATCGCTGCCATCGGCATCCACGTCTCGCAGGCGGTCACCTCGCACGGCTTCGCCCTCAACGTCACCCCTGACCTCCGCGACTTCGATTGGATCATCCCCTGTGGCATCGCCGACCGCGGCGTCACCTCGCTCGAACTCGAATCACCGCAGACGCCTGCACCCACGCTCGAACAAGCGTCCAACAGCGTGGCCGGGAACTTCGGCCGCGTCTTCCATCGTCAGATCCTTGCCGCCACGTCTGTAGAAGAACTCCTCGGCGCTCAGGTTCGCTAACTGCACATCACGGGCGAAGCCCGCCGCAGCCTCGTATAATCCACAGTTGCGCCTTGCGCGCCATTGCAACCCGGAGAAGCTCGCCGATGTCGACCGACGTACTCATGCCCCAGATGGGCGAATCCATCACCGAAGGCACGCTCACTAAGTGGCTCAAGAAGCCCGGCGACACCGTCGCCCGCGACGAACCGCTCTTCGAGATATCCACCGACAAGGTAGACGCCGAGATCCCGTCGCCCGTCGCCGGAACCCTCGGCGAGATCAAGGTGCAGGAAGGCGCAACGGTCGGCATCAACACCGTCGTCTGCACCGTCAATGAAGGCGGCGCAGCTGGCGCAACGCCAGCGCCCCCTCCAACCAAGGAGAGTACCGTCACCCCAGCCGCCGCCGACACCGCCGCCCGCGACGCTGCCGCCGAGAAAGCGGCACTCGCGCCAGCCTCCAACAACGGCGCGTCCGGCCCGGGCACTGACATCCTCATGCCGCAGATGGGCGAATCGATCACTGAAGGCACCATCACCAAGTGGCTCAAGAAGGTCGGCGATTCCGTCCAGCGCGACGAGCCTATCTTCGAGATCTCAACCGACAAAGTCGATGCCGAGATTCCCTCACCGATAGCCGGAACGCTCACTGAGATCAAAGTTCCCGAGGGCGCCACAGTTAGCATCAACACCGTCGTCGCCGTCATTGGCGGGGGAGCCGCAGGCGCTCCCGCAGCGCCAAAGCCGGCCGCTGCAGCTGCACCCCCAAAGCAGCCCGCAGCGCAGCCAACACCGGCAGTTTCTCCGGCGGCTGCTGCTACAGGCGAACGCCTCCGCTCGTCGCCGCTCGTCCGCAAGATCGCCGCCGACAACAACGTGGATCTCACCTCCGTCCCAGGCACGGGAGCCTCAGGCCGCATCACCAAACAGGACATCCTCAGCCGCCTCGCCGGTGGTCCGAGCGCTGCGCCTCCGCAGACGAAGCCTGCGTCCGCCGCCCCCCAGGCGCAAGCCTCCGCGCCGACGCCCCAGCCCGGCGAGCTCGTGCCCATGTCGAAGATGCGCGCCATCATTGCCAAACGCATGGTCGAATCCAAGCAGACCAGCGCGCACGTCCATACCGTCTTCAAGGTCGACATGACGCGCATCGTAAAGTTGCGCGAAAAAGAGAAGAACAAGTATGAACAGCGCAACGGCGTGAAGCTCACCTACATGCCGTTCATCACACGCGCGGCCGTCCAGGCGCTTCGCCAACACCCCATCGTCAACGCCTCAGTACAAGGCGACGCAATCCTCTACAGCAGGAACATCAACATAGGCATTGCCGTCGCGCTCGAGTGGGGCCTCATCGTCCCAGTCATCAAGCAGGCCGAAGACAAGAGCTTTCTCGGCATCGCCCGCGCCATCGTCGACCTCGCCGATCGCGCGCGTTCCAAGAAACTCGCTCCCGACGACGTTGCCGGCGGCACCTTCACCCTCACCAACTCCGGCATCTTCGGCGAGCAATTCGGCACGCCCATCATCGCGCAGCCCCAGTCCGCCATCCTCGGCATCGGCGGCCTCAACAAGGAAGCCAGAGTGCTCACCGACAAGGAAGGCAACGACACCATCGCCATCCGTAGTGTCCAGCACTTCACCCTCGGCTTCGACCACCGCATCATCGATGGCGCCGACGCCGGCAGGTTCATGAGCGACTTCAAAGCCTATCTCGAGAACTGGACCGAAGACATCGGATAAAGCGACGACGGGCACGCCATCTCTCAGGGGCAGACTCATCGGGTCTGCCCCTTTCGTTTCTCGTTAGGCCAGGATCCCCAGCGCCTTCAGGTCCGCCAGAATCACACCATCGCCCGCCTCGGCGTCCGCGATTAGTTGCTTGATGTCGGACACAACTGCGCTATCCAGCGTCAGCGACAGACCACTCGCCGAAACGGCTGCGGTCGCATCCTTCACAATCTTGATCGCATCCGAGCCAACGGTCAGCAGGACCGACCGGGTCTGCGCGCTTGAAATGATCAGCCACGCCTGCCTCGCCTTCTGAAAATCTGTGGAGAGCTTCTTATAAAAGCCCTTAAGGTCATTGCCCACGGCGGAAAGTACAGTTGCTACGCTCACTCGTTATCTCCTGGATCAAATTCTTTACGTTTCGGTCACAGACGCGACCACATTGTTTTGCTAACGACACGGCTACAGTCGTGCGAAAGCCGTTCCGTAGCCGTTTAGCCTGGGCAGCGGAACTAAGCCTTGTGCCAGACGCTTGCGTTCAAACAAGCCACAACGCCGTCGATCACCGCGCTCAATCCAGCGCTGAACGCTGGCGAATCCACGATCGTCTTCCTCTCGATCGCATCGGTAATATTGATCGCCGCGGTCACAATATGCAGCGCCGCCTCTTTCTTCTGCTCTCCGGATCTCGACCCGAACAGCGTCTCAACGCCCTGAACCACAGTCGGCAGCATCGCCACGCTGCGTAAAAACAGCTTCAAAAAATTCATCTCTTCTTCCTTCCGACCGCCGGCCATCGCCTGCAAGTCCGTTAATGCTTCCCACCCAGCCACGCAATCGCAATATGCACCAGCGTCAGCAACGCGCCAAAGGCAGTCCCCAGCCCCTTCATCCGCTGCACGCTACGCTCGTGCGAATCCACACGCTCCTCCAGCTTGTGCAACCTTCCCGGCTGCCCAATCCCGAGCAGCTCTTTCATCTGTGCCTGCAGCACACTCAGATCGCTCAGCACCTGCCGCTCGAACTCCGTCATTCCGTTCCTCACTTCATCCATGGCCCAGCTACCGCGCCTATTCTTCCTCACGACAGCGGCATATTCACAAACACAGCGCTCGAAAACCGCGAATACAGAGCCGGCGAACTCGCGTCATACATGCGCACGTAATACCGCTCCACCTGAGCCGCCCTCGGAATCGAAAAATTCCGCACAGGACTGCGCAACACAAGATCGGCCGTATCCACATTGGCGCCGAAGCTCCAATCCCTCCGCCGCACCTCGAACCCACCGCCCGTCGGAGGATCGCACCCAGCATCGATCTGCAGCGCCGATCCACTGATACTTGTCGCACTCAGTTGCTGCAGGTTCGCCAGCACCTGGGCGGGAACCGCAGCCGCCGTCTGCGGCAGTACCGCATTCGTGGCGATCGCTTCGCTCAGCTTCAGCCCAAGTCCGTCGGCCCACTCCGTCGCCCAGTCGTTCGCAAACTTGATTGCGTATCTGCGTATCTCCGGAACAGCGTTTCCGTCCTTCACGACAACGCTGCGAACCAGCAGCGACGAAGTGACTCCGTCGCTCGTCACAGCCAGTACATCGCCTGGCCAGATATCATCAGCCGGGTTCACGACCGCATAGGATCCCGCCACCGCAGCCGTTCTGCTCGTCGCAAACGCGAGCACCGCCTGCGCCGCCGACTCGCAGTCCGCACTCGACCGCGCCTCCGGCTGCAACACCTTCCCCAGCCATCGGCTCGTGCCGTCGATCTGCGCTGCAGCTCCTGCCTGCGCCTCGGCCGCAACGCTCGCCGCATCCGCAATCCTCGCCACAGATCGTTGCTGGTTCCGATACAGCACCGTCACCTGCTCGCCTACAACCGGCACTCGTCCGCTAAAGAACGTGACACGTCCCGGCGTCCCGGCACTCGTTCCGTAACTGACCTCGCAATCCACACCTTCGCCGGCAGCCCCAACAAGCCGTGTCTGCTTTGTTCCGTTTGGAAGCGTGCTCACCACCCACGCGCTCCCCGGCCGCGTAATCTCAATCGCCCGGATCGACCCAAACAACTGCGTCGAATTGACCGCAACCACAGCACACGTCTCCGGCGAGCCCGTCACCCCTCCCGCCCCCGCGCTGTCATAAAGCACCGTAGCCGGCGTATTCGAGCTCGCGCCCTCATCCACCAACTCGAACACCACATCCAGCGGCGCCGCTACACCCGAGCCATTCCCGAAGCTCTGCACCACGCCATCCACCATGCAGTAATAGATCTGCATCACCCGCTGCATCTCTACGCAATGGAACCGCAGCCGCAGCGTATACGCATGTCCGGCCGCCGGCGTAAAGCTCGTGCCAACCTCGACGCCGTTCAGCACCGGAACAATCAGCGTGACGCCTCCACTGCCACTCTCGCTCTGACGCACGCGAAACCCTGAAAAGCAATTACCAAGCTCCACCGTCCCCTGATAAAGACCTGCCAGCATTCCATCAGACGACGCACCCAGCACCACGCCGCTCAACTGAAACACGACGCTGCCGCCTATCTCCAGCGCATCGAGTGCCGTCAGCGTCGCTCCACCATCTCGCCCCGGACCTCCGTTCATCACCAGACCGGCTCCGCCCAGCGACAGATACCCTCCGCCGTCAAGAACCTCCCACTGCGAAACATCGAACGCTGCTCCATCGAAGCTGTCGCTGATCACCGTCCGGTGAGTGGTCCGATAAAGCGACTCGCTCAACTTGAACACCGTCGTAGTCCCATCGCCGGCGAAGCTCTCGCTGACGTAAGCCGCTGGCTCCTCTGCGCCCGAGACCGTCACATCATTAGCCAGCTCGCGAATTGCTCCCACCTGCAGCTCGGCGACGCTCAACGTTCCGTCCGCATCGCTGAATGCATGGGTTACAGCTCCAGCAGGCTGCATCGTCACCTGATTCGCCATGGCTCGATAGCCTGAATAAGAGGCGCTTGCGGCCGCTCCGGCGTTCACACTCCACGGCGCCGACGCTCGCGCCGAGAAAACCCCGCTTACGCGCGATCCTGTCACCGGCGTCGTTCCCACCATCGCGGTCTGCCCAGCCTGCACGCGCGCTGTCAGCCGGGCAAGCAAGTCATTGCCATCCAGCGCAAGGGATAGACCCGCATCGCTCGAAGCCCCCGAGCCCAGCCTGTCCAGCAGCCACTCATCGCTCACCGCGCTCACCCGCGCACGATAAGTCGGCCCGCTGCTCGCTTCGCCTGCATACACTCGCACTGGTTCGGTGGCCACATATCCTGTAAACAAGACAGTCGCATCGTCCGCTTCGACCATCACACGCCCCAGCCGTGCCGGCAGCGGTAGTCCCGCGACCCCCACGACCACCTCCGCCGTACACCGCGTAGGCGCATTCAACGTTCGCTGCACCGTGACCGGTCCCTGCGGAGCGATCGCCGCCGTGTAATCGCGCGCGCCCGCTCCATCCAGGTTGTCGATTGTGATCCGCAACCTTTACCCCCTCGCTCTTCCAAGCTCACTAATGACGTTGTCTTCAATAGCCTTTACGACCCAGCAACAAAGCTGCGGAAGCAGACCACGCTCTCACCATCCACCGCGTCCTTCACCGGCAGCGCTCGAAACGCCGAGCTCTGACGCAACGACTCCAGCCCACCGCCCGAGGCCACCGCTGCTTCACCCACACTCGCCATCGCCTGCAGGCGCGGATAATGCCACAGCACCCGTTCGCCCTGCTGCCCTTCTGCAACAAAAAGCGCCGACCACTCCTGAAAGAAGCTCGACCCCTCTCGATCGCAGAAACCAACCACGCCGTTAACCTTCATCGCCGCACTCGGAACTCCGCCCAGCAGCCCCGACTCAAGCGTCAGCGCGCCTCCCTGAACAGCATTCACGCGCCCAACATTCAGCGATACGCGCCGCACATAGTCCACATCGGTAAGCGCAGTCTTCACATACGCTCCGCTTACGCCGCTGCCGACGAACCCTATCTGCCCGCTATAGTCGACATCCACAACAATCAGCTCCCCAACCGCGAATCCGACCGCTGCCGTCGCGCCCACCTGCAGCACACTCGCGGTCGATCCGGTCTGCAAAGCCACCGCGGCAATCGCCACTCCACCCGATCCAGCCGCCGCCGCACCCTGCTGCGTCGCCAGCAGATTCATCTGCTGCGTCCCCGAAGCGAGCGCCATCTGCAGCTTCCCCCAGCTCGAGAACTGAAACGAGACCGTCGCCTCAACTTCGCTTCGACTCTGCATCTGCGTCACAGCCGGAGCGCCCGAGCGCACGGCATCGATCTTTGTTCCCGACTTCCGGATGAAGCCATTGATCCACCCCAGGTCGATCCACGGAGCCGCCGCCGCATCCAGATCAAACATCCCCTGCTGCGCCGGATCGAAGATCGTCGCTTGCTGCGCACTGCGATTCACCGGCGCAAAGTACGCCCGCACCCTGCGCATCGCAGGAGGCATCGTCTCAGTCGTCACATTCAAAGTTCACCTGCCTCCTCGTAGCTCATCACCGTCACCGTCGCTGTCCGAGCAACACGATCGCTCTTGACCACTGCCGCTCCAAAGACAACATTGCCCCACCACACATTCGTGTTCATCGCGACCACACCTCCGCCGCTCGCCAGCCCCGCATAATTCTGCTTGGCCGCAAACTGTGGTGACGCATTGATCGCCGCCGTCAGCTCCGCGTCCATCGCAGCCAGCGCGCGCCCGCGGTCCATGCCGCCATTCCCCGCACTCCCTGCCGTCTCGTAGAGAATCTCGCAGCCCAACGCCACAAGAGGCAGCGCGTTCGCCGTATCCACACCCGCAGCTGTCCAGCGCAGTCGAAAGCAGTCAGGCAACGTTGCCGTCGTGACCAGCTCATTCTCCTCCACAAGAACTCCGGGACGCGTCTGCCCGCGCACCACAATCGTGCGCTCCGGATTTCCTGCCGCGATCCTTGATCGCAGCAACTCATAAAACGTATCCTTCGCGTTCTGCACCTCACCCCCACTAGCTTCCAGGCGGCTCACCGCCATCTCTATCGATCCGGAGCACGCAACGTCAGGCAATAGCTGTACGGCTCTCCATCCCACACCGAAGCCACACTCGAAACGATCGCGTACAACACCTCATCAATCACCACACCCGCCGCAGTCTCGAACAGAACCTCAGCCGAGTTGAACTTCAGACTCCCGACAACCGCCATCACCGCACTCGCCGACACCAGCAGCGTCGTCGCACTCTCCGCCCTCTGAAACAGCACCGGAGATAACTCCGCATCCTGAAACTGCGGCGCCGTCAACCCCAACTGCTCCGCATCGTTTCCCGCAACCGCCGGCGCCGGCATCCTCAGCAACGCCGCGCGCCCGCCATTCGCGCGCAACAGTGCGTCGGCCGATCGCACCACAGCATCTCCGCAAAGCAACAGGTCGCCCATCTACGACAGCCTTTCCGCGACATACGGCCGCAGCAACGCTTTCACCTGGCTGTCCAGCAGCGAATCGCTGAAGTACTGCGTCTGCAGCGTGTCCATCTTGCTCGACTTCACATTCAGCCCCGGCGTCACCTGCGCATTCTTCACAATCTGCGCACACGCCACCTTCACCGCATCGGGAACCGTCACAAGTCCCGCCGTGTACGTCACCTCAGCCTCGGTATAGCGCAGCCCCATCACGTTCCACGCAAAGCGAAACTCGCCCAGCGACAGATCCACCCAGAGAGTCGAAGGATCGACACTCGCCCACGCCCCCGGCACGCCAAACGCCTCCGCAAACTGCACCGCAAACACATCTTCCGGATCGCGCCATGAAGGCCGCGCGTACCGTGCCTTCACCGCATCCACGCTCACCAACGGCCCATAGCTCAGGCGCACATGTTGCGAGTGTCTCGCCACGCGCACCCGCTCCGTATAACTCGCCGAAAGCAGCGCTGGCCGCTTGCAATACGCCTCGATCATGACCGAAGCCGCTGTCACCCACGCATCCGCAGTCTCCGCGGTCAGCCCATACGCCGCATACTCTGCGGGCAACAAATATCCCATCCCAATCCCCCGTCTGTCGCTTCAATCAAACGAATTGTCATCCTGCGCGCATCGGGGTCCCCAGCGAGCGTGCTTCTTGCTCGCTGGGGTGCAAGCGAAGGACCTGCTTTCCTCCGCTGCGCCCAAAATGCGAACGATTCACGTCAACTCAAACCGTGATCAGTCTTCGTTCTAGCGGTCCACCAGCACCTGGTAGTGTGCGTAGTTCGCGCCCTTCACCACCACGCCGCCAAACTTCACGACGACATACTGGCTTGCCAGCGAACCCGGAACACCAAGCTGGAACACCCGAGGATTCGGATCGCCCAGCCAGTGATACTCAATCAGGTCCTCGGTAACGATGTATGCCGGAAGCACCGCGCTCCCCGAACCAGGCGTGCCGGTGTACGGCAACGTCCACTCCGGAATCAGCGGGATGTCGCCCGCCTGCGTCGAAAGCGTCTTGACGGTCAGACCGCCCTCGATCGCCTTGGTGTTCAGCACAACGTTGAACTCCGCCTTCATCTCGCGATCGATCAGGTCCAGCAGAACCGGATTGGCATAGATGGCCGTCGGCCGCACGCCATAGCTTGTGTTCGAAAGCATCTGCGCAACCGCCGACTTCAATCCATCGACAATCGACTCGCTGGTACCGATCGACACCGAGTTGCCGCCAGCCGCAATCTGTCCCACTGCCCCGAAGTACTGGGCCGTCGTCGGCGTGCTCAGGCTCGTGTCCGTTCCGTTCCACAGCGCAATATCATGCGTGCGCAGAACGCCGTCGACCGTATCGGTCAAGTCCTTCGCCTGCAAGTAGGCGAACTGGCTCTGCTGCTTGCCCAGCTCCAGATCGAACAGGTTGTAGTTGATCTGCGCAACCAGCGCCTTCAGTGGAACCGAGCGCTCCACGCGTGTCGGCTGCACCAGCGGAGCCACGATATTGCGTGGATCGACGAATCCAGCACTCGCCGCGGGCGAAGGAATCGCCTGCTCCTCGAAGAACCGCGACGGATGCCCGGTCGCCGGTGCCTGCTTGATGCGCTGCCCAAAGACGCCGCGCCGGCGAACCAGGTCCAGGATCTCGGTCTGATACAGCGGTACCTCAATTGCGCCGGGTCCGATGTAATCTGCCGCCGCGCTGATCTCCGTAAACTTTGCGTTCATTCTTTCTCCTCTTTGTTGTTCTCACAAATGACAAAAGGTGCCGCATCGCGACACCTCCTACTCGCCTCGACTCCAAGCGTCGAAAGCGCGCTCCATACCGGGGCAAAGCCTCGGGTCAACGTGTCCTATCAACTCAAAGCTGAAGGCCCAACCTGTAGGGCTCGCCACGAACGCGCAATCTTATTGCGATAAGCGAGGTCAATGCGCCTAACCCAGCAGCCCTGCGCGCATCAGCTCGGACTTCACAGCAATCCGCTGCTCGACGCTCAAGCTGGCCAGTGCGCCATCCAGCGCGCCCGCCTCCATCGACTCCACAGCAACGCCCTGCTTGGCCAGCATCGAAGTCATGCTCGCCGGCAGTGTCTTGCGACCCGCCTGCTGCTGACCCGCCGAAGCCGCAATCATCTCCGCGATCTTCGCCTCGGCCTCAGCCAGCTTCCGCTCCAGCTCCGTCTCGCGCTGCGTCTCTACCGTCGCTACAATCTTCTCGGCGATCTCCTCAGCACTCGCCGCAACCGAGCTCTGCATAGCACCCGATGTTTGCACAGTCTGCTCAAGACTCTCTACAGCCTCGATCAACCGCTCCATCGCATCCACCAGCTCAACACTAACTTCCTTCATTCGTACTCCTCTCATCCTCGCCACAAACACCGTGGCGTCCTTTGCGCTTTCCTTCGCGCCCCTTGCGTTGAACGTCGCTCAACCCCGGCAACGCCTCCGCAACCGGAACGAAGTCCCCCGATAGGCCGCCTTATCGCGCAGCAGAATCGCCGCTCCGGTAAACGTCGCTCGCGTCAGCGTCCACACTGAAGCCCGCATATCCGCCACATGCGCATCGGCCAGTTCGTAGCTCATTCCCATCTCACCGGTTCCCGTCGCTGCAAGCCCGCCCATGCGCGCCTCCATCTCCGGAAAATCCCGCGCGAAAAGGAACCCGCTCACCAGCAGCCTGTGTCCCTCGACATGCGCCGCCGTAATGATGCCGCACTTCTGCCGCGCATCGTGCCCATCCCATCCGGCTTTGTAGTCGACGGCCATCCCCAGCAAACTCGGCAGCGCCGCTTCGGCAGCGCCCTTCGTCAGCAGCACCCGATGCCCCTTGGCTCCGCTCGGCGCCTTGTCGCTCGCCACGTCCACCAGCGTCAGGCATCCCTCGAACGGCAACCGGTTCGGATGTCCATTCACCTCGGGAAACTCCACCGCCATCGCTCCCACCGTCAGCCCGCGCGGCCTGCACAGCCGCTCTCCTGCTTCTCTCAAGCACACCTCCTTCATTCGCTCATCGCTTTCGCAATCTTCGCTATCTCAGGCTCACAACGCCGGGCTGATCAGGGCCGGCAACCCGCGCATCGCCCTCACCTCCCCGACAGTCAGCACGCCCGCCCTCAGCAGCTCCGTCTGTATCTGAACCTCCGTCAGCTCATTGCGGCTTTCCAGCTCGTTCCACACGAACCGGAGATCCTCCCACCCCAGCCGCTTCACAATCACATCCCGCGTCAGATGGTCGGCAATCAGCTTCGCCAGCGGCACCACCGCATTGTCGAAGGCCAGTTGCGACATCTCCTGCGCCGTCGATCGATTCACATCCTGCGAGACGCCCAGCAACATCGCAGGCAGGTCAAACGCATTCGCAATCATCGTCAGCAGAAACTGCTGCCACTGCAATCGCAGGTCCGCATCCGTTCCACCCCCAAAACGCAGCACCTGAGGAACGGTCTCCGAGCTCATCACCGGCACGCGCCCCGTGCCTTCCACCTCGTCCTGCCACCACTGGATCAGCCGCTCATGCTGCTCCGGCGTGCGGTCCTGCATCCACAGCGCATACTGCACCACGCTGTTCGCCGCCAGCCGCCCCGCATACCTGTGCGCCTGCAGGAACTGCGACACCGTCTCAAACGCAACCTCCAGCTTGCCCAACCCGAAGACCGTGTGCGTCCGCGGATTCAGCCTGATGTACATCAGCTCCGAGTCAAGCAGTGGAGTCGACGCATCCTTGCCCAGCCGCCCCGTCAACTGCGCATACCGCGGCTGCGCTGGATCGCCATTCCAGTTCGCGTTCACATGGACCGTCGCTCCATCCACCGGATAAATCCGCACCGGCTGCCCCGCGTCGCCCGAGATCTCCACCTCCGCCGCGCCGAACCCTCCCACCAGCACATCCTCGATCACCTGCTCGATCATCGTCCGAAAGCTATCGCTCTCATTGGGAGTCTCAAGCGCCCGCCGCAACGCTCTCGCCCGCTGCTGCCGGCTCTCCGCACTGTCATCGCCCGCATCCGGCCGCACTTCAATGCGCCACTCCATGCACGCAATCCGGTCCTTGATGAAGTTCATTGCCCGCCGCGCCGCCGGCGTCTCCGCAAACCTGCGCAGATTCCCCGCCGTCGGTTTCGGCAGTGCATTCACCACCGTCCCACCGCGAAGCGGCGCAAAGATTGACCCTGCCAACGGCGTGGCTATCGTCTTCCGCTCGCCTTCCGCGGCCTTTCCTGCATTCAATCCCGCCATGCGATCCCACATCTCCTTCACCGCTGCTCCAACACCCATCCGCTCTCCTCTCGCACAAAAGCAAACGGCGCAGCCTGAAAGCCACGCCGTCCAAACAAACTCACCACTCAAAGCTCACAGCTCAAGACTGAAAGCACGAAAACCTGGCTCAATCAGGCACGGGCCCACTGAAAACCACCGCCGCCTAACTTCCTAACTCCCTAACTCGTAACTCCCTCACACCCGCAACTCCCGCCGAGCCGTCTCCGCCACACGTCCAAGGTCCGCCACCGTCAACACGCGAATCGCCACACTCTCCATCGCGCTGACGCCAAACCCGTACATCTCCGCATCCGCAACCGTCCCCACCGGCTCCACAACCGCTGTCAATTCCAGCTCAATGCCTTCAACCTTCGTCACACCCTCGCGCAATGCCTCAGCCGAGTACGCCAGTCCCTTCGCCGCCTCCGCATCATTCTCCAGCGACACCGCCTGGAACATGCGCACGCGCCCATTGCGATACCCGCAATCAATCTTCAGCGGATCGCCCGCTCGCGTGTACTGCGCCGCGGCAATCCGTTTCCGCATCAGCCGCCACACACCCGCGCGCTCAAACTCCTCGCGCATCCTGCCCGCAATCGCTCCGCGCCCGCTCGCCTTCCGGCGCACCGCCGGAGCCTTCAGCGGCTCCACATACATCCGCATCAGCTGCTCGATCTCCGCCGCCAGACTCTCCGCCAGCGTCGCCCGCATCTCCGTCAGTTGCACGCTATTCGAAAGAGAATCCTCCAGAGTCGTCAGCACCGGCTTCGCATTCACTCGCTCGTCCACACCCGCGCGCAACCGCTCCGCAATCTCCGTCTCCAGCGCCTCCAGCAACTCAACATCCGCCCCCGGGTCCAGGCACCTCACCCGGCTCCAGTCGCGCGTGAACCGCACCGTCGCGCCGTCCGCGCGCCCGGCCTCTCGCAGCACCACGCCGATGTTGGCAAACTCTCCCTTCACCACATCCGGCACATACCGAATCAGGGAGAACTCGCATTGCAATCGCTCCGCCAACCTCTTCTCCTCAACTTCTCATCAGCAATCTATCCACCAAACCCTACATCACCAGATTGCCAGCATCTCCCGCAATCGCAAACCGTCTCGGCACAACCACGCTCTTCGACGCTCCCCAATTCGGGAAAGGCTCCCGATCCGAGTCCCGAAATGATCCAATCAGCTCCCGCACGCGCCCACGCCTCTCGAGCAACCTCTCCATCAACCTCTCGATCGTCCCAAGATCGCCACCGTACCACTCCGGCGGAACCTCCCCGGCAATCGCCCACAGCCTGTCCGGCGCGAACTCTTCCACCCGTGAAAGCCACGGCTCCAGGCTCGCCCATCCTCTCACGCGGGCGTACACCTGATTCCGCGCAAACACCCCTCGCAGCGGAGCGTCCGGAAACATCCACTCTCCCGCGTTGAAACAAAATCCCTGATCGATAAACACCGCCCGATATCTTCGCTCGCGCGGCCTTCGTTCAAACACCGCCTGCCGCCCATTGCAGTTGCCCGTCCACTTATCGATCGCCAGCATCCCGGCAAACTCCGCCAGGTTCCTCACCTCATCCAGCTGCGGCTCCGGCAGATAATCCACCACCTGCCCCGGCATCAATCCTCCGACAAACTGACTCCCAAACTGCAACCCCGCCGCACACCGCTCCCGCACCCCGCGCCCAAGCTCCATCATCATTCCCGGGCTATTCTGGATCAGCCAGTCGCTCACCTCGACCACATCGCTCTTGGGCACCGTCAACCCCACAGCCTCGGCCATTCGCGTAGCAATCAACTCATTCGCCAGCACCCGCAGATGCTGCGGATTATTCTGGAACTTCACCACCCACAGATGTCCATCCGCACCCAGCATAAGCTGACTCTGCGCTCCTCCACGCATCCTGCGAATCGACTGTACCGCCACAACCGCCAAGGCCCATCCCTCCCTCCGGGATCCCCAGCGAACGTTCTTTGTTCGCTGGGGTGCTCAACAGCAGGGTAGCGCACTAAGCCGCTTGCAACGACCCTCTTCGCTCCAGCCTCTCGGCCCGCACCGCCTGCGCAATGGCCATCGCCATCACCAGATCATCGTGCGCTCCCGCCGCTGCCGCCGTCCGTCCCCTCTCATCCGCAACAAAGGTCCTGCACTCAGCCAGCAGCCGCCGGCTCATAAACCTCTCCGCCGACTCCCCGATCAGCACGCCCATCCGCGCCACAATCTCCGGCTTCGACGCCGCCGTCGTCAACCACCCCGCCTCACCCTGCTGTCGATACACGCGCCCATACCGCTCGCTCGTCTCCAGATACGCCAGCACCGCCGAGCCATGGTTGTTCCGCTCCACGACAATCAGCGCCGCGCCATACTCCCTCGCCAGCTCCGCCGAAGCGCGCGCCAGCTCTGCCGGCCGCAACCGGTCACGCAGCTCCGCGCACTGCAAACCCGTTGCAACCTCCACCACTTGCACCGCGGCAAAATCTCCATCCTCACCGCCGCCGGCCGAATCCACCGCAACCACATATTCGCGTCCGGCAACATGCTTCAGCCACACCAGCAGCGCTCCACCGCGCCGTAGTTCAATCGGCTCCGGAGCCTCGCGCGCACGCCGCTCCAGCACCCCAACATCGAAGCAGCAGGCACCCGTAGCCCGAAAGCAGCTCTCCGCATCTTCAGCAAACTCCTGGTCCCGCAACCCGCCATACATCCGCTCCAGCCCGCGACGAAATCCAATCTGCTCTGCACTCAACCCATGCCGCGCTACCAGTTCCCGCTCCTGGTCGCTCAGCGACTCCAGCGAAACCGGCGCCGCCACATAAGCACTCTCCATCCACCACGGGAAGAAATGTCGCACCAGCCCGTGCTGTGAAGCAGCGTTCGCAGCCTCCAATCCCGCACACCACTCTTCATAGAACGCGCCATACGCTCCATTCGGCGTACTCTCCAGCACCATCTCTCCACCCGGAGACAGCGCTGCCCTCAACCCGGCCAGTGTCATTCCTGCATCTCCTGGCCACCGGCTCACCTCACTGCAATGCAGGTTCTGCACACTCAATCCGCGCCCCGCGTTCACCTCCGCCGCGCTGCAAATCCGAAACTCGCTATCTATCTGCGCGAACACCATCTGCCCCGCATTCCATCGCCGCACCCGCAACGGTCCCTCGCGCATATCCTCCGGCAGTCCCTCCCACATGCGTCGCACCGCGGCGAAGATGCTCTCCGCCGCCTCGCGCGTGTGCGCTACCTGCAGCGTCAGCGTGCCGGGCCGCGTAATCGTGCGCATAAAAAATCTCGCCGCAACCCATGTCGTCAAGCCCATCTGCCGAGCCTTCAGCACAATGTTCCTCTGCCCGCGTCTCTGCTCAAAGTCACGCTGTACCGCATTGGCTCGCAGCGATTGAAACCGTCCATCGCGCCCGCGCACCTTCAGCAGCTTCTCCGCAAGCTCTATCGAATAAGTGGGCCGCCGATCCATCCGGCGGCCCATCTCCAGCAACGCTTCCAGCTCTCCCACTCGCTTTCGACCCAATCCACCCTCGCACTTACATGCTGCTTATATGCCCCTTACATGCACTGATACGACCACGAATACGCAGTGGAAGCCGCCAGCGCCGTCCCACCCACATTCACCGTCCATCCCCCTGTCGTCGGTGCGCCCGTAAAGATCGTTGCGCTCGCCGCCGCCGCATTCGCATTCCTCGGCATCAGCGAACACCCCTGTGGTGGCGTCGACGAAGGCAGCGACCAGCCCATCGTCGCCAGCGTGCTCGAAACCCCAGGCGCCGTCCCTGTCGTCACCGTGAGCACTCCGGACAGCGGAGTTCCACTCAAGCTATAGCTTCCGCCCGTACCCGCCGCGCTTCCCAACGACATGCTCGGTGTCGATCCACTCCCTAGCACCTGCTGCACCTGCACCACACCGCCCTGCATCGTCCCACTGTTGGCTCCGGTGAAGATGATCGAATGCGCGTTGGCGACGCGAAAGTAGAACTCGCCGCCTAAGGGCACATCCAGATAAAGGCTCGAATCGCCCGTCCCGCCGCCAATGAATCCGATTCTCGATCCATCCGCATTATTGCCATTCAACGTAAAGTTGCTGTATCCCGACGAGCCGCCCGCCGCCAGTTGCGCCCTGCCCGCGAAGCCCGCAACAATGGATGTCGCATTTATGGTCGTCGCATTCATCGTCTTCGCAGAGAAACCGGCCGTAGGCGAGAACGTAAAGAACTGCCCGCCGAGTTGCCAGTCCACAGTATGATTCTGTGGCTGATACGTCAGGAAGTCCTCGCCCTGCACCGAATCCAGCGCAAACAGCGCATAACCCGAATTCCATCGATTGCATCCATGCAGATTGCAGTGCGCGCGAATCAGAGCTTCTTGCCCAGCGTCCATCTCGAAGTCATTCTTCCACACACCGTTTGCCATGTAGGCGTCGTCAGGCGGTTCGTGCGTTCCACCCGCGCCCAGATAGTCGCTCCACGCCTCCGAGTTGGTGATCGACCATCCCCGCACCCCTGGCCCCACCACCCCCTGGTACTGTTTCCCTGCGTTCGCATACTGGATCGGCCTCGGCACATACTGCGTTATGAACTCGATATCCGCAAATGTGGACTGCTGATAATAATGCGGCTCTTCCACCGCATCGCCCTGCGCCCACGCCACCGTGTTCGGAGCCAGCGTCATCGTCCCATCCACCTTCCTGTTGGCTGGATCGAACACATTCAGCACCTCCGCCATCGGATACAGTACAAACCCTCCGGTCAGCAGTGTCAGCGTCCCTCCGGAGCTCGTGCTGTCCGCGCCCGTATTCGCATAGGTCAATGTATTTGCGGCTGTGCTGGTCATCACGTAGCTGCCGTTGTAGCTTGAATCCGCCACGCCGCTCACGGTAAGCGTCAGTCCGCTGACATCTTCCGGCATATTCGCGGTCAGCGTCACCGTCACAACGTTGCTCTGCCGCGCAATCGACGCCACCTGAAGGGACATATTCTGATATCCGCTCGTGCTCGCCCGTCCACTGTTGCCGACCAGCGTCGTATTCGCATCCGCATAGTACAGTGACGTTGCGCTTGACGACCCGATCACCGGAAACACCTGCCGTATGCCGATCTTTGTATCGACCGTCTGCTCCAGGCCATAGCCGCACAAGCCGCCCACCGCCACCACCGCATTCGATCCATGAACCTTGTTCAGCGTAAGGCTGATATGGCTC
>DATCFM010000066.1:0-12677 GCA_036509515.1 Acidobacteriaceae bacterium
CCTTGTCGAGCACCGTCCGAATCGCCGCACAGTGGTCGCTTACATACAACCAGTCCCGCACCTGCTTCCCATCGCCATACACCGGCAGCGTCTTGCCCGCCAGCGCATTGCTGATCGTCAGCGGAATCAGCTTCTCCGGAAACTGAAACGGCCCATAGTTGTTCGAGCAGTTCGTCACCAGCGTCGGCAGACCATACGTATGGTGCCACGCGCGCACCATCATGTCGCTCGCCGCCTTGGAAGCCGCATAAGGACTGTTCGGCGCATACGGCGTCGTCTCACTGAAAGCCGGATCGTCCGGCGCCAGCGTTCCATACACCTCGTCGGTCGAGACATGCAGAAACCGGAACCGCTCGCGCTCCTCACCGCTCAGCCCCGCATAAAATCCGCGCGCAGCCTCCAGCAGACGAAACGTCCCCTCGACGTTCGTGCGCAAGAACGCATCCGGCCCCACAATTGAACGATCGACATGGCTCTCCGCCGCAAAGTGAACCACCGCCCGCGGCCGATGCTCGCGAAAGACCCTTTCCAGCAGCGCCACATCATTGATGTCGCCACGAACGAATGTGTAGTGTTCGTCGCTCCCAGCCGAAGCCGTAATCGAAGCCAAATTCTCCGGATTGCCCGCATACGTCAGCGCATCCAGATTCACCACCGGCGCACTCTCCCGCGCCAGCCACTCCAACACAAAGTTCGACCCGATAAAGCCGCAGCCTCCGGTCACAAGAATGGGATTTTCCGTCTGCAAGCGGGGACAAACCTTTCCACGGGCAAAATTTTGCACTCAGTCACATTTCAACGCAGCGCTCATAGTTTATGCCACATGTGCACCCGCTTCCTCAGGCTCCCACTCTTTCGATTGAAGCTGCCCCCGCCGGCGCTTCCGCAACATGAGCAACGTGCGAAGCTGGAACGCCATGAGGTCGGCCGGGCCAGCCAAATAGATAGACCATGTACGCAAACCAATAGAAGGCCATCACCGGGATATAGTTCAGCGCACCGTCCATACCAGCCAGGACGATATACAGGATCAATCCCTGGAGCGCTGCCCGCCTTATTCGCGAATGCAGTGCCTCCGGCTGCACAACTAGAAGCAGAATTGGACTTACTAAGAGCAACACAAGTGCCACAAGACCCATCCACCCGTATCCTTGGGCCGCCGACGAATACAAGATCTCAAGAAATCCCGAGACCGGTTGGCTTGGCAACAGCGTAATCCTGCTCGAGATCACCACTTTAATCTCGTTTATACGGCCGCCCGCTGTCGGATCGAATAAGAACCTTAGTGCGCCCGAGCCCAGGGAATTAAAAAGCAGTGCGCCAAACACTAAAACAATGGTGACCGTGGCGACTTCAATTCGCCGGACCGCCGTCCTTAGATGAAGGATTGGGAAGGTCCATACCTGCCAGGTGAGCAGTGCGATCAAAGGAAATATCTCTAGCAACACAAGCCCAACCCAAACTGTGCGCGAAAGCGTAAGCAGGAGGGCAATCAGGAGGGCAATGCGGCGCCATCGCACATGTTCCAGCTCCCGATACAGTGGCAGCAGAATGAGCGTCGCTACGCCGTAGACATTCCCATTGTTATAAGTTGAAATCAGCTTCATGAAGAGGCCACGCGCAATATGTTTCGTAGCCTCAATGTCCCCATAATCTCCGGCGTTCACCGTCAGATACGGTATCTCGACAAAGTGTCCGGTCAGCGGATGGAGAAAGTACAAAAAGATGCCCCAGAGCGCCGCCAGCAGCATCGACCAGCGCAAATAGAGCGACAGGCGATCGCCGTCAATAAGGGAAAGAAACGCCGGATACACCAGGAGAAAGATCCACGGCAGCACAAACAGTCCGACAACCGTGCTGAACGCAAACGACGGATCCGCGACTCCATAAAACACAGCGGCATAGAGGAACAGAAGTTGAATCGGCATCAGCAGCGCCAACGCGAAGAGCACTCGCTTCGGCCAGCGCAGCGGAAAAGCCAACAGTCTTACGATCGCCAGCGGCAGCAGGGAGAAAGCGAGGAATAGATATCCCCAGGTAACTGGCAGCGGACCGATCTTGATGCCGCCCTTGGGAAATAAAACAAGAAACACCACCAGAAACCATGTGCTGAACATCGCCAGGGGGTGTGGCTTATGCAGCACACGCACGCGTTCTCTCCTCAACGGCCCTTAATAGCTTGCCGCAATTGCGCGAGTTGCTCGCGGTGTTCCGGGTCTCTCTCGATCCTCCGCCATGCCAGCCGCAGCACAATGGCAATGAGAGCGACGATGCACGAAAGCACGATGGCCGCAATCAGAAACAGGCGGCGTGGTGGCCATGCCTTATGTTCCGGTACGATTGCACGGTCTACCACCTGGAACTCTGGACGAGCCTCTTCCTCGATCCCTCGAGCGGTTTCAAACTGTCCCGCCAAAGCCGTCACCAACGCGTTATGAAAGGTCACCTCGCGTTGAGCTCGCAATACGTCCAGGTTTGTCTTCGGAAGCTGTTGCGCGGGCGGGGCGGCCCCTGCCGGAGCACTGCTGCTGCCTTGCTCCATCGCGTGTTCTTCAGATTGCAGTTGCGCAATTTGCGACTGCAGCCGCTGCACCTGCGGATTCTGACTGGTAGCGCCGCGCAACAGGGCCGCCATCTGCACCTGCAACTGCGTGATCTGAGCACGAACGGCGGCAATCGCATTCAAACCAATCTGCGTCTGCGCCTCTGGCTGTACGATGCCCGTGCGCTGTTCTGTAGTCTCTAATTGTGTCTCGGCATTGGCTAGCTGGTTGCGTTCGTCTTCAATCTGCTCTTTGAAAAAATCGCGTGTCTCGGCGCTCTGCTCCAGATTCATTCTGTTATTCAGATCTCTCAGACTCTGCAGATACGCATTCGTTATGCCCGCTGCGATCTTCGCACGCCTGTCCTTCACGCTGATTGTGAGCAATGAGTCCGTTCCGGCCTTGAAGGTACTCTTGTCCACCAGGATGTCGCGCGCTGTCTCCCGGCTCGATGTCTTGAAAACGCGCATCAGATCTGCTCGATCGATGACCTCATCTTGCACACTGCGACTGTTGAGCAAGCCCATATACAAACCGCCGGGCCCGCTCGTGGCGAACAGAGACGAGAGCGAACTCGTCGTTGAATGTCCGCCCTCCGGTAAGATCACCGCGGTGGCGACATACTGTGGGCTAAGGAAAAAGATGAGAGCAATCAGCAGGACGAAAGCGATCAGAAACGCCTTCGCGCCCAGCCTCCACTCGGAGGCCAGGGCGATCGCCAGGGCCAGCAGATCGACTCCGCGTTCATCCTGCTCGCCCGCGGGGGGCAGAAGCTCCGGCCTGAGAGTATCCGTCGCCATCACTACCAGACCCTTTCCGAACAAGTCATCCTATTGCAGCCGCGATATAGCTCTTGTCATCGCGATCCTTCCTCATTAGACTCCGCGCTCTACTGGTGGGCCAGCACATCCAGCGCCGCGATACTCAACGCGAAGTTCCCGACAATCTGCGCAATGTCCGTGGTCCGTTGCAGGATGCTGCGCCGGTCCAGCGCCGGCGGCACCACAATCGTGTCGCCCGGGTAGATCATCGCCTTCATCACATTCGCATACTGCCGGCTCACCACCGACCCATCCGCCCGCAGGATGAACATGCGTCGCCGATCCGCCTGCCGGTCCGGCCCTCCGGCCTTGCGCAGATAATCCAGCGCTCGCTTCCCCGGCCTGTACACAAACGCGTTCGCGCTGTACACCTGCCCTTCGACATTCACATTCGACGGCACGCGCGGCACCACAAACCGGTCGCCATCCTCCAGCGCAATATCCGGCACGCTGTCGATCCCCGCACTGTCCGGCGTCAGGTCCAGCACAATCCGCCCCACCGGCCGCAGCCGTCGCAGCCTCGCCACCGCCGCCTGCGCCGCCGCCTGCGAAGCCGCATCCGACGCCTGCTCCATCGCACTGCCCGCCCTCGCCTGGTTCGACGCCGTCGCCGAGGCAACCTGCGCCTCCAGCTGGTCCGCGTACTCGTTCAGCCTCTGCTGCTCCACCCGCCGCGTCGACTCGCGCGTAAACTCCGACGCATACAGATACGCGTCCGGTGTAAATCCTCCCGCGCGCCGCAGCAGTCCTCGCAGCGTCTCTCCCGGTTGCACGCTGTAGACGCCCGCTCCCACGAACTCGCCTTCCAGCCGCACATAGCGCGTCTGCTGCACGCTCGGCACGCGAATATCCGCCTTCGAGAAGATCGTCACCACATCCCCTGGCAGCAGCTCCAAATCCTGCGACGTATCGCCCTCCAGCACAATCTTGCCCAGGTTGAACGGAATCAGCGACGTCGTCAGCGTCTTCGCATCCTGCCGCTCGATCACCGCATAGCTCCAGTCAATGTCCGGCGCGCTCAGCACCACATCGTTCTTCGGCTGGAACCGTCCCGCGCCATCGATCAGCGCTCCGCCCACCGCATTGCCGCCCTGCGACGACGAGTTGCCGTTTCCTTGCTGTCGCTGATTCGCCGAGGCCTCGGTGTTGCCATTCATCTCCAGCGCGCCCTCATTCTGCTGCGCCGTCTGCCCACCGCTCTGCGCTCCCTGCGTCTGCCCGCCCTGAATCTGTCCTGTCTGGGCTTGCATGTTCTGCTGCGTCGTCGGCGACTGCGTGTTCTGCCGCTGCTGCATCCCCGGTGTCTCCGTTCCCTGCGCCTGCCGCCGGGCTTCACTCTCAGACTCCTCGCTCTGTTGCAGCACGAACTGCCCAAGCTGATTCCGCCTCCTCCAGTAGTCACGCGTAATCAGCGACTCGCGATTGGGAATTAGATCGCTCACCCGCATCCCCGGGCGCCATGCGTACCGCCCGGGATTCGCCACATTGCCACGCAGCGTCACCGCATTGCGAAACCGGTCAATCACCGAGCGCACCGAGAGGATGTCGCCGCCCTGCACCGTCGTTGTCTCGGTCTGCGCCAGGCTCACGCTCTCCACATTGCGTTCCGTGTGCTGGTACACCCGCTCCAGCAGTACATTTCCATCCGACGCCGCGCTGTCCTCGCCGCCCGCCAGCGCCAGCGTCTGCGCCACCGTCGTCTCGTTCTTCAGCTCATAGATCGCCGGATGGTTGACGCTGCCCGTCACCGCCACCTGCGGCCCCGCGAACGGAATAAAGATCACGTCGCCGGTCGCCAGCGCAATGTCATGCGACTTGTCGCCGTGCAGCAGCAGGTCGTAAAGATCGAAATGATCGATCGTCTCGCCGCCGCGCTTCACCTGGATATCGCGCACCGATCCCGTCGGCAGCGGCCCGCCTGAAGCAAACAGCGCATTCAGCAGCGTGCTCAGCGAGCTCACCGAGAAACTCCCCGGCCGCCGCGCCTGTCCCACCACGAACACCTGAATCGTTCGCAGCGCGCCCATCGTCGCACTCACCGTAAAGTTTCTATAGATCTTTCCTAGCTGCGCGTTCAGGAAGCTGTTGAGCTGCCCATACGGCAGCCCCGCCACATGGACCATGCCCAGCTCCGGCAGCGCAATCGAGCCTGTCCGGTCCACCACCACGCTCAACTGCCGGTTCACCTGGCCCGAGATCTGGATTTCCAGCTCGTCCCCTGGCCCCAGAATGTAGCCCGGTCCCACCGGCACATTCTGCACTGGCGCAAAGGTCGTCGGCACCCGCTGAAACAGCGAAGCCCCATAGATCTCCAGCCGCTGCCCGGTCGTGGCCCTCACCATCTGCTGAAAAGGCGTCGGCGGCTCCGGCGGCAGCAGTACCTGCCTGTTGCCGCTGATCGTATCCATCTCCTGCGCCTCGCGCGTTCCTTCGCTCTCGCGCTCCAGCCGCGCCGCACGCGTGGCCTCGCTCTCGGGAACGACAGGACTGCTTTGCATCGTCGACGGAAATGTATTTGCCGGCGTTGGGAGACTCCCAGCCGGGGGATTCTGGTTCTGGGTGTCTGTCGTATCCGTCGTATTCGGATTCTGCGCCTGCGCCTGCCTCACGCACGTCAAGGTCACGCCCGCGAGAACAACTGCGGCGGAGAGGCGAAAGAGGGAGCGCGGGAAACGAAGCGGCAGTCTCGCTGAAAGCAACATTACGCCTGAGGAATTCCTATTCAATGGGCCGGTCTGGCTTCCGGCATACGCCACTGCATGAAAACATGACGTTCGCCTGAAGGTACGACTGCCAGTCTAACCGAAGCAGAACTCCGGCGCGCACACGAAGCCTCTCCCGGTAGCCCCTCAGTTAGCTCTCTTCTTGAACAGACAACGCCCATTCCACCGCGAAAATCTCTTATCGCGACCGCAGCCGCACATACAGCACCGCTCCCGCCGCTCCCACCACTCCAAGAATCGCGGTCGGGCACTCCGGCGAGTCGACGCAGCCCGCCGCGCGCGCCAGAAGGGGAACAAGCAGCATCGAGCCGAGAAGCGAAAAGCGCGTGAGGATCTTCATGATCTTCATAGAGGGAACCACTTCCGTCGCAAGTCGCTTCATGTCGCAAAACCGGACATCGCGAGACGTGCACAGCATAGCAGTTGCCTCCTTCTGCGGGAAGGTCAATTCGCAGGCTCTCGATGTGATTTCGCGCGCGGCTGCCGCAGCCGTCGCCGCAGGTCCGCCGTCGCCTCCCGGTGGCACAGCAGGCACAGCGTGCGCAGGTTGTCGAGATCGCACTCGCCGCCGCCCTCCGCCACCGGCAGCACATGGTCAGCATCCCACAGCGACCGCCGCGCGCCCACGCTGCGCAGTCCCCACATGGTCAGCGCCTCCGCCCGCGCCTCGCCCCGGCTCTTCTTCAGTGCTCTATAGGCTGCGACAGCATCCACGCTGCACATCGCGCACACGCCCTTATCGCGCAGAAACACCTGCTCACGCAGATAGCCCGGGTCGGACCGCAGTCTCCACTGGTGCACGCAAAAATCCGAGCAGAAGGTACGTCTGCGGCGGGCCAGAATCTCCAACTGACACCATCGGCACAGCGGCCGTCCATTCGCTCCCGTCGGCAGCTCGCGCCGCCGAGCCGCTCCAGCCTCCGCCAATTTCCGAGCAGGACGCTTCATCTCCACAGAGTACGTCGCTGTCGGAGGCAGGGATCAGGGATTAGGAGATCAGGATTTTGCGGCCGGTCCCAGGGGGTTCCCCCGCCCCCTTGTCTGGGTCTCATTATTAGAATGTTTGGTTTACGGCTAATTTAGGCTGCAAAATATTCATTCCAGAGATTTTGTGTGCAAAATCTCTGGAATGAGGGATTTACGGCGGTTCTGCATTTGCGAACCCACCCATGCGCAATGAAGCTGTGCATGCATGGGGCACCCAGATTCTCTTAGCTCTGATTCCTTTAGCTCTACTTCTATTGTAGAGAGTTGAGTGGAATTAATGTGCAGTGATTTTATCGTTTGTTTGCTTGGAGTTTAGGTGGTTTGGGGGCTTGACAAGATTTTGGGAGCTCGCGGAATCCGCTCGCTATTCTCTGCTTCCTGCTCCGTACTTCCTAATCCCTAATCCCTGAACCCTGAACTTCTTACCGCAGCGTCACACTAAAGCTCGTGTTCGCGGAGGTGCTCCCGCCGCTCCCTACGACCGTCACCACATACGTGCCGGCCGTCGTCCCCGCGTTCTGACCTGAACAATTAGAGGTAATGTTGCCGGTCGTCGCGCCTCCGCAGCCTGCCGTCAGGCCCAGGCCCACAACCGCCACGCACAGCATCAACAGGCCGCGCACGCTGCGCCTGCGGCTGAAAGGAAGAAGAAGCAGCAGCACACCTACCAGCGCGAATCCTGATGTACGCACACTCGCCGCGCCACCCGAGCTGCACGATCCGCTCGCCGCCTGCGACCCAATCGATACCGTCGCATTCGCCGAACCTACGCCACTGGCTCCCGAAGCCGCCAGCGTCACACTCCCCGGAGTCACTGCGCAGCTGGGCGCAACCGCCGCCGTCCCGCCGCCGGACAGGGCCACCGAGCACCGCAGCGCGACCGTGCCCGCAAATCCGTCCGCCGTCGCGACGGTGACGGTAGCTGTATTCCCACTGACGGCGCCTCCGCTCAGGGTCAGCGTGGCCGGAGCCGACGCCAGAGTAAAGTTCGCCGTTGGGTTTCCAGTCCCGGTTCCAGTTCCACCTCCGCCGCCGCCAACGGCTACTACCAGGCGATCGGCGTCCAGCGATCCCCAGCCGGTTGCCTCGTCATAGCCTGCGCCGACCGCAAACCCCGCCAGGCCTCCGGTCAATCCAGCCGCCGAAGGCGTGCTGTTATTGCACGGCGACGGAATCGTCAATGAGCAGCCCGACACGCCCGAGGTGCTCGCCGTCGCATCGTGGAAGACGCCATTGGACGGGTCCGCGGCCAGCCGGTAGAGCATCGGGTTCAGGTTTCCCGCCGAGCTGCCCACAGCCGTATTCATCAGCGCCACAATGCCGGCAATCCCCGGCGCCGAAGCCGAGGTTCCGCCGAAGACGACAAACTTGTTCTGCGAACAATCTCCGCCCGAATACGCCAGGCACGCGAAGTAGCCATCGTGTACAGCCGAGCTCAAGGAGACGTCCGGCACATCGCGCTTCCCATCGGACGGCACGCCGCTGCCGGTCTGCCAGCTGGGCTTGGCAATGTACTGGCTCGCGCCGCCGCCCGATCCGGCGGCCACATACGTCGTCGCGCCGCTACTGTTGGTGGAGGTGGGCTCATTCCACGCGCCCTCCGGAATGTAGCTGAGGACCGAGTTGAAGCCGCTGCCATTCGCGCTGGACCAGTACTGGCTCGCATCGGTCGTGTCGGCAAACTGGGTTCCGCCCACGCAGGTCGCATAGCTGCTCGAGCAGATGTAGTTGATGCTCGCCACCTGCTGCAACGGCAGCGTCTTGCTGTCGGGGTCGCAGCCCGCCGCGCCCGAGTCGCCGGACGACACCAGCACCGTAATGCCCTCGGCCGCCGCCGCCGAGAACAGCGAATCCCACGCCGCCACACCCTGCGAGCCCGCATCGTTCTCGCAGTCGCCGAAGGAGATGTTCAGGATCGGATCGCGCAGCGTGTTCACCTCATACAGCGCCGTCGTATAGATGCCGCTCACTGTCTTGCTGTCCGCGCTCAACACCAGGTCCACACCCGCGCCGGGAGCCGTTCCCATGACGCGGATCACATCCAGCGTGGCCTCATCCTGGTTGCCGTCCTTGGTCGTGCCCGGATCGGTCCCTCCCGGCGGAACGATGACCGTAGGCTGCGCGCTCGGTAGCCCGGTCTTCGATTCGAACTCTGAAATATCGGTCGCAACCACACGCGACCGCCCCACGATGGCAATCCGCTGCGCCTTTCCGGCAATCGCCGCGCCCTTGTTGCCCGCATTGTACAGCGGGTTGAGGTCATAGAGGGTCGCAAAATCGTCGGGCGTAACGAAGTGCGCTCCATTGGTCGCGGTCAACATCGGCTGAGTTCCAGCCTCAGCCTGCGTGGCGCGCGTGCTCAGAGAGCCCTGTTCCACGATCATGCGGCTCTGCGGATGCAGCTCGCTCTGCGAGAGCCCCTGCACGCCCGCAATCACGGCCTGAAGGGCGGCGGGGATCGAAGGCTCCTCGGTCGCCGAAAGCCGGGTTCTGCCGCCGACATCGAACTGCGCAAAGCTGGTGCGAAACGCCGCGCTCACAGCGTCCACGCTGCCCGAGACATCGAGCAGGACGCCATTCGGCTCCACGCCATCGACGCGCAGGCCCTCCGACTCCAGCCACGACCTCACCGCCTGCAAGTCGGCTGGAGCCACACCGAACATCGACCCCAACTCGGCCGGCGTCAGCCAGTGGTGATACAGCGGCGAAGCCGGATTCTGCTGCGCGGCCAGCAGAGCCTCAAACGCAGCCTGGGTCGCCGCATCGCGCCGCAACACCACCGTCACCGGCAGCGTCGCACTCTCATCGACACTCTTTACCGCTGTCTGGTTCTCCGCCTTCGCCCATCGCGGCAGATGTCCAGTCAGTTGAACGCGCTCAGAAAAATCCGCGTTGGGCGCAACCCGGCGTTGAAAGGATTTGGGCCGCAGCGCGGTCAGCGCCGACGCAGCGGAGGATTGAGCCGAGCAGGGAAGGGCAAGAAGGACTCCGGCCGCCAGCAAAGTCGCTGGTATGCCGAAGGCCCGGGGGAGACCGGAAAACTGGGATCGCAAGGGAAAACTCGCAGTGGGGAGAAGATCGTCTATCGGCAAGGGGCCACTCTGTTGGACGTGTGCTGCATAGATTTGTTGCGGTCCGGAGCCATTGTGCGCCTCGCCTTGGAAACTTGGAAAGCTGACAAAGGGAAAGCCGGATAAAACTGGATATCATGGAAAAAGGAGAGCTTAGTCTCATGTCGCGAACAGAATCAAGCATGGTCCAGCTGGGAACCATCGCGCCGGCCTTCGAACTGGTCGATGTGCTCACTGGCCGCGCCATGAGCCGCGATGACGTCTTCGCTCTCAGCTGGGACGATAACCTCTCCGACGCCGCCAACATCGCCACCACCGGCGGACCGGCCAAAAAGCACGGCCTGCTGGTCATGTTCCTGTGCGTCCACTGCCCCTTCGTCAAGCACGTCGAGCAGGAGATCGCCCGCCTTGCCCGCGACTACTTTGGCGAGCACGGCGACGGGCCCATTGCTATCTGCGCGATCATGTCCAACGACATCGCCGCTTACCCGGACGACAGCCCGGAGAACATGCGCGCCCAGGCCCAGCGCCTCGGCTGGACCTTTCCGTATCTGCTCGATGAGGAGCAGGAGGTCGCGCGCTCCTACGACGCGGCCTGCACGCCCGACTTCTTTCTCTTCAACGGCGCGATGGAGCTGGTCTACCGCGGACAACTTGATGATTCGCGGCCTCGGCGCGGCGACTCCGGCAACGACACGCCGGTCACCGGCAAAGACCTCCGCGCCGCGCTCGACGCCGTCATCGCGGGGAAACGTCCCGACCCCAACCAGCGCGCCAGCATCGGCTGCAACATCAAGTGGCGCGAAATCCCAGCAGCATAGGTCAAGCATGGACCCCGTCCTCGAACAACTCAAAAACGGTGTGCGCCGCTTCCGCTCCAAGGTCTATCCGGAGCGCGCCGGGCTCTATGCCCAGGCTGTGCAGGAGACGCAGCGGCCGCACACCCTGTTCATCGCCTGCGCCGACTCGCGCGTCGATCCGATCGAGATCACGCAGTCGGCTCCGGGCGAGGTCTTCGTCCTTCGCAACATCGGCAACATGGTGCCCGCCTACGGAGAGATGCTGGGGGGCAACAGCGCCGTGATCGAGTACGCCGTCAGCCTCCTCGGCGTACGCCACGCCGTCATCTGCGCCCACACCGACTGCGGCGCGATGAAGGCCCTGCTCGACCCCGCCAGCACGGAAAAGATGCCCAGCGTCAGGAACTGGCTCACCAACGCGCACGCCGCGCTGACCGTCGCCGAATCGTTCTATGAACGCGAGCTGCGGGACAGCGAGGTGCAGGAGCCTCCTTCCCGTCCGCTGATCGACATTCTCACCGAGCAGAACGTGCTGCTCCAGCTGCAGCACCTGAAGACACACCCCTCCGTCGCCCGCGCCGTCGCACGGGGCGAGCTCACGCTCTCCGGTTGGGTTTATGCCATCGGGACCGGCGAAGTATGCATCGCCAAAGACGGCGAGCGCACCTTCACCCCGGTCACAGCAGCCGGATCGTAGTCACTGCGCGTCTCAATGACCTGGCGCCTGACCTAGCGCCGAACCTAGCGTTTAGTCGCGTCCGATCCATGCTGCTTCACCATCTTGTTGTAGACACCCAGTAGCAGAAACGGCGCAACCCACTGGCCGACAAACAACGATGCATGATCCCGCTTGAAGATCTTGCACGTAACGGACACGGCGATGGACGCAATCGCCAGTCCAAGAAATGCACTGGACGGGGCTTTGGCGGTGTACTGTTCGATGGCTGCTGTGAGTTGGTCTTCCTGGGCCTCTCCTGCGGAAACGCGATAGTCGGTCATGCACATTCTCCCTGGCGATCTGCCATGGAATAGACAGATGCGGCTTTCTCCCTTCGCAGCTACTCCGGGCTGCTCAGCGCAAGCTGGCCTGGAGTCCCACGCGTTGACTTTCCCGCTTCGCCCCCTTAGCCTAGAACTCGATGGACGTTCGTCTGCATCGTCACGGGCATCACCTCCACGCGCCTGGCGCGACGGCGGCTGTGTCCGGTGCGGCGAAGTAGCCAGCGACGCACAACAGGATCGAACCAGCCCGCTGCCGCGCACCCCGCGAGCGGGCTTTTTGCTGCGCGGGGCCACAGCCTTCACAATCAAACAAGGACTCTTATGACCACCTCCGCAGCCCCTCTCACCCTCGACTTTGCCAAGGCCGGCGGCCTGATCGCCGGCATCGTGCAGGACGACCGCACCGGCGACGTCCTGATGCTCGGCTTTCTCAACGAAGAGAGCTATAAGAAGACAATCGAAACCGGCTTCGTCACCTTCTGGTCCCGCACGCGTTCCAAGCTCTGGATGAAGGGCGAGACCAGCGGCAACCGCCTCCGCGTTCTCTCCGCCGCCACCGACTGCGACTCCGATGCGCTTCTTTTCCGCGTCGAGGTCGAAGGCGACGGCCTCGTCTGCCACGAAGGCACGGTAAGCTGCTTCACCAAACCGATCGTGCTGGAGACGAAGTAATGGCTGCCAACAAGCTGAAACTCGGAATCCCCAAAGGCAGTCTGCAGGACGCCACGCT